>JAFRNH010000096.1 GCA_017430235.1 Paludibacteraceae bacterium | reverse complement strand
TGATAACATGGGTCGCTTGGTAATTAAGGGTGCGATAAATGATGCAACCATCACAATGAACTTAGCTTCATTACAAGCTGGAATCTACCACTTGGAAATCATTACAGATGGTTTGACATACAGTCGCACTATCCTGAAAGAATAAAGGTGAATTCTTATAAAACAGAGCTTAGAGGGTGTGTCTCAGATGAACTGAACCCCGAAAGTTTTTTTGTCCAACTTTCGGGGTTCAGTTCACATGAGGATGCACCCTCTTCTCTTTTTTGTAACATGAATTCTCTTATTTTATGGCAAACTTCTTTCTACTTTTCCTCTTTCGTATAATTGAATTTCGTAATTTTGCATAAAAATTCATCTATACGTTTTCTTATGGACTTTATCGTTGCTCTTTTTAATGGTACAAATATTGCCTCAGTTTTGGTTTATATCTGTCTTACTGCATTTGTTGGACTTCTACTCGGCAAATTAAATGTCAAAGGTGTCAAGTTGGGAATTGCTGGTGTCCTTTTCATGGGTATCTTTTTGGCTCACGAAAAGAACTATTTTGGGTCTGCACCACTCAATCCTGAAATCCTCCATTTTGTTAAAGAGTTTGGATTGATTCTATTTGTGTATGGAATCGGTATCAATGTGGGTCCTCGATTCGCTAGTTCCTTTAAAAATGACGGACTGAAACTGAACGGACTGGCTGCTCTTCATGTCCTGTTGGGCGTGATTGTCACCATCTGTTTGTTCTATATTACGGGTTTGGACAAATCGGTGGTTGTTGGTATCCTATCCGGCGCTGTCACCAACACGCCGAGCTTGGGTGCCGCACAACAAGCATTGGGCGATAATATAACAGGCATCGAACAATCCGGAATGGCGTATGCTATGGCTTATCCATTTGGTGTGATTGGTATCATCACTACCATCTTATTGATTCGTGCCATCTTTAGAATCAAGGTTAAAGAAGAAGAAAAGAGTTACACAGATCAGATTTCTAACAATAAACGAGGAAAGTTAGAGAGTGTTCAGGTAAAAGTGACCAATACCAATTTGATAGGTCGAACCATAAAGGAGTTCAAAGAACTCTTTGGTCATAAATTGGTTCTTTCCCGAATTTTGAGGAACAATCAGTTCGATATCATCCATGATGAGGAGATCTTGCAGGAAGGTGATGTGATATTTGGAGTCTCTACGAAAGACTACGTATCAACATTGGAAATGTCTGTTGGACCAGTGGAACTTGGAATGAAAAGGGAAGTGGATGGTTCGTTGGCTATGTTTGAAGTGTTGGTTACGAATCGGAAAATCGCAGGAAGAACGATTGAACAGGTCGGTATCTATCGTCGTTATGAAGCCAATATCACTCGAATATTCCGTGCTGGAGTGGAGATTCTGCCTACATTGAATACCACCATTGAGATGGGTGATACGGTACGTGTAGTAGGTAAAAAGACGTTGTTGCCAGAGATTCAAAAAGAGATTGGTAACTCTCTTCAGCAACTTGCCGTACCTAATGCAGTGGCTATTTTCTTGGGCATCTTCATGGGTATCTTGTTAGGTAGTATTCCGATTGCCATACCAGGACTTCCTGCATCAGCTAAATTAGGTTTGGCGGGAGGACCGTTGATTGTAGCTCTTTTGTTAGGACATAAGGGACGTCTCTTTAACATTGATTTTTATATGGCTCCAGGAGCCAATGCTATTTTCAAGGAGTTGGGAATCATTCTCTTTTTGGGAAGTGTCGGACTCTCATCTGGTACTAACTTCGTGGAGACATTCACCAATGGAGGATATACATGGATGTTGTATGGTGTGGCGATCACATTTATCCCAGCCGTCATTGTAGCGGTGATAGCACGTTTGATGAAGTTCAACTACCTGAAGATTTGTGGATTCCTTTCAGGTGTCACCACCAATCCGCCAGCTTTGGAATATGCCAATTCTATCGCCCCTGTGCAGGCACAATCAACTGCTTATGCAACGGTTTATCCACTTTCCATGTTCCTTCGAATTCTGACGGCACAGATTCTGATTCTGATACTATAGATTGTCAACTCACATCGTGGATATTTTGAATTTTGTAGAGAAACAATGTGCTCATTGTCTTCTTTGCTGTGACAAAATCTCAAACAACAAGATGTAGAAAAGTATCAAAACGAGCAGAAGAGTTTATAAAGCCCCTAATTGAAAAAATCCCTTTTCATCGAAAAATTCGGCAATTTGTCGAATTTATTTCGCCCCACAACTCGATTAGACAAATTTGAAACCCTTTTTTCTAGTATCTTTGTGAGCAATAGTTAAACTGTAATTTTGTTTACAAATTACAAGCCCTGTATTGATTTAAATAAAGGGAAATTTGCAGCAATGACTCCGGAAGGAGAGATTGTCGGGAACATGTAAAATGTTCTGTGATCGTCTTCTAGAACAGCAATGAGGCATATACGGTCGGATTTGTTCCGACCGATGACGTGATTAAATGGCAAAATGACTATTCTTTGCTATTGGTTCGTAGACCCTTCTTGTATTCCGAAGGAGAAACGCCCGTTGTCTCTTTGAATTTCCTACTGAAGTTTGCTTGGTCGGTATAACCTACAAGCAACGCAATCTCAAAGAATGAATATTCAGGGTGCTCGATAACCATTTTTTGAGCATCTTCTATTCGAAGTCTGTTGATGAACGTGTTGAAATTACATTTCTCTTTTGTGTTGATGAAGTAGGAGAGTTGCTTCCTCTCCATGGATAGCTCCTGACTTATCTGGTAAATTGTAATTCCCTCTTTGCGATAAATATGAGAGGAGAGTATATCTTTCTTCCATTTCTCCCACTCATTGTTTTTTGCATTGTCTACAGTTTTCTCGTTGTGATTTAAATCCACATCGCCCGATTCATAGATGCTGTAGAAGATTTTTGGATATTGCATATAGAGTATGCCGACCACTATATACAACGACAACATCAAGAAATTGAGAATCGTACAGAAACATATATCTAAACAAAATGTGATCAAAACAGCTGTGGTGGCAATGCCTATCACAAACCAGAAGGAGAGATGAATGAAAAATATTCCTTTAAATAGGTTCTCATCAGCGGAGTATTCACTTAACCTGTTTCTACACTCACGTTCCTCTCGGAAATATTGAACAATATATTGATAAGATATAACGACGAAATAGATCAATCCAGCCATTCTCAACAGTACTTCCCAGTGGAATTGGCCATTCTCTCCTAAGGACAAGAACAAATTGTCATAATAGACAGGTATGTGAGTTTCAAAACATCGAATAATAATGTACAACCCAATAAAGGCAAATACAGGAGTGAATTTCCGTATTATATAGGATCGATTTATAATCTTTGGATTCACCATGTTGATGTGTGACATTCCCAACAGATGTGCCTGAAATATGGAGGCAATCAAGAATGGGAAACTAATCAACTGAATAGGGTAGTTGGACTTGATGATGCAGTAAGCCCCCAAGAATAAATAGGAAAACGACAAAACTCTCAGTGATATGCGAAAATTACGTATTCCTTCATGCTTTGGTAGAGGGACAAATAAAAATACTATCGCTAGCAAAAATAATGACACTGCAAGTGCATAATACGACAACTTAAATATTTCACTCATTTTTAATGTAAAACTTGGAATCAGCCTTTGTTAAATAATGCATTAAACTCACCATTATGTTGCATTATATGTATTTCAAATATAAAGAATAGTTACGTTACTTAATGGAGAACGCCAATCTTTTTTACCCCATCGTCATTATTTATTGACGTATATCAAAATTCATACGATAGGGATGGTTATTGCTTTACCATTTCGATTGTAATATTCTTTTCTTTTTCCCCCTTATACCACTTGTGTCCGCCGACGTAATCCATATCTAGGAAAGAGACAACGGTCGTATCTTCTTCATATCCTTGCATGACTGTGTTTACTGTCACGGAATCGTAGGATTCGTCTCTCGCATCCCAATTATCAACGAAGACGCCATTCTCGTCAGTCTGCACTTTGTCTGTGAATTCATGGTATTTTGTTTGGCTGATGACGGTGACAGAGGCTCCTTTAATCGGTTCTTTTGTGGTTTCGTCTATGACGGTTCCTCGTAGCGAATAGTTGGCATGTGGGCATCCGTATTCTGCGCGAGCCTCAAGCGAAAGGTCGCACGAACCATTCACTAAGGAGGTCAGAAACAATAAAATTTTATTGAAAAAATTTCTCATGCGTCTCTGCTGACAAAGAAGATTATTGTTTTTTCTTTAGTTCTATTGTGACGCTCTTTTCTTTCTTGCCTTCGTACCAATCATGCTTGCCGACATACGCGACATCTTTGAGAGTTACCTCCATCGAACTTTTTTCGTATCCCTCCACGTCTGTGTCTATGGTGACGTTATCGTACAGTCCGCAGGAGGTGGACCATGCGTCAACGAAAACGCCCTTTTCATTGGTCTGGACAGTGTCTGTCTCTTCGCCATGGTAATTTCTGTTGCCTCGACTCACAATGACATCTGCTCCCGCAATTGGTTCTTTGGTGCTTTCATCTACGACATTGCCTCGTACGACATAGTCTGCATGAGGGCATCCATATTCGTCAGGTTCTTCAAAGACGGAAGTACATGCGGTTCCTCCACCAATTAATGAACTAAGTACCAATAAGAATTTGTTGAATATACCTTTCATGTGTATTTGATTTAAATTGTGGTTTTTACAAAAATAAATAAAAATGAAATGTCTTCCCCTAAAAAACAAAAAAAAGTTCCATAAAATTATGGAACTTTCTATTCGATATAACTAAACTGATTAAAGTTTGTTAATCATCTTAGCCAACTTAGACTTCAAGTTAGAAGCTTTGTTTTTATGAATAACGTGAGTCTTAACCAATTTATCCAACATAGAAGATACTTTTGGATATGCCTCTTCAGCTGCTTTCTTATCGCTTGTAGCGCGCAAATCGCGAACTGCATTACGAGCAGTCTTAGCATAATATCTATTTTGCAATCTTCTCTTCTCAGTTTGTCTGATTCTCTTGATTGATGATTTGTGATTTGCCATCTTTTTACTTTATTTCTTTATTATTTTTTATTAGTAGCCTCTAGGGGAATCGAACCCCTCTTTAGAGAATGAAAATCTCTTGTCCTAGCCGATAGACGAAGAGGCCAGCCTGTTTTTGCATTGATTAACCGAAATTTCTCAAATGCGGTGCAAAGGTAGTGCAAAAAATCACATATACAAAATTTTTCTATACTTTTTTGCTCTGCTCTCGTGATTTTTCTCCCAAGTACCCTCCGTGATGGCGTTTTGCGTACTCTTCATTTGTGAAGTGAATTTTCTTCATTGTGCTGACAACGAGAATGTCACCTATCACGGTCATAATCGTTGTGGAGGTGGTTGGGGTCAAGCCCAATGTGCACACCTCTTTAGGATTGCCTGTGTATAGCAAAGCATCGGCTTCTACTGCCAATAGGCTATCTGCATTTCCTGTGATGACAATGAATTTAATGGAAGGGTATAATCCTCTCGCTAAGGAAACCAACTCAACAATCTCTCTAGTCTTGCCCGAATTGGATATCAATAGCATGATGTCATTGGGTTGGATTAATCCAAGGTCGCCATGTTGCGCTTCGCTTGGATGTAAAAATACGGATGGCGTTCCGGTGGAACTAAAGGTTGTGGCAATGTTTAATGCAATCTGACCTGCTTTGCCCATGCCACTGGTCACCAACTTGCCTTTCTTCTTATGCACTTGCTCGACAATCATATCGATTGCTTTCTCAAACTGATCCGTTACCGGGATGTTCAACACCGCCTCTGCTTCGTGCTTCAGTATCTCTTGTATCTCTTGATTCATGCCCATCTTATATTTAACCGTGCAAATATATAATAAATCTGAATGACTAACGATATCATTTCGTAACATTTTGCCTTTGCATGCTTGTCAGACAAACTCCAATTTAGTAACTTTGCAGTGAGGGGTAGTCCCTTATTGGTTTAAGAGTGAGTTTTGTAAATTCACCGGTTCGTTATAATTTATAAATATGTCTGAATTTAAGTGTGAGGAGGTACTCCCTTACGACTCCAAAGAGAGCAAAAAAGAACAGATTTCCAAAATGTTTGATCGCATTGCCGGAGCTTACGACCCAATGAATCACCTTATGTCATTGGGACAGGACCGTCGATGGAGACGTAAGGCTATTGAACGATTGGCCTCCTTCTCTCCTAAACGAATCTTGGATGTGGCTACGGGTACGGGCGATTTTGCTATTGTGGCAGGTCTCTCATTAAATCCTGATTACTTGCTGGGCGTAGATATCTCTGAAGGAATGATGAATGTGGGTCGTGAAAAGGTGCAACGATTGGGACTCTCCGACAAAATCTCCTTTCAATATGAGGATGCTACGGAACTCTCTTTGCCTTCCGACTCTTTCGATGCTGTTACTGTGGCTTTTGGGGTTCGCAATTTCTCTAGTCTCAGCAAGGGATTGAGTGAAATCTGTCGGGTGCTCCGTAAAGAGGGCGTAGTGGCGATTCTCGAAATGACTGAACCTGAAAATTGGTTCTTTAAAATTGGGTATAAACTCTATACGAAGCTTTGTATTCCGATTCTTGCTAAAATAAAGTCTAAGGATCAGTTAGCCTACGATTATTTGCCTAACTCGATTGCTGCATTCCCTCAAGGTGAGAGAATGCGCCAGTTGTTGCTCAGTTGTGGCTTTTCTTCTGTGGAAATAAAAAAGTTCACCATGCAGACGTGTACCTTCTATTTGGCTGTCAAATAGAGTGTCTCGTATTCTTTAATTTTATACTTTTACAAACATAATCAATAACAATTAGATACATGAAAATACTTATCACGGGTGCCAATGGCTTTATTGGTAGTTTTGTTGTGGAAGAGGCCCTCACCAGAGGTTTCGAAGTATGGGCTGCCATGCGTTCATCCAGTAGCAAAGATAATCTAAAAGGATTGAATCCTAATTTTATAGACCTTCCTTATGCGGATAAGGAAAAACTGAAAGCACTTTTCCTTCAACAAAAGGAATCCATTGGTAAGTGGGATTATGTTGTTCATACGATGGGATTGACCAAGTGTAAGCAAAAAACAGACTTCGATGTGGTCAATTTTCAATATACGCAAAACCTTGTGAATGCGCTTATCGAGACGGAAATGGTGCCTGATCATTTTGTCTATATGAGTAGTCTTTCCGCCTTTGGCGATGGTGATAAGGTGACATTAAAAGAGATTAAACTGGATGATACGCCAACACCCAACACCTATTATGGAAAGAGCAAATTGAAGTCGGAAAACTTCCTTCGCTCTTTGGATGTGGAGAAGTTCCCTTATACGATTCTTCGTCCGACTGGCGTTTATGGTCCGAAAGAGAAGGACTATTTTGTTATGTTACAAACCCTTTCCAACCATTTAAATCCAGGTATTGGCTATGACCCACAATACATCACTTTCATCTATGTGAAGGACTTGGTGAAGACCATCTTCCTCGCTATTGAGAAAAAAGCCTTTGGCAAAGCCTATTTTGTGGCAGATGGGGATGTGTGGACTTCCGACGATTATGCAGCACTTTGCAAACGATTGCTGGGTGTGAAGGCACTCACGCTTAAGATACCTGAATTCCTTGCTAAGGGAGTATGCTATGCCTTTGATAAGGTGGGCGGATGGATGGGTGTGACCCCAACGCTCAACATAGATAAATACAATATTCTTGTGGCGAAGAACTGGAAATGTGATATAGAACCATTGAAGAATGACCTTGGATTCAAGGCTGATTATCCTTTGGAGCGAGGCATGAAGGAATGCATTGATTGGTATCGCAAAGAGGGATGGCTGAAATAATGCAGTAGGAATGCTAAATGCGTTCTATAAATAAATTCATTTCGTAGGATTTTGGTTTGTAGGGACGTGGTGTGCCGCGTCCGTTTCCGTTGTTGTGTTTCGTTTTTGTTGTGGTGTGCCGCGTCCGTTGCGTTTCACCTTAGAAAATCTCAATCTCAATCAAATACCAATTCTTGTTGATATAGATGAAGTTGTAAAAGGCTTGGAGTACGCCTCGGTGGTAGATGTATATTTTTCGGTTGTTCCCTTCTCGTCCCGATTGAACGGCATAGAGCATATTGCATAATTGGGAGTAGTTGAGCATCTCCCAGTCGCGTGGCATAACAAGCTTTTTCTTTGATGCACCATCCGCCTCTTTAACCCTTACAGGAAGAGGGAAGATGATATGATTGAATTGAAATTCCTTGCTGGAAGAAAATTGGTTGATAAAATCGATAAAAACTTGGTCTTGTTCGTTCATCTTTGGACCAAGATCTTTCGAAGCAGTGCGCCACCCACCTTTGTTTTGGAATAGCATTCTTCGTTCGACGCTTTTCTGTGATGTTTTGTAAAACGTCACCTCGCAACTGGTCTCTTTGTTGTTCAGTGCAAAAGAGTCGATGCAAACGACACCAACAGTGGCTTTTTTCCCATGATCTACATAGTCGATAAAATACGAAGAGAACTCCTCTTCTCCATACGCATGGATAAAGGAGAACAAAGGGAGCATAAGCACCCATCTTTTCATATTTTTACCAATTTGAAATTTCATCCGATCTTACTTACTTGCCACTAAATTATATAAACATAGTCTGACAAAGGTATAAAAAACGATTGATATTATAAAATTTAGTGACGATTATTCGTTTGTGAGTAGTATTCTCCAAATAAAACTCGTTCAAATGGTTAAGCATAATCCACTAAAAAATTGTATCTTTGCCAAAAAATGTATATATGGCAGATTTAGATTTCGCAATAGAAAACTCCCAGATCGGAGACTACGATGACGATAGTATCAAGCATTTGGAGGGGTTGGAGCATGTCCGCCTCCGTCCTGGTATGTACATTGGAAAGTTAGGTGATGGATCTCATTTCGACGATGGTATTTATGTGCTTCTGAAAGAGGTGCTGGATAACAGCGTTGATGAGTTCCGAATGAATGCCGGCAAACAAATTGACATCAAGTTGGAAAATGGTGCGATCACCGTACGTGACTATGGTCGTGGTATCCCCCAAGGAAAGATGATTGATGCGGTATCTATGATGAATACGGGAGGTAAATACGATAGCAAGGTGTTTAAGAAATCTGTGGGTCTGAATGGTGTTGGTACGAAAGCTGTCAATGCTCTCTCTTCTGAATTCCGTGTTCAGAGTTTCCGTGAAGGGAAAGTGAGAACGGCAGATTTCTCAAGAGGCGTGCTGGTTCACGATTCCGGTTTGGTGGATACCGACGAACCTAATGGTACTCTTGTGTACTTTCGCCCGGATGATGACCCCAAATATAAACTCTTTGTCGGATATAAATACAACGAGGAGTTTATCGAAACCATGCTCCGTAACTATGCTTATCTAAATACGGGTTTGACACTCTATTTCAATGGAAAGAAAATCCATTCTAAGAACGGACTTCGTGACCTCTTGTCAGAAAGAATGATTGAGGATGCCTTATATCCAATCATCCATCTGAAAGGTGAGGATATAGAGATTGCCTTCACTCACTGTCAGCAGTATGGAGAGGATTATTACTCCTTTGTGAATGGACAATACACTACACAGGGTGGAACACATCAATCTGCCTTTCGTGAAGCATTGGGTAAAACCATTAAGGAGTTCTATAATAAAAATATGGAATTGGCCGACATCCGTCAGGGAATAGTTGCGGCGATTGCTGTCAACGTTCAGGAACCTGTTTTCGAGAGTCAGACCAAAACCAAATTGGGTTCTAAAGATATGGATTTGGAAGGAACCATATCTGTCAATAAGTTTATAAACGACTTCGTGAAAAAGGAGTTGGACAACTATTTGCATAAGAACTTGGAAACAGTTGATATCCTACTTCAAAAGATTCAGGAAGCAGAGAAAGAACGTAAGGCCATCGCTGGTGTGACAAAAGCAGCTCGCGAACGTGCTAAGAAGGTGAGCCTTTGCAATAAGAAACTGAGAGACTGCCGAATCCATTACAATGATGTGAAAGGTGACAGACAGGCGGATTCGTCCATCTTCATCACGGAGGGACTTTCTGCATCTGGATCTATCACAAAATGCCGTGATGTCTCTTATCAGGCAGTGTTTAGTCTTCGTGGAAAGACTCCGAATAGCTGGGGTTCTACGCGTGAGATTGTCTACAAAAATGAAGAATACAACCTGCTTCAAGCCGCTTTGAATATCGAAGAAGGTATGGAGGGACTTCGTTATAATAAAGTGATTATCGCCACTGATGCCGATGATGATGGTATGCACATCCGATTGTTGTTGCTTACCTTCTTCCTGCAGTTCTTCCCCGATTTAGTAAGACAAGGACATGTCTATATTCTTCAGACTCCGTTGTTCCGCGTGAGAGATAAGAAGCAAACATTCTATTGCTATACGGATGAAGAGCGAGTGAATGCTATAAAGACAATTGGAGCCAAGGCTGAGATTACTCGATTCAAAGGTTTGGGAGAGATAGACCCAGATGAGTTCAAGTGCTTTATTGGGGATGATATTCGGCTGGATCAGGTAATTCTGCGCAAGGAAGATGCCTTCACAGAGTTGTTGGAGTTCTATCGTGGTAAGAATACCCCTCAAAGAAGAGACTTCATCATTGACAACCTTGTGATTGAGGAAGATGTACCAACAGAATAAAATAATAAATATTATCATATGAAAGCATTAAACGAATTAGTAGTAGGCATTTGCAATGATCATGCGGGTGTGGAAGTGAAAAATTACATCATCGAACAATTAGGAAATAAGGTGCAAGCTTTCCGTAATTTCGGAACAAATACGACGGATAGTTGTGATTATCCAGATTATGCACATCCAATGGCTCTTTCCATAGAGGCGGGAGAATGCGATTGTGGTATCGCCATTTGTGGAACTGGTAACGGTATCAGTATGACTTGCAACAAGCATCAAGGTATCCGTGCAGCTCTTTCATGGGAAGTGGAGATTGCTAAATTGGCTAGACAACATAACAATGCAAACGTTGTTGGAATTCCTGCACGTTTCATCTCCAAAGAGAAAGCGTTGGAAATCGTGGAAGCTTTCCTAACAACTGATTTTGAGGGAGGTAGACACGAAAGACGTATTGCAAAGATTCCTGTGGAGAAGTAAAAATTAGGTAAAATCTCTTTGACATATCCATTTTTTCCCTATATTAGCATTTCCATAATATAGGGTGGGTTTTATATTCGTTTCGTGTAAAGAACTCACCATAAATAAATTAGTAGACAGGATTTTTAATTGTTAAGTATTAATTTTAAAACATATAATAGGCGTAAACATGAACATGAATAAAGTTATTAAGTACATATTAGGAGCAACGATGGTTTTCTCCTCCACATTGGGGGCGGTTGCTCAGAACTCACTCTCTTTTGACAAGGAACAGTATCAAAAGGCATTGTGGATGACAACTCGTTTTTACGGTGCACAACGTTCCGGAGTGGGACCTAACTGGTTGTTGGCAGAACATGAGCCAACAGGTGTTCCAAATGCGCTGCAATCATATCTTGGCAATTTCAAAAAGGGACAATCCTTTGTGAAAGATGCAGATGGCGATTATGATTTGACGGGTGGATGGTTTGATTGTGGTGACCATGTGAAATTCGGACAGACGGAGTTTTACTCTGCCTATATGTTGTTATTGGGATATTCCGAGTTCCCAGAAGGATATGATGATTATTACTCATTCGATTATAAAGGATACATTTCATCGGGTGATTACACATGGGAGGGCAAGAAAGGTGCTCCTAATGGTATTCCCGACATCTTGGATGAGGTGAAGTATGCTACCGATTATCTGATGAAATGTGTAAGAAGCAGTTCTGTCTTCTATTATCAGGTGGGTGATGGTGATTTGGATCACAAACATTGGGTGACAGCTTCAGTGATGGCTACGTTGCCTAACAACGAAGGTGGTGAGGCAGGTGGTTCCAGACCTGTTTCTAAAGCCTCTGGAAATGTGACTTCTATGGCGGCTCTATGTGGTTCTGCCCTTGCTGCTATGGCACGTCTCTACAAACCGTTTGATCCTGATTACGCACAGCAGTGTCTTGCAAAAGCATTGGTGGCTTATGAGTTTGTGAATGGTACAGCACAAGGAAACTCGTCTGCTGGTGGTTTTTATGGTTCAAAACCTAAATTCATAACAGATATTGTGATTTTCAATGCTGAGTTGTATCGTACGACTGGTGATAAAAAATATTTGACAGAAGCAGAGAAAAATTGTACATGGATGAATGAAGAGAAAGACTATAACTACAACTATTCTCTTTGTTACAACAATACGGATGATTTGGCAGCCTACCTAATTGCCTCTTTCGGTTCTGCTTCATCGTATAGTGAAAAAGCCATGAATGTGATGGACTTTTACGTTAATCAAATGTACAAGCCAACATCTGGTTATATGCTGAACAAGCAAAAAGGTGCATGGGGTATCCTTCGTTTCCCTGCTAACCAAGCATTTGTGTATGGTTTGTATAATAAGTTGAAGGGCGAAATGTCTTCAATCAACCAATATTCTTTGTACACCATAGAATATATTATGGGTAAGAACTCAGGTAACCTCTCTTACATCACTGGTTTCGGAAGCAAATCACCTAAGTATGTTCACCACAGAAACTTCTATGGAGAAGATACAGATAAGGAGACAGGCGTTTCCATCAAATCTCAATATAGTCAGTTGGGTTATCTTGTCGGTGGTAATTTGGATGGTAGCTATAACGATGTTCCTGGTGCTGATTACACCTATTCAGAAGGTGGTATCGACTACAACGCCGGATTGGTTGGTGCATTGGGTTATATCAACTCCATCATCAACCCTGTCAATGTCAACAAGTTCGGACACCCTACACCTGATTTGAGCGGAACGAGATCTCTTTGTGGAATGCGTTCCATCGTATTGGATTCTAAGGTGCCTGCTGATGGTAAAAAGGTGTTCACATGGTATTTGAATGACAAAAAAGTGGATTCATCTACTTCATTAACAGCACTTACGGTAACTACTTCAGGAGAATACAAATGTGAAATTGATTCAGCTGGAGCGTGGACCACTAGCGCAACCGTTAGTGTCATTGCAGCTCTTCCTGCGTATGACTATGAACCTAATATCGAACTATGTGATCCTTCTCAAGTAACAGTAGATCTAGATTACGGAGATATTCCAGTCACCTATCAATGGTACAAAGATGGAGCAGAATTGAAGAATGTTACAACCGCATCTTACACATTTACCAAAGGAGGCGAATATACATGTAAGATTTCGGCTGCCAATTGCGAAGCTAAAGAACTTCCATTTAATGTTACCTCTTTGTTACCTAACATTCCAGATGCTGTTTCAGACGCATCAGGTAAGGTGACGATGACAGTTGAGGATGAGGGTGATTACGAATGGTATGATGTACAGGAAGGAGGAACTCCTTTAGCAACGGGAAGCACCTACACTACCACCATCACAGCAGATAAGACTTTCTATGTACAAGATGCGGGTGAGATGAACATTGTTGTTGGTCCGACCGAGAAAACATTCTCTGGAACAGGTGTCAACTGGGGTGATATTGCTGCAAAATTCACAGCAAGCAAACCTTGTAGCATCACTTCTATTTCTCTTTATATCTTAGGAAATCCATATAATACGGGAAGTCAGACAGTAACGGCTGAGTTGGAAACGGGCGGAAAGAAAAAGAGTTTCACTTCAGATGCTTTCCAAGTATCATCGGGAAATAAGTTCGTCACTGTAACTTTCAGTAATCCGATAGAGATTGAAAAAGAAGACTCTTACTCTCTTACTTGTAAATGTTCGGCATTTGCTATCGCATATTATGAAAACATCTCAGACTATTCATCTTTTGCTCATCAAGGAGACCCTCTTACTTTCACGGGTTCGGGCAATCAAAGCAAAGGATTCCCTGCACTTGCAAATTGGCAAGTCACAACAGGTTCGGGATGTGCACGTACGGTGGTGAAAGCTATAAAGGGAAATGGAGTTTCCTCTCCTGACATTCAATCAGAGATCTGCACATCATACCCTAACCCATGTAGAGAACTTCTTCATATCGAACTCTCAAATGGCGACTTGGCTGATGATGTAACGGTAGAATTTGTGAACTTGTTGGGAACAGTTGTCAAAGCAGGTAACTTCACCTATCAACAACTTAAATGTGGTATTAATGTATCCGACCTACCTAAGGGTATCTATGTGGTACGAATCCAAAACAGTAAAAACACTGTGACACGAAGAATCATAAAAGAATAAAAGTTCTTTTTGAATGATATTAAAGGCGATCTTGGTGAAGGTCGCCTTTTTTTGTGTGAGTGGTTCGAAAATGCGACTTTTCTACCCGAAATTAAACGAAAAATCCATGAAATAAGTTGCTGTACACATCTAAATCTTTCTATTTTTGTAGTAATAATTATAAAAAACATACTGTATGAAAATTTGGCATTATTTTTTATGTTTAGGACTTGTGACAACCGTGTTGTCATGTTCTAAGGAAGATGAGGAAGATGACAAGCAGTTGCCTGCACCTCCAAAGAATGAACAGAATGACTCTATACCAGATCAGAATCAGGATGATAATTTTACGAATGATGATTTTAAATATTATGGAGCAGAACTTTATACAAAAGAGTCGTTTAAGTATGGTCGTTTTGAAGCAAGAATGAAGATGGCTTATGCCCCAGGATGTATTAGTTCGATGTTCCTTTACTACAATGACTCTTATAGGGGTAATGGGAAGGTTTGGAATGAAATTGATATAGAGGTGATAGGAAAGAATCCTTCTGCATTTCAATCGAATATCATCACGGGAGAATTGACTGCTAAGGTGACGTCAGAGAAAATGCACAACCTCTCGTCTCCAGTGAATAGTGATTATCATGTCTATACGATAGAGTGGAAACCGGATGGAGTGATTTGGTATCTTGATGGTGTGGTACAGAGAGAGACTGCCGTCATGAGTGATATGACCTATAAGCAGGTGGAAAGTTTGGTTGAGTCTCAAAGTCTTCGATTTAATCTTTGGGCAAGTTCTAGTGTAGGATGGGTAGGTCAATTCAATCAAAAGAATATTCCGATAGCACAATACATAGACTATGTTAAGGTGTATGATTATGATGCAGAAACAGACTCTTTTGTGGAGCGATGGACAGATGATTTTGACACCTTCAACTCTTCTCGATGGGGCAAGGGTAATTGGCAGATGGAGCTTGTAATGGAAAGAACGGCGAATGTTGTTGTGGAGGATGGCAATATTGTGCTGAAATTGACGAAGGAACAGAAACAATGATGTGATTTACAATCACATCATTGTCACTCAATGTCCAAATCTTTTGGATCTGGACCATATTGATTTTCGCCTTCATTCCCTGGCATAATCATCATAACAAGTAATATGATTGATCCGATTATGGCAATTGTTATGGTTACGGTATTTGGCCAATGTATGATCTTGAACATCTCTTCTAGGTAGACAGGTATGGTGAGTAAAGACCACGTACCAGGTCTGTTAGTGTCGTGTAGACGACGTACAGTTACGGATAAAAATGGTATAAAAAAAATGAAGGTCAAGAGTATAGAGATGAAATAGAAAATGCTTGATATTTCAGCAAAATATTTTATAAGCACAAAGAAGGGAATATTGAAAAGCTGAAACATCCAATACTCTTTGCGACGGGCACGACCAGAAAATCTGGCGTAATTATAGGTGAGACATGAGATAATGTATTTCATAAGAATCTGAATTTTTGGTTTTATAAAAAAAGGAATACGCAAAAACTGCCTATTCCTTTTGTTCTTTTATCTAGTTTGTAATTGTTATTCTTTTGGGTTATTATTGTTTGTTAATAGTAATATTTCCCCTCAGTTTCTTCAGACAAATCTATGTCAAATGTGTAATATCCAAATTGTCCTTCTATGATTTCAATGTGATATTTTTGTTTTTGCACACCCTTTATTTTTGTGTATACGTCGAAGAAATTGTTGCATGTTCCACCGCTTTCAGGAAATACATTTTCTATTGTTATTTTATTTTTCTCGACGGTAACTTTTGACACTGGTTTTGCATTACAGTTGCAAAGACTCAATCCTTTTCGAACCATCATACCTTCCCCTTTGTCCATATCGAATTCGTAGGTCATTACGAGTTCTTCATTGTCCTCGTTGACTTCCAAATTCTTTATATACTTGTCATAGTCATATCGGATGGTCTTCACAAATGTGCCCGAGACCTCCATCTTTTCTTCCTTCTTACAGGCTGTTAACCCTACAATAAATAAGAAAGAGACAAGTACCTTAGTAACCTCTATTATATATTTGTTCATAACAATATGTCTGTGTTTTTATAACTTACAAGGGGCAAAATTACAAATTATATCCACAAAAGCAAGCAAAAATCATAGTTTTTTTATGGGAGGTCTTGATTTTCCATGGGAAAGGTCGTAACTTTGCAAAAAAACATTGATAGACATGACCTTTTTAATAGACTATTTTCGTTCTTATTTCCCCTTTTATCGAAGAAATTTGAAGATTGCCTTTCCTGTCATGTTAGCTCAATTGGGTCAAGGAACAGTTCAGTTGGCCGACACCATTATGGTAGGTCATTTAGGAACCACGGAGTTGGCGGCAGCCTCTTTTGGAGGTGCTGCTTTTTTTATTGGATTTGCCTGTTCTTTGGGTCTCTCTTTCGGTTCTACGCCTCTGATTGGTCGTGAGTTTGCCGCGGGACATCATCGCAAGGCGGCGGAGTTGTTTCAGAACTCCATTCTGTTTAATCTTATAGTGACCATCCTTGTGGGATGTGCAATGCTTGTTGTCTCTTTTTTCTTGGATCGATTAGGACAGTCGGATGATGTATGGCCACTTGCCACCACTTATTATAGGATACTTCTTGCATCATTGCCGTTTGTGCTTTTGTTTCAAGCTTTCAAACAGTTTATGGAGGGGTGTGGCAATACCCATTATGCCATGGTTATCACGATTATAGGTAACGCCTTGAATATTCTTCTCAATTATGTGATGATATTTGGTGTTTGGGGATGTCCGAAATTTGGTGTTGCCGGAGCTGCTTATGCCACGCTTATATCCAGAGTGCTAATGGCTGTAGCGTTTGTTGCTGTTGTATACAAGCGGGCTCCCTATTCAAAATATTTTTTGTTTTTTAAGCGCAATCATTTTTCCAAGAGATGCTTGAATCAGTTGTTGAAGATCAGTGCACCGATAGGACTTCAGATGTTGTTGGAAACGACGGGTATGAATGTGGCGGTGATGTTTGTTGGGTGGTGTGGAGAGATTGCTTTAGCAAGTCATCAGATCGCTATCAACATATCGGCGGTGACGTGGATGATAAGTTGTGGAATCGCTGCCGCCACGACCATTCGGGTGAGTCATCAGATAGGGGTGAAAGACTATGCCTCCATGCGTAAGGCGGGCATTGCCTCTATGCATTTGAGTTTGGCGTTTATGGGCACATGTTCCATTCTAATGCTGATTTTCAAAACGCAAATCGCCTCGTTTTTTACGAATGATCCGGCGGTGATTGAGTTGGCGTCGACATTGATCATGATGGTGGGTATCTATCAAATTGGTGACGGACTGCAAACAGTTACGATAGGAGCTTTGAGAGGATTGGCAGATGTTATCACGCCAATGGTGACGGCCTTCGTGTGCTATGTGGTGGTGTGCTTGTGTGTCAGCTATTACTTTGGCATTTACAAGGGTATGGGCGCGGTTGGTGTATGGATAGGTTATGTTGTTGAATTATATCTTGCATCGGCGATACTTATCTTTATGTTTTTTAAGAGGACAAAGAAGTACATGTCATAAAAATTTTTTTATATCTTTGTAACCTCGAAAAGAGAATTTTTAATTTATTAAATAATTAAGTAGAATGGTTAATTACAAAGATCTAGGCTTGGTAAACACGAGAGATATGTTTGCTAAAGCAGTCAAGGGAGGATATGCAATCCCTGCATTCAACTTCAATACTATGGAGCAAATGCAAGCTATCGTTCAAGCAGCAGTAGAAACAAAGTCACCTGTCATCATGCAGGTTTCTAAAGGTGCAAGAAACTATGCTAACGGTACTATCTTGCGTTACATGGCACAAGGTGCTGTTGAATACGCTAAGGAATTAGGTATGGCTAATCCACAAATCGTTCTTCACTTGGATCACGGTGATAGCTTCGAACTTTGCAAGGATTGTATCGACAATGGTTTCTCTTCAGTTATGATCGATGGTTCTTCATTGCCTTATGAGGACAATATCGCTTTGACTAAGAAAGTTGTTGAATACGCTCACAAGTATGATGTAACTGTAGAGGCTGAGTTGGGTGTATTGGCAGGTGTTGAGGATGAGGTTCAAGCTGAGGAATCTCACTACACAAAACCAGAAGAGGTAATCGACTTCGCTACTCGTACAGGTTGCGATTCATTGGCTATCTCAATCGGTACTTCTCACGGTGCTTACAAGTTCAAACCAGAACAATGTACTCGTGACCCTAAGACTGGTAAATTGGTTCCTCCTCCATTGGCATTCGATGTTCTTCACGCTATCGAGCAAAAATTGCCTGGTTTCCCTATCGTTCTTCACGGTTCTTCTTCAGTTCCTCAAGAGGAAGTTGATACTATCAACGCTCACGGTGGTAAATTGCCAGATGCTGTTGGTATTCCTGAAGAGCAATTGCGTGAGGCTTCTAAGAGCGCTGTATGTAAGATCAACATCGACTCTGACTCTCGTTTGGCTATGACGGCTGCTATCCGTAAATATTTCGATGAGAACCCAAGTCACTTCGACCCTCGTCAATATTTGAAGCCAGCTCGTGAGAACATGAAGAAGATGTACATACACAAGATCATCAATGTTCTTGGTAGCGACGGAAAAGCTTAATATTACAAAACTTCCATAAATCGAATAGAGTCGTTGGGGTTCCCCGGCGACTCTATTTTTTTACGTTAATTTATACAACTCACCTTATATAATACCATCCTCCTCTCATTTCATTTGTTATACAAGCCGTTGAAAATAAGACAAATTGTCATATAAAAATCATATAAATCTGTCAAAATGTCTTATTTCTATTAAAAAATGGGGTTAGCACACATTTTGATATATTCTAAGTGTTACCGCAAGGCAACAATTTAAAATTACAACAACTTTAAAATTACAATTATTGGAGGATACGATTATGTTAGATCTTAGAAATTCAGAAATGTTCACTCGTCCATTTTGGGACAATGTGTTTGGAGTTAACTTTGGTATGCCAATGTTTTGGTACACTCATCCATTCGATATGAAGAGCGGCTACCCGGTTCATTCGAATAAACAGATTGACAACGCTTGTCAGTGTGGCGATTCAAAATCAAAAAATGAGTGTGGTTGTTATTACAATCATCAGATGCAATTGAATATTGCAGAGGATGATAACATGTATAAGATTATGATGAGTGTCCCTGGTATGGACAAGGAGGATGTGAATGTCTTCTTAGACAATGGCATTTTGCATGTGAAGGCTAACAAAAAAGAGGAGGAAGATAAGACCAACTACATTACTCATCAGATAAAAACGGATGCTTTCGAGGAGACATTTGAAATCCCTGAGAATGTTGATAAAGAGTCTATCACTGCAAAAGTTGAAAAGGGAATTCTTACCATTTCTATGTCGAAAAAGACAAAGAAAGAAAATATAAAACAGATAGAGGTGTTATAATCGACCGTTCTATCTTTTTAGCAGGTGATGTGAGTCACCTGCTTTTTTTGTTTCGTAATCTTATATAATGATGTATTCTAATATCAACACAGTGATGCAACTGATGCAAGCCACAGAAAAGAGTTTTGCACCTAACACTGAAGCCACAATGCTCACGGCAAAGGCGACAAAGCCTGCGACGGGCGACTGTGTTGCGTTGATGATGGCAGGGAACGTCATCACAGATAGTGTGACGTAGGGTACGTAATACAAGAATGAACGAATGAAATCATTCTTTATCGGTTTGCGTATCAATGTCAGTGGAAGAACACGAACCAAGAAAGAGACTAAAAAAGCTACAAGTATATATATGTAAACATTGTGTTGCATCACTCTTCAGAATTAATGGTTTCTTCTTTGACGGGTTTTAATATGGCAACGATGGATGAGATTAAAACCGTTAATACAATCATGCGAGTGCCATCGGTCAACTCCTTTACAAATGGTATTTGTGTGCACAGATAACTCAAAGCAAAGCTCACCACAATGGCAAGGGCGATGATTTTGTCCTTTTTAGCAGGAGGAATGATGATGGCGACAAACATACCATATAGGGCAACGGATAGTGCGCTTACCACATTCGCAGGGAAGAGGTTCCCAGCCCATATTCCCAATGCATTGCCCAATCCCCATAGTGGAATGGACATGGTCATTGCTCCATAATAATAAGCGGGGGAGAGGTAGCCTGGACGAGCTATGGCAATGCCAAAGATCTCGTCGGTGATTCCAAATCCCATCAGTATGCGATGAAAGAATGATTGGTTGGGATTGAAACGTTGACTGAGGGAACAACTCATCAATGAGTAACGCGCGTTTACCACTAATGTGATGATGGCTACTTCCAAATAAGCCTCCATAGCTTGAATGGAGGAGTATAAAGCATACTCTCCTGCTGATGCATGATTTAGAATGCTGGATAAGAATCCTTCGAATGAGTTGAGCCCAGCGTTTCGTGCAGTGATGCCTAATGAAAATGCCACTGCAAAATATCCTAGTCCGATTGGAAGTCCATCTCGCAAGCCTTCAATGAAGTCGTATTTCTTATTTGCCATGCTAACCTGTCTCATTTTGAGTGTGCAAAGGTATAAATTTTATAACAAAAAACATAGCTGTAAAGCAGATATGAAGTGAATTCTCATTACTTAATTCGTTCTCTGTTAGGATTATTACAAATTATAAGGATACATCCAAAACAGAATAACTATATTTGGGTATTACTCATATCTTTAACTCGTTCTATCTTTGCAATGTTCAAAATTAAAGTTAACAATTTTGTTCAGATATATACGTGAAACGATATGCTCAGACATAAAATACAAGCCATAATAAAATATAAATAATAAAACATGTCGTTTTACTAAGAACAGTACCACATAAGGCAAGAGCGCTGTCTGTGAAGATTCCATTGCGAAGAAGGTTTCAAAAACATTCTTCGCAACTCTTGTTTTTTTGATAGTTACTCTGTTTTTCATCCAATAGCCATATATAGTAATCGATATTTCTCCTTTTACCTAATTATTATGATTGCCATACTTGTGGATTCAAAAGAACTTTGCACCATTAAATTGGTGTTATTAGGCACCTAAATATTTTGGTTATGAAACGAATTACAAAATTACTATCTATCGCACTAAGTTTCTTAGTGATAGGTAATGTGGCTATGGCTGAGGAAGGAGACGTTCAATCGGTTGATACGACAACGGTTTCTGAAGTCAAGCAAGCCAAACATCATCGCCGGTACAATCGGGATGACTATGGTGATTGGCGTTTTCGATTAGGTGGATATGGTGAGATGTTGTATCAACATTTTGATTATGGTGCGAATCGTTTTTATGAGAATGGTGCACTGAAGGACAATCGTTCGGAGATATCCATTCCAAGATTTGTGTTTGCACTCGATTTTAAACTTTCCCCTACCTGGATATTAGGTTCTGAAGTGGAATTTGAGTATGGGGGTACAGGTAGTGGCATAGAATATGAATATGAAGAGGCTGGAGAATACGAAATGGAGGTTGAAAAAGGCGGAGAGGTGGCTCTTGAACAATTTCATCTAACAAAGGTGTTCGCACCATGGTTGAATTTGCAGTTTGGTCATATCATAGTTCCTGTCGGATTAACCAATACGCATCATGAACCGCTTCTTTTCTTTGCAACTACGCGTTCTGAAGGTGAATCTACCTTGATTCCTTCCACATGGCATGAGAATGGTATTGCTCTCTTTGGTACTGTTCGCAAGTTCGATTACAATATTATGTGTGTAAACGGGTTGGATCCTAATTTCTTCTCTCGTCCGAATTTCATCAGAAAAGGAAGACAATCTATGTTTGAAACAAGCACCATGACCAATCCGGCTATGGCGGCTCGCATGGATTTTAGATTCATAAAAAACACTCGATTGGGTGTTTCCACTTATTATGCACCTAAAACGACAGGCAACTCTTCGAAGAAGGAGAAGATGAAAGATATTGACGTTCCCGTCTTCGTGGTTAGTGCTGATGTACAAGTACAAAACAAGCGATTCACGGGACGTGCCAATTTCTTATATGGAAGGGTAGGTGATAGCGAGGCGTTGTCGAAACTTAATTTGACAATGCCAAAGTCGGGTAAGATTTCCATATTCCCTCGTGATCAAGTGGCAGAAAGCGCATTGGATTGGTATGCAGAGATGGGGTATGATTTCGGTAATCTGATTTGTGAGCGATTGAGTCTTACTCCGTTTATCAGCTACGAATATTACAATTCCATGCAAACGACAGCGGGGGCGGTGGTCTACGACCCTCGTTTCAAGAGAGATATTCTAACCGTGGGACTTAATTATAAGCCTCTTCCTAATTTGGTGATAAAGAGTGATTATAGTCACCGGTGGATTGATCATGGCAACTTTAATGGCGAGAACACCTTCTCCGTGGGTGTTGGTTACATGGCATGGTATACTAGACGATAATTAACAAACAGAAAACAAAACAAATTAAATAAAGACGATATGAATAAGAAAAATTTAATCTTCGGAGGTTTATTAGCGTCCTTGATGTTTTTCTCATCTTGTGATGATGAGAAAAAAGAAGAAGTCTTGAATGACGATTCTTCATCAGTGGCTTACACTGAGGTGATTAATAATTATGTGGACAAGGTGGTTATCCCTACATATGGTGATATGAAGGATAAGACATCCGCTCTTTTGGAAGCTGTTGAGGCATTCACAGAGAGTGGCACTGATAGCGACTTGCAAGCTGCATGTGATGCGTGGCGTGCTGCGCGTGAGCCATGGGAGGAGAGTGAGGCATTCTTGTTTGGCCCTGCTGCCACATACGGTTTGGATCCGTCGTTGGATTCATGGCCACTCGACAAGGTGCAAATCAATAGTTTCTTAAACAGCTCGATTGAGTTTGATCCAGAAGCTTTGGGTAGCACAGTTCGTGGTTTCCACACATTAGAGTATTTGTTGTTTGAGAACGGTAAGGCTCGTAAAGCTTCCGATATCACAGAGAGACAAAAGAACTATATGGTTGCAGTTGCTACAGGTATTAGTGATGATGCCTTCTTGTTGTGGTATTATTGGCATGGTGATAAGAGTTTAAGCAGTGCCGACAAAGAGAGAGTGGAAGAGTTGGAACCAGATGCTGCTAATGATGGTTTTGGCGCAAGATTCAAAAATGCGAATATGTTTGATCAAGCATACAAAACTCAGGCTGATGTTATTGGACAAATCATTGATGGTTGCACAGACATCAGTGGTGAGGTGGGTGAGCAAAAGATCGGAGGACCATTCAACACGAAACAAGTGGAGGAGGTTGAATCATGGTACTCATGGAACTCTTTGGATGACTACAAGCACAATATTCTTAGTATCCAACACTCTTACTTAGGAACTCTTTCTGATAAAATAGGTGATTTGGATAAGACTGGTAGTGCATCCAGTATCTCTGGTGTTGTTGCAGGAAAGAATAAAAATTTGGATGAGCAAATCCGTAAGGCAATCAAAGATGCATATAATGCGGTTGATGCCATCCCTGCTCCATTCAGAAACAACTTGAATGCTTCAACAGAAATCAAAGATGCGATGGAGAAGTTGGCTGAATTGACAGACGTATTGGAGAAAGTTAAGGAAGTCATCGAGTAAGTCGAATATTTATTTTAAAGTTAAACAAAATAAGTTCGGAAGGGCAAAATTTTGCTCTTCCGAACTTCTGTGTAAAAAATTATTGGTATGAAGATTTATTCTCCATTTATCGGTGTTCTCCTTTTACTATGTCTCTCTTGTGAGGATGATACGGTTGGTTACAATGAGATTGTAAAACCTAATGGTAAGATAGCTCAGTTTAATGAGTTATCCGCGGGCACCGCCACCTCGTTTCTCTCTTCCAGTAAGGCGTATGACACACCTGCACCATGGGTGACGGGGGCTCTTTTGGAACGTTTTAATAATGGAGACTTGCTATATGACAATCCTTACAATGAAGAGTCTGGTTTAGGTCCTGTCTATGCTGGATATTCATGTGGTAGTTGTCATAAAAATGCAGGAAGAACACCCTCTTCGCTCTTTTCACAGGGTGGTAGTGGTAATTATGGATTCTCATCCATGCTGGTCTATATCATTCGTAAGAATGGAGCCTTTTTCAGACAATATGGTAGGGTCTTGCACGACCAAACTATCTATGGATCTCAGGCCGAGGGTAAACTGAAAGTTACTTATACGGAAGAGTCTTATTCGTTTCCTGACGGTGAGAAGTATTCATTGCAAAAACCACACTATGAGATTACGGAATGGTATGCTGATAGCATCAGTCCAGAGGATCTCTATATATCGGTGCGTATTCCACTCCGACACGTTGGGATGGGACAAATCATGAGTCTCGACCGACAAGAGTTGCTTAAAGTGGAGGCTCAAAGCAACTATCCCGAATATGGTATCAGTGGAAGACTTAATTACATAACTGAAAAGGGTGTCTATCAAATTGGATTGTCTGGAAATAAAGCACAACATGCAGATTTGACGGTTGAGTTGGGTTATTCCAGTGATATGGGTATGACCAATTCTCGTTACCCTGAGGAGGTGTGTGCCGGGCAATCGCAGAGTCCTGCTCTCTATCACGGATTGGAAGTCTCCACTCGCGATATGGAAGATGTAGACTTGTATATGCAATGCTTGGGCGTACCTGCCAGAAGATATGTCAACAATGCAATCGTGAAGAAGGGTGAGAAGGCCTTTTATGCGGCTAAGTGCCATTTGTGTCACTTGCCAACTCTTCACACACAAGCAACAGGTTCCACCTTGTTGAATGGTACATCTTTGCCATGGTTGGGTGGACAGACCATCCATCCTTACTCAGATTTCCTTATACATGATATGGGGCCTGAATTGGACGACCATCTTAAATCGGGACTTGCCTTCGGAAACGAATGGCGTACCACTCCATTGTGGGGTATCGGACTTCAAGAGACCGTCAATGGACATACCCAATTCCTTCATGATGGAAGAGCAAGGAATCTGAAAGAGGCCATCTTATGGCATGGCGGTGAAGGTGCCGTATCAAAAGAACTTTTCAAAAAATTAAGTAAAGAAGACCGTGATGCACTGATTGTCTTCTTGGAAACATTATAAGGTGAATTATAATTAATTAGTATTTGTAATATGAAAAAAGTAATTTCGTTCGTTGCTTATAGCCTCCTTTTGTTGAATGTGACAACCCAGGGAGCCGATGTTGAATACAAAGAGATTGATGATAAATATTTAGAGAGTAACATTGTCAGTCTGGATGAGAAAAAAGGATTATCCATCCAAACTAAAGCAGGTGATTTCCTTTTCAAACCATACATCTTGGTGCAGACTGCAGGTAATTTTAACTATTATGATGATGAGGGGTTGAACCTTGCTGATCAAGACAACATTGCTAATAGTGGATTCTCTATTCCTAATGCCCTTTTGGGATTCTCGGGAAGAGCTTTCAAAATCATTACATTTAATTTCGCTTTGAATGCTGCTAAGAGTGGTTCCAACCTCTTACAACAGGCATGGTTTGATATCAATCTGAACGATGCCTTTCGTATCCGTGCAGGTAAATTCAAAGTGCCTTACTTGCAAGCTTATCAGGTGACGTTGGGCGAAACCATGTTTCCTAACCTTCCATTGTCACTGACTTCCACCGCCAATGTGGATATGAGCCTGAATGCTACCAATCCTACCGTTGGAACGGGTATCGACCTTGGATTACAGTTTCATGGAGTAGTAAAAGATAAATTTCAATATCAAGCCGCTGTGTTTAATGGAAACGGGGGCTCTCTCTCGGCTAATAAAACTATGAGTGACGACCATAAGTGGTTGCCATCGCTCCTATATGCTACACGTTTGGCTTATATGCCTTTGGGTGTGATGCCTTCCCATCAGGGATCCCCATCAGACTTGGAAAACAATAAACTATTGTTTGCTGTTTCGGCCAATTACAATGTGGAGGCAGAAGATGAGAGTTCTAACGACTTCCGCTGTGGTTTCGAAGCCTCTTGGTTGTATCGCCGCTTCTTCCTTTCTGGTGAATTTTATTACTTGAGAATGAACTGGACAAACAGAATGCAGTTGGCGGACGAATTCCATCTGATCGGTGGTTATGCACAAGCAGGTTACTTCTTCACACCGAAGTTGCAGGGAGCCCTTCGCTATGATTGGTTCAATCGAAATGGATTGGATAAAGAGGGTTATTTGAACTCTCCTGCCGCTTGTCTCAACTATCATTTTGTTAAATGCAATTTGAAACTTCAAGTGATGTATCAATACTTAGGCAAATATGGTCATGAAACACAGTTGGATAGAGATAATGATGACACCAATCTTGCCATTCATACAGCAATCGCCTTACTACAATACACTTTTTAACCAGGTTCTATTATGAGATATTTACAAATTCTGATTCTTCCTTTTACGCTTTTGTTATTGAGCGCATGTGATAGCGGGGATATCTATCCTGTGGATAAGAGTAACTCCGGTGGGCTGACTTGCAAGATTGCGTTGACCTTTAAGCATACGTCAACATGGCCTTCTGATTATCATGTGGTATTGGCTGCATATCAGAATGACAGCGAATATTCAGAGATATCGAAAGGTATCAGCAGACAAGTAGAGGGAGATACCTTACACCTGACCATGACAGACATACCAGAGTCGTGTCAATTGGTCACAATCGCTATTGTCAATAAGAGTAAAAGAAATGTGGTAAACCTGATGACTCACACCATTCAACCATCAGAGAGAAATGACCGACTCATAGAGTTGGGAACACAAGATATCGATTTGCTTGCCTACGAACGCGTGCAGGCGCAGGTCTTCTCTAATTGTACGAACTGTCATGGAGGAAGTGCGCATGCCGCTGCAGGACTTTTCCTGACGGAGGGTAAAAGTTACGATGCCCTCGTGAATGTTCCTTCCACGAAACAATCTGATAAAGTTTTGGTGGCACCCGGCATGACCTCTAATAGTTTCATTTTGGATGTATTGGAGGGAAATGCAGAGAATGTGAGGTATAATCATACAAATGTTAGTTTCAATAGTGAGACGGAAGATTTGAACTTATTAAAAGAATGGATTAAAAACATAGACAAATGAAAATAGATTTCAACATTGAAAAAGAGGAGAGTACCAGAGCTCGAATCGCATATTTTGCTCCTCAACATGGAAGCAAAGAGATGCATGTGCTTTTTCAATCAGAACTCTTTGGTACTTTCGAACAACAAGCCAATCTGCTTAAGAATGGAATAGAAAAATTTTGTGAAAGGCATTCAGAATATACGCTTATGTTTTGCCGTGTATTGTTGAGTGATGCAAGTAATCAGCAGGCATATACTGCCGAACT
Organism: Paludibacteraceae bacterium; assembly: GCA_017430235.1. Classification (GTDB taxonomy): domain Bacteria; phylum Bacteroidota; class Bacteroidia; order Bacteroidales; family Paludibacteraceae; genus UBA1181. Next base: position 53,353 of record JAFRNH010000096.1, on the reverse strand, counting down.
GATGAAAGAGGTAGTGCGTGGCGCAACGCTTTCGATTGTTCAACAGCCACCTTTGGATGGCAGTAAAATGTCGGTCTTGGCTTATTTCGCTACAGAAATGACGCAGGATGAGAAACAATTGTCTCTTTTCCATCACAATGGATATTCCCATTTGTGGTTGTCTGAAATCGGAAAAGAATATAATTCATACCTTCAGAGTGTGGAACTCCTCACCTCACAAGAAAACCTATTGAAAGAGATGGAGATGACTACTCGTGACAACTGCATCCGTACGTGGTTTTATGTTCAGAATATTGATGTCAATTATACCGATATGGTGAATGGACGAAAGAGTGCCTTCAATCTTTTGGGATTAAAGCAGGATACGCATTATATTGCTAGTACAGGTATTGAAGGAAGAACAGCAGCATCCTCTTCCATCATTCTTTTGGATTCATACAATGTAAAGGGATTGCAAAAGGAACAGGTACAGTACTTACATGCCTTGACGCATTTGAACCCTACGTATGAGTATGGTGTCACCTTTGAACGAGGCACCGCCGTTAGTTATGGCGATCGAAAGCACCTCTTCTTATCTGGCACTGCAAGTATCAATAACAAAGGAGAGATCATGCATGTGGGTGACGTTGTCAAGCAGACATTGCGCATGTGGGAGAATAGTGAAGCCCTGTTAAGCGAAGCAGGTGGCACGATGGATGATTTTGCGCACATTGTGGTCTATCTGCGAGACTATGCTGATTATGAAACGATAAAGAAGATGTATGAGGATCGATTCCCTCATACACCATTCATCATTGTTCATGCGCCAGTGTGTCGTCCTGGGTGGTTGATCGAAATGGAGGGCATCGCCATTATAGAAAACAACCAATCGCAATACGCTAATTTCTAGTAGAGGAAGGTAAGTCTCTTTCGATGAGAGTAGCCGTATGTTGTTATTGGAAGGGGAAAAAGTAACCATAAATAGTTAGCTTAAACTATTAATGTCAGAACCATTCAAAGCATAATTAATAGCTATTGTTTACAAGTGTGAATTATTAGACTTTTGTATCATAAAATTAAGTTGAGTTCTATTATAGTTCACCATTTAAACAAAAAAAAGAAGGTTATGAAAAAAATCGGAATATTTTATGGTTCTTCTACAGGCGTGTGCGAATCCATTGCAGAGAAGATTGCAGAGAAGTTGCAAATAGCATCATCAGATGTTAACACACCTGATAAGATTTCATCTATGGCAGCTAATTATGATGTGTTGCTATTAGGATCTTCCACATGGGGAAGTGGGGAGTTGCAAGATGATTGGTATGATGGATTGGACGCTTTGAAAAATGTTGATTTGACTGGTAAAACAGTTGCGTTTTTCGGATGTGGTGATTCCAGTTCTTTCTGCGATACATTCTGTGATGCGATGGGATTGATTTACGAAGGAATCAAGGATAAAGGATGTAATTTCGTGGGACGAGTATCCACAGCAGATTACAATTTCTCCTCATCTGTTGCCGTTGTCGACAATGAGTTTATCGGACTGGCATTGGATGAAGTAAACGAGGATTACAAAACAGACGATAGAATCAATGCATGGATTGAGTCTATACGTCCATCTATCTGATTAGGAAGGAGGTAGACAATGGAACTGTCAAAAGAGAACATATTAGAGTTGAAGGTTTTCTTCAATCACATCTATGAGTACAAAAAAGGGGTACGACAAATGGTTCTGTACACTATGAGTCAGAAATATGAGTCGTATGCCGTAAATCGATTGAAAGAGCAGGGGATTGCTCATTATATTTTACCGGCTGGTAAAAATACGATCAATCTCTTCTTTGGAAAATGCGAGTGCATACAGGTGATTAAGTTGCTCATTGATGGTTCCTTGTCACAACTCTCTCCTGAGAAGGATTTTATATTAGGTTCACTTCTTGGGTATGATGTCTGTGCGCAGTGCACAAGATATTGTGAACAATTAAAGAAGAAATCTGCTTAATGTGTCGACATAGTCAATAAGAGTAGGAGGAATGGTTTAATCGCTTTCTCGTTCCTCTGCTTTTTAAATCTGTTTTAGTGAGTTAATAAAATAAGATTGACAACATAAATTTAGTCATAAAAATAATGGTGTAAGTAACGAAAAATGACCTGTTTAGGCTGAGAGTTTCGTGCTTCTATTCTGGTTAAACAAGCGCATTCTTTCAGCCTTTTTTCTTTGTTGATCCAATCTATTCTAAAAAACACAGCCAATTTGTTGCTCTTTTTCCTAACTTTGTAATGTTTCTTAGAAACGATGTACTCATGCAACAAAGAATCTAAAATAATAAAGGAAGATGGCTGTCATTGTAAACCCCAAAGAAACGGATGCAGTATGTTTTGCCTTAGTTGGCAAAGAACTGATAACGAAGAAGAATGGTGATATGTTAACCTTTCAAGATATGTTATATCTAAAGGGTTTGTGCTCTGAGTGTGATTTCTTTGAGGAGGACTCATTCCACTATTGTACATTAGAATTTAAGGGAGAATTGCCTGCAGATTATCAGACAATGACGATTCGCCATTTTTTTGCAGAACATGATTCCGAACTCAATCTGAAGTTAGCTCGTGCGCGCTCTTTGTTGGCATGGCGTAGAGACTATAAATATTGCAGTTTTTGTGGAACGCCTCTTGTCGACCATGCAGTTCAGACAGCTAGAGAGTGTCCGCAGTGTAAAAAAATCCATTTCCCGAGAATAGAACCATGTATCATCGTCTTGGTCAACAAAGGAGATAAGATCTTGTTAGTGAAACATATCCAACGAAATCAGGATGTGTATGCATGTATTGCAGGTTTTATAGAAGTGGGTGAATCAGCAGAACATGCCGTTCAACGTGAAATAGAGGAAGAGGTGGGAATTCAAGTGAAGAACATACAATACAAAGGTACTCAAAGTTGGCCTTTCCCAGACCAGCTTATGATTGCATTCACGGCTGAATACGCAGGTGGCGAATTCAGATTGCAGCCTGATGAGATTGCTGATGCTCAGTGGTTTAGTCGAGACGATTGCCCCGCTACACCTCCCGAGGGTTCTATTGCATATCGACTGATTCATAATTTGTTTTGATGGACAAACCATAGTATTATTATAGCAGGTCTTGACCTATTAATCGAATTTTGTAAATAATTTATTTAAATTTGCAACAAATTATTGGCTATATCGATTTTAATAAGGGGATAACCCTGTAAGACATGAAACAAACAGTGAAAATCTTTTCAAATTTGAAAATAGTGTTCTTGTTGTTGGCTATCGTATGTGCAACAACAGCAAGTGCTCAGGATAGTTTAAATGTGCAAGACACTCATAGAAAGAAGGTGGGTGTTGTCTTATCTGGAGGTGGCGCAAAGGGAGCTGCTCATGTGTCGGCTCTTCGTCTTATAGAAGAAGCGGGTATTCCGATTGATGTGATTACGGGTACGAGTATAGGTTCCATTGTCGCTGGACTCTATGCGAATGGCTACTCTTGCGATCAGTTGGACAGCCTTTTCCGAACACAGGATTGGCAACTTTTACTCACCAACTCGTCGTCTCGAATGGATAAATCATTCGCTCAGCGTGAATGGGAAGATAAATATATACTGAATGCAAGAATCTCTGATCGGAAGAATATCATTCCTGGTGGTATCTTATCGGGTGATGCGGTGATGAACCTTCTTAATCGACTCACTGCCGATCTCCCTGATTCTATTGACTTCACCACACAACTGAATATTCCGTACGGTTGCGTGGCAATGGATGTAGTCAGTGGAGAAGAGATCGATTTCGTTTCAGGAAATCTGGCGAAGGCCATTCGTGCAAGTATGTCGATTCCGGGCGTGTTTGAACCAGTCAGAACTGACCAATATGTATTGGTGGATGGAGGGGTCATCAATAATTATCCTGTAGATCTTGCAAAATCATTGGGTGCAGATATTATCATTGGTGTAACATTTAAACAGGATCCTCCTACCCTTGAAAGTATAAAAAATGTGGGTGATGTCCTTTCTGCACTCGTTACAGATTTGTCTGATAAAAAATATGTCCCCAATGTTGCACAAACTGATCTTCAAATAGATGTGGATGTGCATGGATTGGGCGCTGCTAGTTTTACTGAAGATGCCATCGACTCCTTGTTTGTTTATGGCGAAATAGCGGCAAAGGCTAAACTGCCGCAACTTATAGAGTTGCGAAAAAGTCTTGGATTGCCCGATACTACCCTTAGCTCGATAAGTCGATCACTGCCACCTTATAAGCAAAAAAAGAAGTCGAAGACGCCAGTTAGGGGCGGCACACTGAGTGTTTCATCTCGAATCGATTCGGAAGAATTGGCATCGCTGCTACTGGGTGCGAAATATCAGTCGGGACGAAGATTATTCCCTAAGGTGGAAATGGAAATCAGGCTTGGTAAGAGGAGTTATGGAAAGGCTGCCTTTTCAATATCTCCTACTACAGATTGGCAAATAGGGGGCTCGTATCGATATAGCTACTATGAGATGAGACTCTATCATAATGGAATGTATACTACAGACCTTAATTATCACGAGCACCTTATTCATGCAGGGGTATCTAAGTATTGGCATGATATGAAGGTGGAGCTGGGTGCCAATTTCCAATCTCGTAGGTATAAAGATCTCTATATTAGTCCTGAATGGGCAGAGCCTGTCCCGAGAAAAAAAGAAAACCTTTTGATATATTTTGCCGATTTGCAATATGACGACCAAGATTCTGAGGTCTATCCAGAAAAAGGAATGAAAGGAGGAGCGCGGTTGGAGTATCTGACAGATGATGGAGCGCATTATGAGAACGGACATGGACTGATGCAGTTGGGTATTCACTATGAACATGCGATTCCGTTGGGAAAGGGGTTCACACTTTTACCTTCGGTATATGGTCGATCCATACCATCAGACAATCAATCTTTGGGAAATCGGAATATGATTGGAGGTGTAGGTACGATGGGACATTACATTTCGCAACAGTTGCCTTTTGCTGGTGTATGGAGATTGCAGGTGGTGGGCAATCACTTGGGTATTGTAGGCTTGACGGGAAGGAAACGAATTGGAAAGAATCATAACATATTTGCGGTTGCTAATTATGCAAAGGATGCTAATCAGTTGAGCCGATTTTTGAAAGAGACCAATCGCGTTGGCGCCTCGTTAGGATATGGATACAAAACATTGGTTGGTCCAATAGAAGGACAGGTGAGTTGGAGTAATACCACCTCTGCGGTAAGTTTCTTCTTGAATATAGGTTTCATGTTTTAGAGTTTGGATGCTTTCTATTTGTTTCGTATTTAATTTGCTTTAATAAACGTTTTTAAGTAAATTTGCCATGACATATATGATATATACACTAATATCGATTAACGCGAGACATAAAGAATAGAAAAATGACAGAAAAGTATTGGGAAGAAGAGATTGAGACCATGAGTCGTCCCGACCTCGAGAAACTCCAGTTGGAGCGTTTGAAAAACACAGTAAAACAAGCGATGAATTCGCCATTTTACAAAAAGTTATTTGCAGAAAAAGGACTATCGCCCGATTCTATAAACTCGTTAGATGACATAAAGAAATTCCCTTTTACAACGAAAGAGGATCTTCGTAGCAATTATCCATTCGGATTTGCTGCCGTCCCTATGGAAAAGGTGGTTCGCCTTCACTCTTCTAGCGGAACCACAGGAAATCCTACCGTTGTGCTTCACACACAGAAAGACCTTGACACATGGGCTAATCAAGTGGCTCGTTGTATGTACATGGTGGGTGTTCGTAATACGGATGTGTTCCAAAACACTTCTGGTTACGGTATGTTCACAGGTGGATTGGGTTATCAATACGGAGCAGAGCGTTTAGGGTGTTTGACAGTGCCAGCTGCTGCAGGTAACAGTAAACGTCAAATCAAGTTTATACGCGACTTTGGTACTACAGTACTTCACACCATTCCAAGTTATGCCACTCGTTTGGCTGAAGTCATTCAGGAAGAGGGCTTGGATCCACGTAAGGACACCAAACTGAGAATCATGTGTGTCGGTGCAGAACCACACTCTGAAGAACAACGTAAGCGTATCGAGGAGTTACTCGGATTAAAAGCATACAACTGCTTCGGAATGTCTGAGATGAACGGACCAGGTGTCGCATTCGAATGCCAAGAACAAAATGGTCTTCATATATGGGAGGATTTGGTGTTGGTGGAGATCATCAACCCAGAGACGCTTGAACCAGTGAAAGAGGGTGAAGTGGGAGAGATGGTGTTGACTACTCTTTGCCGTGAAGCTATGCCATTGATTCGCTATCGTACACGCGATTTAACCAGCATCCTTCCTGGTCAATGTCCTTGCGGCAGAACCCACAGAAGAATCTCTCGTATCAAGGGACGTTCAGATGATATGATGATTGTGAAGGGAGTTAACATCTTCCCAATTCAAATCGAGCGCATTTTGATGAACTTCAAAGAGTTGGGTATGAATTATCTAATCACGATTGATACGATTGGCAATAACGATGAGATGTTGGTGGAGGTAGAGTTGGGAGATCTTCATACAGATGATTACACGAAGTTGCAAGCTCTCACCAAAGAGATTACTCGTCAGTTGAAAGATGAGATTCTTTTGACACCAAAGGTTAAGTTGGTTGAAAAAGGCACCCTCCCTGTTTCAGAAGGAAAGGCAGTGAGAGTTAAAGACTTAAGAAAGAATCATTAATTGTGAGTCTTATCAATTCACTGAATAAACAAAATTAGTATGAATTATGGGTTGAAATGAATTCATGAAACCCATCTAAAAAATATCAGTATGACTATTAATCAGATATCGATATTCTTAGAGAATAAGTTCGGTCGTTTGAACGAGATTCTCTCTATTCTCAGCAAGGAGAATATACGAGTTCTAACAGCCACGGTTGCTGACACATCGGATTATGGAATTCTCCGTTTGATCACATCCAATCAGCATAAGGTGATTCAGTTGTTGAAAGAGCATGGCGTAAGTGCTAATCTCAATTCAGTTTTGGCAGTTTCTGTGGATTCTTCCATGGAAAAGTTTGCAGAGACGATCGAACTCTTCACAAGAGCTGGTATCAGCATCGAGTATATGTATAGTTTCTCTTTTTCAGGGAAGACGATCTTAATCTTAAGAACGAATAATATAGATGCGGCAAATGATGTGATTCGCAGATATAACTTAGATAATCTTTCGGAAACAGAATTAAATAACTTATAATAATCATCATTATGTTTGGTATTTCAGACCCTGGTATTTGGATCGTGTATTTGTTGTCTATACTATGCGTGATCGGCTCCGTTGTTTTTGGAGTAAAATATTGGAACAAAGAAGACGAAAACGATAAAAAAGAATAAGCGTTATGGACAATTTTTCAATGTACCTGATTGTAATGGTCTATTTCTTAGCCGTTGCATTTTTAGGATATTTAGGATATAAGAAAACAAAAGATTCAAAAGATTTTCTTATTGGTGGAGGTGAGATGAATCCTATTGTTATGGCACTCTCTTATGGTGCGACGTTCATTTCGGCTTCTGCTATCGTTGGATTTGGTGGTGTAGCTGCTACTTTCGGTATGGGAATTCAGTGGCTGATGTTCCTTAATATGTTTGTTGGTGTTGTCATTGCCTTCATCATCTTTGGACGTCCAACCCGACGTATTGGTGCGAAACTGAAAGTCTCCACGTTTGCTCAGTTCTTGGGAGCATTCTACGATTCAAAGAAGATACGCATATTTGTTGCTGCTGTCATCTTTATTTGTATGCCGCTTTATGCTGCTGCGGTGCTTCGTGGTGGTGTCTTCTGTATGCAGGAGGTGTTTGGCATCGATTTCAATTTGGCATTGCTGATTTTCACCATTATTGTTGCATCATACGTGATCGCAGGTGGTATGAAAGGTGTGATGTATACAGATGCCTTGCAGGCTGTGATTATGTTCTTATGTATGGCTTTCTTGGTGTTTGGTGTATACAAGGCTTTAGGAATGGGATTTTCTGAGGCTAATGCAGCCCTAGGAGCTATCTCAGATCAAGTGCCTGAGAAACTTGCGGCTGTTGGTCACAGAGGATGGACCTCCATGCCAGCGTTCGCATCTCAACAGTGGTATACATTGGTTACCTCTCTTATCATGGGTGTTGGTATCGGTTGTTTGGCACAACCGCAATTGGTGGTTCGTTTCATGACGGTTAATAGCACGAAGAAACTGAACCAAGGTGTTGCTATTGGTTGCGTCTTCCTGCTGATCACTGTGGGTGTTGTTTATCACGTAGGTGCACTTTCTAACCTCTATTTCTGGCAAAATGATGGTAATATCTCCATCAATATGGTTGATGCATCCGATAAGATTATTCCATACTTTATTGGCCGTGTTATGCCAACTTGGTTTGTGACTATCTTTATGCTTTGTATCCTTTCTGCCAGTATGTCTACACTAAGTGCTCAGTTCCATACAATGGCTGCAGCTGCAGGTTCCGATATCTACGGTTCTTGTGTGAGCGAGTCTGCAAAGAAGAAGATGACGGTTGTTATCCGTCTTGCTGTGTTGGTCTCAATTCTTATCAGCTTCATCATTTGTTTTGTTTTGGGCGAAGGAAATGATTCTCCAATCATTGCAATATCCACTTCGTTGTTTATGGGTATATGTGCATCGGCATTCTTGCCATCCTATTTCTGTGCATTGTATTGGAAGAAGGTGACCACTAAAGGTGCTTATGCAAGTATGTGGGTTGGAGTTGTTGCCACTATCTTGGCACTCCTATTCCTTCATGCAAAAGAGGCTACTGCGTTAGGCATCTGCAAAGCTATTTTTGGAACTGACGTATTGGTTACGAATGGTATGATTAAGTTTATCGACCCTATCATGTTCGCATTCCCTCTCTCTTGCATCACAATCGTTGTTGTGAGCTTGTTGACAAAGAAGAAATAAGATCTTTTTATATAACAGAAAAGGTGCGTGGAAGCGCACCTTTTCTGTATCGTTATGTGACGAAAATATCATTCTGGAAGTCCTTCGCCTTTATCATTGAGGTAGTAATAACGTCCTTTGATTTTAACCAAAATCAGTCCGTCACTGAATTGACCAATCCAATCACATCCCATGGGAGTTAGATTTTTACCATTGGGATCAATCAGCATATAGGGTCCCTGCTTTATGTTTGGATTGTCTAAATATTCATACTTACCAGTAGTGCTCCAGATTTTAAATTTCATATTTGGTGCGATGTTTTTATTGTTAGGCGATAGACTTGATGGCCATATTGAATGTGCATCAACTATTGGAAGACCTTTTATTCCTATATTCTTTACACTCTTTTTATCATATATCTTCATTAAGAGATCTCTGTCTCTATATTTTTTTCTTAGTGAATCAACAACAATTTCCCCATTACTATTTAACAAGAAATAATAATCACCTTTGTTCGCTATGCAATACTCATCCCATAGAAAATCAGATATGCAATCAATCTCTTTGTTTATCAGAACTTTCCCTTGCTTGTTTTCTAGTTGCCAAAAATCTTTTTTCATTCGAAAATAGTTTTTACCAAAGGGTAGTTCTGTTACTTGATTCCCTTTTTTGTCGTATACTTCGCAAAAAGCATCAGAATCGTCATACCGATGTCCCATATGGTTTTCTCTCTGAGTAAAAATGTATTTAGTTCCTACATATACCCGATCACAATCAAATGGTAAAATCATTTTGCCTGTAGTGTCTTTTATTTTTATCCATCCATCATTTTCCAAAACAATTCCATTTTGAAAATAAAGTGGGTTGGGAGGATTGTTACCCGTCTCATCAGGTTCGTTTCTTGTGTCAAAAACGAATGGGACTACTTCCTTGAAATTCTCATCGATTATGCCTATTTTATTCTCTTTTCCAACACAGAATAAAAATGAACCATCGTTTTGTTGTAAAGGAATCAGGTATTGGAGTTCATGGTCGTATGTTTTGTTCGTTGTAATATTTGTTATATTATAAGAATTCTTCATGCCGAAATAATTTGCAGAGTCGGTGATAGTCATAGAGACTAAAACAGAACCATGCAATATATGAATGTTATTCCACTCACCAAATTTCTTTCCGTTTTTGTAAATTTCATATATCCATTTGTTTCTGTCGGTACATTGATCGATATATAGTATATCATCTTCTTCCCGAATATATTTCTTCATCCACAATTCTTCTAAAGTGTGACCTGCTGTATCAATGATTGTTTCCATTTGTGTTGAAAAACCACCTTTTCTACGTATCATATATGGTTCGTTCGTTTCTCTTTGCATAATAAAAATGCCTGCATTGAATTCAGGGTATGGATATGAATCATAGATAGGAAGTGGAAGTAAATTATTTGTGTCGCATGGAATCACGAAATCACCTTTTGTGTTTATGAATCCATATTTGAGTTCCTGTTTTCTATAAGCCTGACCATGTGAGATTCGATTTTGAACAGCAAAAGCTCGTCCATGTCTGAAGTTCCCTAATAAAACCATATTTTTCAATTTCTCATTCAGAGCGATTAATTCTTGCTTCGATAATGATTGTGCAAAAATAGGTTCAAAGCATAAAAGCATCAATAGTGATGCGAGAGTCAGTAAGTGTTTCATATTCATTTACCTTAAACTTAAATCATCATATAATTTTTGGAGATAAGCTTTCCCCTGTTCAATTGTCTCTTCATGAGTGGTTCGTAGAGTTCGGTTTGCTCCACAGTCATATATTGATGTGTCTTTTTGGGTGATGAGACCGAATCCATCGATAAAGGAATAAAATGCATATTCGGGATGTGATGGACTCATGATATCATGGCTAAAGGTAAATCGTTCCGAAGGAATCTTTAGCTGGTTCAATAGAGTAGCAGCAATGTCTACTTGTCCGCATGTCTTGGTGATGGTTTGAATGGAATCGATGGCTCCTCCTAACCAGATCATTGGTATTCTGTACCTCCAAGGGGTAGCATTGTCAAGTGTTGCTGGATATCGGAATGCGTGGTCGGGTAGAATGATAATGAGGGAATTCTTCCAGATCTCTTGCTTCTTGTAATCTTCGATGAAATCGCCTATGCAACTATCTGTGTAGTGTACAGAGTTGGGATAGGGTTCTTCCAACACATGAGAGGGTACGTCGAATGGCTCGTGACTGTTGAGTGTCAGTACTGTCTTGAAGAATGGTTGCTCTGCCTCGTGCAAATCTTTTTTGACACGATTGAGCACGACATGATCGTAGGCGCCCCATTTGGTCGACATCTCTTTCCCTGTAAAGTCATGCTCGTTGACGATTGTTTGGTAACCAGCAGTGACTAAATAGGAGTGAAGGTTGGTGAAATTATCATCACCACCATAATAGAAGGCGGTGTGATAACCGTTGGAACGTAAATCTTGGGTTAAGATAGGAACGTTTTGCGTTTTATTCGGGAATTTCATTAATGAGTTGGTCGGCTGGGCAGGATAACCACTCAGAATGGCTACTAATCCTCTGTCTGTTCTGAAACTACTGGCAAAGAAGTTGGTGAAACAGATACCCTCTTGGGTATATCGACACAGATTAGGAGCAACACCCGGTTTGCCACCAAGTGTCTCTATCATATTGGAACCGATTCCTTCCATAATGATTAATAGAATGTTGGGGCGATTGGTGTTTAGCAACCTGCCAGTTAGCGTATCTTCTATTGTGGCGTTTGTTGCATTTAGTTCATTGACGAGACGAACAGCTTCTCCCTCCTCCAAGAAACGATATTGCTTATCAAAATTGTTTGATCTGGTGCATGAGTTGATGAAATTCCAGGTTGGATTGATGGCAGCATGATTGAGAAAGGTGGATTCGCTGAAATAGACATATCCGGCATTCATGGTAGAAACACCTATGCCACCGCGAATGAGTATAAACATCACACCAAAGATGAGTGTCAATGGAATGAGTGTCAGATATGAGCGGGAGGTGTATTCATGCCATTTTGTGCGCATGAAATGATAAAATTTGACAAGCACAAAGATGAAAATTGCGAGTAGGATAAGCGCAGCGATATATTCGTACCATGATCCGCTTGCCATTGCATCTTTTGGGGTTTTTAGATAGAATAGGGGGGTGTTGTCTATTCGAAACCCCCAATAACGATATAAGAAGAGGTCAGCGACAAATAAAAGAGAGACAAATCCAATCAGGAGATAGGTGTAGATGTCGATGGCTTTTCTTATCCAACGATCGTTGACTAAAAAGCAGGAGACCATGGTTAGCACGAGAGGTAATAACGTGCAGTAACCGGACATGGAAAGATCCATGCAAAAACCGTGTGTTATGGTGCCTATCCAATCAGCAAAGCTATCCTTTGAAAGTTGGAATATGAGGAATATGGGTTTTTGTAAGACAAAAATGATTAGCCAGAAGACAAAATAGAATAGTATGAATTTTAGTCGCTCCTTCATTTATTAAATCTTCTTTCTTGAATGATAAACAATGCCTCATCTTTGAGATTCTGAGGAATCTCAATTTCTCTTATCTGCATGCTTTTCAGCCATCCACTTACATCTCCTTCTTTTAGTGTGTAAAAGACATCGTTAAATAGCTTTATCTCTTCTTCTGTGTATGATTCTGGGTTGCGACCTTTAAACTGGTCAAGTTCCTCGTCATCATAATATTCTGCTTGTATGCGGGTGTTGATAAGAGAATCACGTTCACACACCTCATGCTGTCCGCAACACTCGCCACTCTCAATGGCTCTTTTGCGTTCTTCACTCATGTTTGTGAACTCTTTCTTCTCTTCCGTATTAGGTGTTCTTGCCCGTCTCCTTTTGTCCATATAAATGAGATAACTGACAAGAATGGTAAAGAATATAATCAGAAGTATAATCGTTTTGGTATTCATATTATAGTAAGCCGACGCATTCGATAAGTTTCATACTGTTTGATCCTTTAACGAGAACCAGTTTCCCGTTAATAGGGTTCTTGCTAAGATAGTCGTTCAGAGCAGTTACATCATTAAACTTTTGGGCTCTTGGACAATTCGTCTTAGCAAAATTAGGACCGATGAGCAAGATTTCGGAGATGGAGGACTGACTCAGTTTATCTGCCACCTTTTGGTGTTCCGAATCACTCACGTTGCCAAGTTCTTTCATATCTCCTAAGATTACCGCTTTCTCTTTTCCGTTGATTAATATAAAATTGTCCAAAGAGGCGTTCATGCTAGTCGGATTGGCATTGTAGGCATCGATAATTAACTTGTTATGCTCTGTTTGCTTGAATTGAGAACGATTATTGGTTGGGGTGTAATTCTCGATAGCTGTGACGATTTGTTCGTCGGAGAGCTGGAAGTTTTTGCCGATGGCGATTGCAGCCACGATGTTTTCGAGGTTGTATCGACCAATCAGTTGACTGTTTATTTGATGACCGTTCCATTGGATGGATAGGAAAGGGTCGGAGGATAGAATTTCAGCATTTATATCGGCACCTTTTCCATAGAAGATGGATGAGATTCCTTTTTGTTGAGCCTTGTCGGATAGTATATCGTTTCCTTTGTTGACGAAGGCTTTTCCGTTATTCTCTTTTAGAAAATCATACAACTCACATTTTGTGTTGATGACGCCCTCGAATGAGCCAAAACCCTCTATGTGGGCTTTCCCTACATTGGTGATGATACCATAGTTGGGACGGGCGATGTTGACGAGTGTTTTGATTTCACCTGGGTGATTGGCACCCATTTCGATGATAGCAATCTCATGCTCTTTTTTTAGTTGAAGCAGTGTCATTGGAACACCGATATGGTTGTTGAGGTTACCTTGGGTGTATAGAATGTTATATTTTTGTTTCAGAACGCTTGCGATCAACTCTTTTGTGGTTGTTTTTCCGTTTGTTCCTGTGACACCAATAATAGGGGTGTTCAAGGTCATACGATGTTTCTCAGCCAGTTGTTGTAGAGTGGTGAGGCAATTGGGAACGTAGAATATTTGTTTGTCGTCAGCGTATTCTTTTTCGTCGACGAAGGCGAAAGCGCATCCTTTCTGAATTGTTTCTTTTGCGAATTGATTGCCATTGAAGTTAGCACCTTTAAGGGCAAAGAAAATAGCTCCTTCTGGGCAGTTGCGGCTGTCTGTTGTGATGACAGGGTGAAGGAGGAAAAGGTCGTAAATTTGATTGATATCCATGATAGGAGTTATAAGGTGGGTTCAATAGAAAAGTTTGTTTGCCACAAAATTATTTGTAAAAAAGAGATGTGGACATGACAATAGCGTAGCAAATAAAAAGCCCCTTTTTGAGGGGCTTTTCATTTATTAGTAGTGTTGACATTATCTTACATCACCATCTTCTGCACCAACTTTACTCATAGCGCAGCGGAATCCGATATCACTTCTACATTCTGTTTGTTCCAAGTATCTTCTTTGACCTGGGTTCAACCAGTATGCGCGGTCTTTCCATCCACCACCTTTGTAAACACGAGTTGTGTTGGAAATTTTAGAAGTTAACATACCTTCTTTGTCTGTATCAGGATCGTACAATTTCTTAGTTGTAATGTCAGGATCGCCAACAACCAACCAATCGTTTCTGTTTAGAGCACTTCCTGCATCACCATCTCGGAAGTTACGAACATCGAGTTTAACGTATTGGTTCATACTATCCTTAGAGTAAGGATAATCGAATTTTACACGACCTAAACTATCGATTGTAGGAACTTTCACGTTTTGTCCATCAACAGTAGAATCAACTTTGATAGGAATTTTGTATTCGTTACCACGGAATGGGTTGTACTCTTGAACATCGTCGCTAGACAATACACGATATACATCCAATACCCACTCGTTAACGTTACCAGCCATACAATACAAACCGAACTCATTTGGCCAGAATGCATCTACTGGAGCAGTGATGGTGGCGTGGTCATTCAATTTTCCACCCATACCCATCATATCACCACGACCACGAACGTAGTTTGCGTACATTTCACCTTTTACTTTTCTAGATGGGTTACGCATTTGGTGACCATACCAAGGATAAATCTTCTTCTCTTGATAGTTCTCTTCTCCGTCGATTGCTTTTGTTCCGTAAGCAGCGTATTCCCACTCAGCTTCGGTTGGGAGACGATACTTAGGAAGAAGGACACCGTCAGACATGTTTGTTTTTCTTACGTTTCCGTATACATCTGTCTTTGGACTCTTTCCTTCTGTTGGCTTGTAATCAGACTTCATAAGATATTTTGAAGTGTTGAATACTTGATTCTGAGAAATATCGTTTGGATCTGTGTTTCCTTTTAGAGCTTGGAAATCTGTGTATTGGATGATTCCCTGCTCTGCCATTCTCATCTCGTTTACACGGTCAGTACGCCATGTAGCGAAGTCAACACATTGTTCCCATGTTACACCTACTACTGGATACCAGTTGTATGCAACGTGAGAGAAATAGAAATCCAAATATGGCTCGTTGTATGCCAACTCTTCACGCCATACTAGTGTATCTGGGTATACTTTCTCAACGTATTCTGGAGTGTTGTGGAACACATTTGACATCCAGTGAATGTACTCTCTCCAGTTTACGTTGCTAATTTCGCACTGATCCATATAGAATGATGCAACTGTAACACGTCTTGGAATATTATTCCAATCTCCCAAAACATCCTCGATTACACGTCCTTGTGTGAACGTACCACCCTCGATGAACGTCATTCCCGGAGGGGTGTCTTGTTTGTAACCACTAACAACTTGGAAACCTCCGTTCTCCTTGTCGTTATACTTCCATCCTGTGACATTAGATACTTTTGAGTCTTTCAGCTTCTTCTCTTTGCAAGATGGCAACACCATCCCCGCGATCATTAGCACCAATGCCATTTTAAATAAACTTACGTGTCTCATAGCACTATAAATAATAAGATAATGTTTTACTTTCTAATAATTCAATAACTCTGTTTCTAAAAAAATATTGCTTAGAAAACAAAGAATTTCGTTTTGCAACTTTTTTCTTCGCTTTCAAAGTAGTGGACAAAGATATATATTTTCTATTTTTGCAAAAAATATTTTCGCTATAATTTTTTACTATTTTTAATATTTCGTTTTTTGTCATTATGTTAAATTCTTCTAAAAAGAATAGTGTATCAATGCTTTATGACTCATCTTCTCCTCTTGTGATGGGTATAATAAATGTAACGACTGATTCCTTTTTCGAATCCTCTCGTTGTTTATCGACTTCTCAATTATTGGAAAAAGTTGATTTTTTCGTACAAAACGGTGCTTCGATTATTGACGTAGGTGCGTGTTCCACTCGTCCAAATGCTACATTTGTCTCGGAAGAGGAAGAAAAAAAGCGTCTGTTCCCTGCTTTGGAACTTCTTCGTGCCAAATATCCTTCCTTAATTATATCGGTAGATACTTTTCGTGGTGCGATTGCTAAAGAGGCTGTTGAATCCTATAACGTCTCTATTATTAATGATGTGTTCGGTTTCGATAAGGATGATTCTATGTTGGATGCGGTCGCTTCTTGTGGCGTTCCGTATGTTCTGACACATTCTTTAGAGATTAAAATCGAAAATGATGATTTTATGAAAGAAATTTTTCGTTTCTTTGCAGATAAAATAGCAGTATTACAAAGTAGAGGTGTGAAAGATATTATTCTGGACCCTGGTTATGGTTTCGGAAAGACCATGGAACAGAACTTCGAACTGCTGGCTCGTCAGTCTGAACTACTTCAGTTCGGATTGCCAATTTTAGCGGGCTTGTCTCGTAAAAGGATGGTTTGGCAGTCGTTGAATATCACTCCTAATGAGGCATTGAATGGTACGACGGTGTTGAATACCATTGCACTGCAGCAAGGTGCTAAGATTCTTCGCGTACATGATGTCAAAGAGGCAAATGAGGCGGTGCGGCTATTTTCTCTTTGTTATAAGAAATAATTATTTACTAAGGTGTTGCATTTATGCGTTTCCAAATTAGGTTTATAGACATAGTTGATATTGTCCTTGTCGCCATCTTATTATATAAGACGTATAAGATGCTGAAGGGTACGTCTGCCATCAGGGTGTTCTTCGGTATCTTAATCTTTGTATTGGGATGGTTGGTGGTCAATTTCGTCTTCGGAATGCAACTGATGGGCGGTTTGATGAACCAAATTGTGAATGTGGGTGCTATCGCTCTGATTGTTTTGTTTCAGGAGGAAATTCGCCAGTTCCTTTCAATGATTGGTTCGGATAATAAACTGGTTTTGCGTTTGTTTGGCAAATTCTTTTCGTCAAAGAAACCTTCGTTGGTGGAATCGGACGCCATGCAGATAGTGATTGCTTGTAAAAATCTTTCTAAACAAAAAATTGGTGCACTGATTGTCCTTCGTCAGGGCGATGACCTGCGAAGTGTGGAGATTACTGGTGAGACGCTGAATGCAAATATTAGTACTCGATTGATTCAAAATATATTTTTCAAAAACTCTCCATTGCATGATGGCGCTATGATTATCGCAGATAGTAAGATTGTAAGTGCAGGATGTATTTTGCCTGTATCTCATAGTCTGGATGTTCCGAAAGAGTGTGGCCTGCGTCATCGTGCTGCTTTGGGTATGTCTGAAAAGTATGATGCTTTGTGCGTAATCGTGTCGGAAGAGACAGGTAACATCTCTGTTGCAATGAAAGGTGAATTGAAACTGAATATTACAACAGAAGATTTGGAATCTGTTTTGTCCAATGGTGAAATAATGAAGAAAGGAACTCCTCAGAAATAAGTGATATTTGTATGGGTAATGTGATGATAAAAGCAGCGAACATTTCCAAAAGTTTTGGGTCGTTGCAAGTATTGAAGAATATCTCCTTGGAGATTCAACAAGGGGAGTTCGTCTCTATTGTTGGTCAGAGTGGTGCTGGTAAAACCACTTTGCTGCAGATTCTTGGCACATTGGATAAACCTGATTCAGGAATGGTCAACATCAACGGTTCGTCTGTTTTTGATTTAAATGAAAAGGAACTGTCTTCGTTCCGAAACCTACACATAGGATTCGTTTTTCAGTTTCATCAATTGTTACCTGAATTCACAGCCTTGGAAAATGTTATGATTCCGGCTTTGATTGCTAAGAAATCAAAAGAGGAGGCACAAACAACAGCTAAGGAATTATTGGAATTTTTGGGAATGAGTGAGAGAGCTACTCATAAACCCAATGAGCTGTCGGGCGGTGAACGTCAGCGTATTGCGGTGGCTCGTGCATTGGTGAATCACCCGGATGTGTTATTGGCTGATGAACCGTCGGGTAGCTTGGATTCGAAGAATAAAGCAGAATTGAACAAACTGCTGTTGAAACTGAAAAGTGAATTGAATCAGACATTGGTGGTTGTTACTCATGATAGTGAGATGGCTTCCATTTCCGACAGAATCTTGAAAATGCAGGATGGAATCATCGTTTCATAGATAAAAAAAGGTTTTCCATCCTTTTTGTTTGATTTTTCAGATATAAAAATTATTTTTGCGTTTACTAAACAGAGCGAACTGCTGTATGAGAAAATTACCCGCTTGGAAAATGAGGTTGTCCGCCTACTTTCAAGGATTTGGCAGACAGATAAGAGAGAGAAGGAATGACCTTCTTGATTTGTTTTATCCTCGTTTTTGTATCGGGTGTGGTGCTACTCTGATTAGAGACGAATCTGATTTATGCCTTTCCTGCTTGGTGGGTCTCCCCATGATAACAGAAAGCTATAGACCAGAAAATTTCATAGAAACGAGATTCTATGGTCGTGCTAAGATTGAATCGGCGGCTTCTTTCCTCTATTATGAGAAAGAGACTATGTCGCAGAAGATTTTGCATGAGATAAAATATCATGGGAATAAAGAGTTGGGCCGTAGATTGGGTAGAATGTTTGGCTCTCGACTAAAAGGGGTGATGTTTAAGGATGTGGATGCGTTGATTCCCGTTCCGCTTCATGCTAATAAATTAATGATGAGAGGCTATAACCAAAGTGAATGGATAGCGAAAGGACTGGCGGAGTCGCTCGAACGTCCTGTTTGGACTGATGTTATTGAACGTGTTGTGGAGAATTCCACTCAAACGAAAAAGAATGCGTATGAACGCTGGGAGAATGTGAAAGGTATATTTCAACTGACTCATCAACGTGAGGTGGAGGGAACTCATTTACTGATTGTAGACGATGTATTGACGACGGGTTCCACATTAGAAGCATGTGTTTTACCATTTAAAGAATTAGAAAATATTAGAATTAGTGTTGCCACGTTGGCAGCTGTAAATTAATTAGATTGTTTAATTAAAATTGTATAGAAAAATGAAAAACTTGAAATTTTGGTCATTGTTAATGGCTTTGGTTTTTGGATTGTCTTTCGGAGTTACTTCTTGTGGAGATGATGATGATAATGAGAAACAAGAGAATACTGAGAAACAGTATGTTGAGAAGGATGTGATAGCTAGCGGACAAAGCTTTTATCAGAACTGCGCTAAAGCTATTAGCTCTGAGTCAACTGCAGCAGAAATAACAGCTTCTACAGCTTCTGTTGTTCTTTTAGGTCAAGAATACTATAAGAATAGAAAAAATGCTGAGTGGTCTACTAACTTCTTGGCAGGTATTGCAATGGAGAAGTATGGTATCACAGACACTGCTCTTGCAAAATCAGATGAGTATCAACAAAAAGTTTCTACAGTAAAGAAAGTGTTGGACGAAGGTATTACAACAGAGAATGTTGCAACTGCTTTGGCTTCTATAGCAACTTTTATTGCATCTAAATAATTTTATGAAGATAAAGGGAAGCACGGATTAGGTTAATCCGTGCTTTTTCTTGTATTGAGTAATTATGATTGATCCCGTTACCGTAGATAAAATTTTTGAGGCGGCAGATATCGTCAGTGTGGTCTCTGACTATGTCTCGCTGAAGAGGAAAGGTGCGAACTATTGGGGAAATTGTCCGTTTCATGAGGAGAAAACCCCTTCGTTCAGTGTCTCTCCCGCTAAGAATATCTATAAATGTTTCGGTTGTGGAAAGGGTGGAAATTCGGTGAATTTCATCATGGGGGTGGAAAACCTCTCTTATTATGAGGCATTACTTTTCTTAGCTAAGAAATATCATATCGAGGTAAAGGAAAAAGAGTTGTCGGACGAGGAGGTACAGCAACAGAACGAAAAAGAGAGTCTGATGTCGCTGACCGAGTGGGCGCAGAAACATTTTACGGAAAATCTACAATCACCCGAAGGACAATCTGTGGGTATGTCATATCTGGCACATCGCGGATTCCGAGAGGATACCATTAAGAAGTTCCAGTTGGGTTATGCTTTAGATAAGCGAGATGAATATACAATAGCAGCACAAAAGGCGGGTTATAAGTTGGACTATCTGGAGAAGACTGGTCTGACCATTGTCAAAGAGAATAATTATATGATCGATCGTTTTCACGGTCGTGTCATATTCCCTATACATTCCATCTCAGGTCGTGTGGTGGCCTTTGGTGGTCGCGCCATCAAAAAGGATGAGGTGGCGAAATATCAGAATTCACCCGAATCGGATATCTATCATAAAAGTTATGTGCTTTATGGCTTATATTTCGCCAAGAGTGCAATAACAAAAAAGAAGAAATGTTACATCGTTGAGGGATATGCGGATGTTATCTCGATGGTGCAGGCTGGTATCGAAAACATTGTGGCTCCGTGTGGAACTGCTCTGACTACTCAGCAGATTCAACAGTTGCGTCGTATCCTCCCATCTGCGGATGCTGAACGTTCGGATGATAAAAATGTCACACTGCTTTACGATGGAGACGGTGCGGGTATGCATGCTGCCCTGAAAAATGGTAAGATGCTATTGGAGGAGGGACTGAACGTGAAGGTGGTTGTCTTGCCTGAACCGGAAGACCCTGATTCTTTTGCTCAAAACCATGATTCATCGGAGGTGGCTAGATACTTGGAAGAGAACGAACAAGACTATGTGGTGTTTAAGATCAATCACTATCTGAAAGAGGCTCAAAAAGATCCGATGAAGATGTCTCAACTGATAGAAGATGTGGCTTCTACAATTGAGGTCATTCCTGATGAGGTGAAACGTTCCGTCTATATTAGTATGGCGGCTAAGATGTTGAATACCGAGGAGCGTATACTCTGTTCGAGAGTCAACCAAATCAACCAAAAGAAGGTGGATGAAGCGGCTGGACCATCACGTGCTGATGTTATATCCAAGGTGCAGTCTGTCGACGTTCCTCCTACGGAAGAGCCTGCTCCCGTTCATGTTGATTCGATGGTGGAGAAATTAGAGAGGGAGTTGTTGTGCTATATTGTTCGTTTTGGCGATTATCTAATAGAAGTAGAGAATCCTGAGACAGGCGGTAAGGATACAATTCCTGTGGTTGAATACATTAAGGATGACCTTGAGGTGGATGACCTCTCTTTCCAAAATCCGTTGTATCAGGGTATGATGATGGATTATTACGAGCGTTATAAACAGGATAAGATCTCTTCGTCCCAATTTTTTATTCGCAACACGAATCCCGACTATGTAAGTGTGGCTGCGGATGCGATGAGTGATCCTTATCCGTTGAGTAAAATATTCAACGAGAATGAAACCAATTGTCGTATTAAAGTGAAGAAGGTGTCTGTGGATGCTGCGGTGACCTTGTTTCACGACTTGAATTACTCATTGTTGAATTACAAAAGTCATTGGCTGAGTAATCTGATTGTAGAGAAAACTGAGAAATTGAGGAACAACCAAGAAGAAGCGGGAACTCTTATCGCTCAGATACAAGAATTGATGTTATTCAAGAAAGAGATTGACAAACGCTTGGGAGAGCGACATATTCATCCATAATTCATCCTTCCTTTTCGTGGATGTATCGGGTTGGAATCCATGCAATTAAAAGTCCAACCAACAGTACGGAAAACATAATGAGCAGAATGTCTGTTGCTTGAACACAAACAGGGTAGGCATTCACAATGAATGTTCCATCATCGTATCCATTACCTAATTTGATAACTCCGAAATGCTCTTGTATCAAGCAAAGTATGATACCCAGTACAAGTCCGATGATTGCACCGATAGCACTGGTCAGCCATCCTTCCAACATGAAAACTTGTTGTATGAAGGAGTGTGTGGCTCCTAAGTTTTTCAGTGTGGTGATGTCTTGTTTCTTCTCCAATATCAACATGGATAGGGAACCGATGATGTTGATGACTGCTACAATCAGTATAAAGAAGAGAATGAGGAAGGTGATCCACTTTTCAATTTTCATCATGTGGTAAAAGTCCTCATGTTGCTCTTCCTTGTTTTTCACCTCGTACTTATTGCCCAAGATGGATTTAATCTCTTGTTGAGCCTTTTCGATGGAGACCTCTTTGCTGATATTGAGTTCGATGGCAGAGACTACGTTTCCATAGTTAAATAGCTCTTGTGCATATTGTAGTGGTAAAAAGGCGTATTTGCTATCAATCTCGAATTGTCGTGTGGCATATATACCTCCGACGAATATCTGTTGATGATTGAATGAGTTTTCTGGATTGGCGACGTTCACCTTTGTTGCGTATTTGGGCGCATAGAATGATACTGGGGTCAAGAATCCTAAGTTGGCTTCTATCTGATTGGCTAAAGCTGCGCCGATGACAGTGTAGGCACCATCTTCATCTTCTATGAGAAAACGTCCGACATCAATGATGGAGTCGGTTCGAATCAGTTGTGTGTAGTTTTTAGAAACTCCTTTGATAGTGGTGAAGGTCTGTTTCTCTTTGTTTCGTATGAGGGCAATCTCTTCAAGCACTTCCGATGAGACTTGAATGTAAGGAATCTGACTCAGTGATTGGTTGACCTCCGCAGGATTGAATGTCTTACCCTCTTTTAGGGTAATTCTCAAATCGGGGTCGAACGAGGTGATCACACCCGAGATCAGTTGCTGAAATCCGTTGTAGACGGAGAGGGTGCAGACCAGTGCGATGGTTGCCACACAAATTCCTCCAGCACATATCATCGAAATGATATTGATGATGTTATAGCTCTTCTTGGAGAAGAGGTAACGCAGTGCTATGAAGAATTGTAGTCTCATAAAAAACGCTATTTCTCGTCAAGTCGTTGGTTGATACCGAGAAGTCTATCAATATTTTCTAGATAATTCAGTGAATCATCGATATAGAAGGTGAGTTCTGGTATCTGTCTTAATTGATGACGCGTTCTTTGTGAAAGGTCATATCGAATAGCTTTCGCACTCTTTTGAATCATCTCCATCATCTCTGCTTGCTTCTCATCAGGGAAGATGCTAAGATGTACTCGCGCTATGCTCAAGTCGGGAGAAACCGTTACTGAGGTGACAGAAATCAATATGCCACCTTGTGATTTCGTGAATTTCTGAAAGATGTCGCTCAATTCCTTTTGAACTAAGCGGTCTATTTTATTTTTTCTTGTTGATTCCATCGTATTCTATTTTGCAATAAATTATTATCTTTGCAAAGGTAATATTTAAAAGTAGAATCTACAATTACCTGAGTAAATTGCTTTTTTGTATTACGTGAAATTTAACTGTTTTTATTATTCTATTTGTTTCGGGAACTTCTATCTATTCCCATAAATGATTTTGTTTTTTTTATATGGATACGGATTTAAAATATCCCATTGCCCTTACGATGGTGAAGGGGGTCGGACCTGCGATTGCAAGAAAGTTAATCACCTCATTAGGAGATGCTAAAACTGTTTTTGAAGCTTCCAGAAAAGAGTTGGAGAGTATTCCAAACGTTGGTAGAATCATTGCTTCACAGATTAGGAAGAGTGATTTGTTGGGACGTGCGGAGCGGGAGCTCTTGTTTTTGAATAAAGTTGGTGGGCGTGTTTTATATTTTGAAGATGATGCTTATCCGACTCGTTTGAAGGAGTGTGAGGATCATCCGATTGTCTTATATCAGAAGGGAACCATGCAACTAAATGTACCTCGTGTGATTGGTGTGGTGGGTACGCGACGTATGACACCTTATGGGAAGGACAAGGTGGATTCTATTTTAGAGGAGTTGGGTGCTCGATTCCCTGATTTGTTGGTCGTAAGTGGATTGGCTCATGGTGTGGATGGGTGTGCTCATCGAAGGTCGGTCGAGTTGGGGTTGCAGACGGTTGGTGTGGTAGGTCATGGACTAGATATGATCTATCCTGCGGAGCATAGGTCCTTATCGGAGAAGATGATGGCGAATGGAGGATTGTTGACGGAGTTTCATTCTCATTGTGTGGTGGATCGTAAAAACTTTGTCTCTCGGAATCGAATCATTGCGGGGATGAGTGACATTGTGTTGGTGGTGGAGTCGGGTATAAAAGGAGGTGCATTGCTCACAGCAGAGTTTGCTAATTCCTATAATCGGGATGTGGGTGCAATTCCTGGTCGGGTGAATGATCTATATTCCATGGGATGTAATAATCTGATTAAGACCAATCGTGCCACGTTGATTGAGTCTGCTACGGATATTCTAGAACTGATGAATTGGGAAGAAAAAAAGGAAGATAAACCGACGATGAGAAAGGTGTCATACGAGAATTTGACAGAGAAAGAGAGAATGATAGTCAACAGACTGGAGATGAATGGGAGTATGCAGTTGAATGTCTTGGCTCGAGAGTTGCAATTGCCCATGTCTGATTTGTCATCATTGTTGTTTGATATGGAAATGAAGGATATTGTGGCATCTTCGCCAGGAGGTATGTATGGACTTAAATAAAAAATGCGGAGAGGTGAATCTCCGCATTGATAAAGATAAAATATAATTCTTCGTTAATATTTGAATGTTCCGCCGCCTAAGAATTCTCGTAATAGAGAGTTGAGAGGAATCTCCACTTCTGGTACGATAGAGAAGTATCTTAGGAAGTTGAGTAGTCTGTGTACCTCATGGTATTCAGGTGAAGATTCAGGCACGACAGAAAGGATTGGTTCTGCGAATTTTTTCAACACGCAGATCTCAAATATGAGTGCAGAGTTGAACACCATATCGGCATTTTCTTGGTAAGGGAAGATCCATTTTTCCTCACCCTCCATCACTTTATCCCATCTTGAGATGGTCTCTTCTGCAGAGTAGCCTCTGTAGTTGTAGTCGCGAATGATTCTTCGAAGTAGTCGGTTGTCGCGTGTTGGTATCCAGTTGTGGTTATCAAAAGAGATAGTTGTCAGCGCTGAGATATATACACGGAAGATGGTCTCTTCAGGAACCTTTGAGGTAAGCATTGGGTTTAAGGCATGGATACCTTCGATGATAAGGATACTTCTGTCGGTGAGTTTCAGTTTCTTGCCTAGATATTCACGTTCGCCTTTTTCGAAATTGTAGTGAGGCAAGTCGATTTCACCGCCTTCGAGTAGCGTATTCATGTCTTTGTTGAAACAATCGAGGTCTACCGAGTAGATGGATTCAAAATCGAAATCGCCGTTTTCATCGCGTGGTGTCAATGTGCGAGGATGGAAGTAATCATCCATTGAGAGAGCCACTGGAATGTAACCATTAACAGCCAGTTCGACGCTTAGACGCTTACTGAATGTTGTTTTTCCAGAGGAGGAAGGACCAGCGATAAGCACCATTTTGATCTTACCTCTGTTGGTTATCTCATCAGCAATTTTCACGATTTTTTTAGCTTGAAGCGACTCTGCGATTTTGATCATGGCAGAGGCATACTCCTTGTTGGTGACCACGTTGTTCATCTCTCCTACGTTGCCAGAGAATCCCAAGATACCGTTCCATTCAGAGTGTTCACTGAAGGTGCTGAATAGTTTGTCTTGAGGAATAAATGTCTCCAATTCGTTTGGATTCTTTCTGTTTGGTATCTGTAAATAGATGCCATCATGATAAATCTTCAAATCGAATAGTGTGATGTAACCGGTGGAAGGAGCCAAAGGCGCAAGGAACCAGTCGTAACGTCCATCTAATTCATAGATTCTAGTGTATAAGAATCCTTTGGATTTTAACAGGGTTGCAGTCTCTGGAGAACCTTGTTTGGTAAAGATGTCGATTGCCTCTTCTGTAGTCACATTTGCCATGTTGAATTGGATGTCCGCATCAATGATTCGTTGCATCTCCTTCTTGATGTTATCCACCATCTTTTGGTCGATTGGTTGGTTGTTGTTTAGGAGCTTACAATAGTAACCCTTAGCAATGGGATGTTCGATTCTGACGGTAACGTTAGGGTATAACTTATTGACAGCATTGCAGAAAATGAATGACAAGGAACGAACATAAGCTCTCATTCCTGCAGGTTGATCTGCGCTGATGAACTCGATTTTCTTTGGTTTGAACAATTTGAATTTTAGGTCTTTGGTTACGTTGTTTACTTTGGCAACGATGACTTTATATTTCAAATCGGGTTTTATGTCATTGTATATATCTAATAGGTTAGTGCCTAATGGATAGTATTTCTTTTGCTCGTTGTTAGCACAGAAAATTTCAATCAAATTTGGATCTGTATTCATAATAATAAATTTAAAGTATTCAACAATTAGATAGTAAGCCCGTCATTGAATCATTGGAAACAAATGAGGGGAAAGCTATATTCATCAATTTTCTTCTCGTTAGAAGTTGTTATTCACAGTGATGTCAAATTCTTTAATGAATTTGGTAAAGTTGGTGATTAGATTGGATTGTGCCGTAAGAGATTTCTTTTCTACTTTTTCCAAGATAGCGGTAATCTTTTTTGAGTCCATTTTTTCATTGTTTTTTATGGATTCAATGGCTTTGGCATATTCCGTTTCGTATATCTCCTTATATGTTCGTGCGTAGAAGAGACCTGCTTTTTGTAAATAGTCTTTGTCGTTGCAAGGTCCTAATTTTTGAAGATATTCAATTGTTTCATTTATTTCTGCTAAATTTTCGTCATACGTCGTTTGAATTTTAGAAAGATCGTTCGAAGGAAGTTGGTCGATGAATTTATTGACACCTTTTTCTAATTTAGTGCATTTGGTCATAACATTATCGCAATAGTCAACGGGACTTGTACACGAAGAACAAATCAATGCAACTACAAGAACTGAAAAAAGCGTTAATAGTGATAATTTTATTTTTCTCATATTATTTCTTTTGAAGTTTAATTTTTGATAAAGATAAAAAAAAACTGAAACAAAAGGCCTCTTCTTCAAAAAAAATAATCAGTGAGTTCTATAATTTTACGGACGCGGCACGCCACGTCCCTACGGATCAGAATCTCACGAAAAGAATTTATATTATAGAATCCACTAGTACCGAGATTGCTTATAAACATCAATCCTCGTACTGAGATTTGAAAGCTAAAGCGTACATTCTCATTTGTTTCACCATGGCAAGCATTCCATTGGAACGAGTAGGTGAGAGGTGTTCTTTCAATCCGATACGATCGATGAAATAGAGATCTGCATCTAAAATCTCCGTAGGTGTGTGTGCAGTTAGAATATCCACTAACATGCTGACGATTCCTCCTGCAATATCTGTATTGCTCTCTCCTTGATAGAAGACAAACCCATTTTTGTATTCTGCGTGCACCCAAACTTTGCTTTGACAGCCTTCAATCAGGTACTCTTCTGTCTTATACTCTTCGTCAATGCCTTTGTTTGACATTCCTTTGTCAATGATCAGTTGATACTTGTCCAACCAATCCTCTAAAAATTCAAATTCGGAAATAATCTGATCCTGTTTTTCTTCTATCGTCATCTCTCTCTTTATTATCGTCTGAACATCTTGGTGGCACGTTCGATACCTGCTACCAAAATATCAATTTCTTCTTTTGTGTTATACATTGCAAATGATGCCCTGACTGTTCCCTCAATGTTGAATGCTTGCATGACGGGCTCCGCACAATGATGACCCGTGCGAACGGCGATTCCCAACTTGTCGAGAATCGTACCCAAGTCATATGGATGAATGTTGCCAACCAAGAAAGAGATCAGGCCACTCTTTGACGCTGCTTCGCCGATGAATCGCATTCCGTCGATTTGACTTAGCTTTTCTGTGGCATAGTGAAGCAGTTCGTGTTCATGTTGGGCAATGTTCTCTATGCCGATGTTTGACACATAGTCGAGGGCTGTAGCCAATGCGGTGGAACCGATGTAGTCGGGTGTGCCAGCTTCAAATTTGAACGGTAGCTCATTGAATGTTGTCTTCTCAAATGTCACCTTGTGAATCATCTCACCGCCACCTTGGTAGGGAGGAATCTTCTCCAACCATTTCTCCTTTCCATAAAGTACGCCAATGCCTGTAGGTCCATAGATCTTATGACCTGAAAAAGCGAAGAAATCAACGTCTAAATCTTGTACGTCGATGGATATATGTGGAGTTGATTGCGCACCATCCACTAAGACAGGGATGTCATGATTGTGCGCAATACGAACAATCTCTTTGATTGGGTTGGTGGTGCCTAGGGCATTTGAGACATGCGATACGGCAATCAGTTTTGTCTTCTCATTGATGAGACTCTCCAGTTGATTCACTTGCAAAACACCTTTCTCGTCAAATGGAATTATGCGAAGACGAATGTTGCGAATGGATTGCAGTAGTTGCCAAGGAACAATATTGGAGTGGTGCTCCATCTGTGTGATGATGATTTCATCACCATCTGAGCACTGACTGATACCAAAAGAGTGGGCCACCAAGTTGATGGCTTCTGTCGTACCTCTTGTGAATACAATTTCATGGGCATGTTGCGCATGGATGAATTGTTGAACGGTTTTGCGGGCCGCTTCATGCGCTTCGGTTGCTTGTTGGCTTAGAAAGTGAACACCTCTGTGAATGTTGGCGTTGCAGTCGTAATATCCTTTGACAATCGTATCGACCACGCAAGTTGGTTTCTGTGTGGTAGCTGCATTGTCAAAATATACGAGAGGCTTTCCGTATACTTCTTTTTTCAGAATGGGGAAATCCTCTCTGATTTTTTCTATATTGATAGTCATTTTATACTTGTTTTTTTACGCATGCAAAATTAAAAAAAAACAATTGAAGGAATGGCATTTTATTCAAATTTGTAGCTGACTGTGATTCCAATTTGTCTTGGTTTTCCCTTCTGACAATAGTGATTGCCGAAATTGGTGAACGAATATGTGTTGTATTCTTTGTCTGCCAAGTTTTTAGACCATCCTTTTACGTTCAGTTTGTTCCACTCCCATGTGATGGATGCGTTGAACAATGAATAGAATTGTTGGCTGTATAGATTGTCTTCGTTCCAATACACCTTTCCGTAACCTTTCCATTCTGTTGCAAGAATCAGATGAGTGATCCATGGCTCGTGGAACTTAATCTTATACTGAATGTCCAATCCGATTGTGTTGGCAGGAGCAAAAGGTATTCTATTACCGCTGTAATCAACATCGTCGTGTTTGAACTCTATGAATTTAGCATTGGAGTAACCGTATGATCCTTCCAGGTTGAATGTGTTATGCGTCTCTTTGCTAGTGTGCTGATAGTTGATGGAGAACTCTCCACCAACGCTTCGGCTTTTGTCGGCATTGATAATCATACTTCCTGAATTCTTACCTGATGGGAAGGTTAGTATTTGTTGGTCTCTACAAAGAATGTAGAAGAGAGAGAAATCTATGTTAAACACCTTCTCGGGTGAGAGAAAGTGACCACCAAACTCGAAGTCCCAGCTATGCTCAGACTCGTATGCAATGTTTTGGGTATAGTCGAAGATAGGCAACCCAGTTTCTTTCACATTCACATCTACCTCGTTGAAGATGTTGGTCATGATTTTGTTCTGTATGATATCTGAGAACAATAGGGTGTTGAAACCACCAGCCTTGTGACCTCTTGCTGCGTATGCGTATAGGTTGCAATATTGGTTGAAATTGTATTGAGCGGAAATTTTAGGTAAGACTTGGAAATCTGATAATGTTTGTGATCCATAGAAATGAGTTTTGATGTCTTTCTCTTTGTTCATGCAGAGGGAGACTATGTAACTCATATCATTTTGACTCAGGTAATCAAGTCTGGAGTGCTCGTAATCTAAACGGAGACCTGCCACCAAGTCCCATTTTTTCAGAGTGAACTCAGATTGGTGATAAACGGCAGTTCCGATGGTTGGTATTTCAAAGTCGTTGGTGACTGTTAGTTCATTGCCACTAATGGTCAGTTTGCTATTCGGATGTGCTGATTGTATACCTTTGTTCACCGTGCTACCGAACAGATAGTCGAGCCCGTCTTGATGGTAGGTGATGGGTGACTCGGTTTTGTTATGTTTGTAAAAGACCCACAATCCGTTTTTCCAGTTCCATTTTCGTTCTTGGTTGATGGTGGAACGGAAGTTGAATTCGTGGGAGAAGGCGTGTTCTTTTTGCTTCTCATCTCTTGTTATAATGGATTTTGTCATATAGTCAGGGTCCAAAAACATCTTGTCGGATAGAAATTGGTAACCTGTGATACTGTTGAAAATGAATTTTTCGTATCGATATTGAATCACCAATCCGTCTGATATGGTAGCCCTTTTGTATCTGTTATCTCCATCGTATGCAATGGGTTGCGTCTGATCGTAGCGGTCGGTGAATGCGTATGGGAAACCACCTTCTGCCAAGTAACCTCCGGAAACAACGTTGTCGACAGTGAATTTCTCTTTTGGCGACCAGATGATACGACCTCTGGCGCTGAAACTATTATGAGGATCGCATGGGGAACCTTTGTATTCATTGATAAAGAATCCATCTGTATGTTTATAGTTGGCAGCCACTGAAAAACCGAAATTGTCTTTAGGCTTTTGGTAGGTAGATGCTTTTAGTTTAACGGTGTTGGCTGTGGAATAGTCGGCCGAAACACGTGTTCCTTGATAGTTGAGTGGTGATAGTGTATAGACGTTCAATACACCCATCATGGAATTACGACCGGTGGATGTTCCTTGTGGTCCACGTAGCATTTCAATACGCTCTACATCAAACAGGTCGGCATCGAATGCATTCTTGTTGAGCGTAGGAACGTTATCCACGTTCATACCAACAACGGGAACTCCAACGATAGAACCGAATCCTCTCACGAATATGGCGGATGTCATACTGGAACCGAAATCAGGCATGAAGAAGTTTGGTGTGTTTCCGCTGACATCTTTGATGGATTTTATCTCTCTCAATTCCAGTTGATCGGCACCAAAAGAGGTGAAGGCAACAGATTGCTCCTGCAATGATTTGCTATCACGAGTGTTGGCGATGACGACAAACTCACGTAGAAAGTGCATGATGGGGTCGTCGGGTATTGTATCGTCGCTATTTAGCCATGCTGCTAGTGTGTCCATCGTTACCTCTCTTAGGGTAACCTCATTTCCGTTATGGATCTCTGTCCATGTCTTTAGTTCGACTTTCTCTTTCTCCTGCTCTTTCTCCTGCTCTTTTGGCTCTTGCGTTTTTTGGGCGTTTGCGGTGCTCACGCAACATATCCATGAAAGTGCTGTTAGTACATATATTAGTTTGAAATGTCTCATCTTTTATGCTAGTTCGTTTCAATAATAACTACAAATATATGTTAAGATGAGGACAAATCAAAAAAAAGCAAACAAATTTGCTCATTCTTGTCCTCGGATTTTTCATTTGTTGGTAATTGGTTCAATTATCTTCCCCGCCATCCGTCGTCCTGCGTCGTAGGCTTGTTGCAAGTCGTCTTCCCAATGCTCGTCGCGATACTTCCGCTTCTCCTCTTCCGAGAATCCTGCTAACTCATAATTGGCGTAGTTCTTAACTTGATAGGTGTTGTAGGCAATCAGTTTTTCGGGTTCTCCGAGTGCCTGGGTGATGCAATATTCCATCGAACCGTAGCCGTTGCAGTTGTTGTACTCTTGGGTGCCGTTCTGTGTTTCAATTAGCACTACGGACATACGTTTGGGCGCAGTGTTGCTATAATCGTTGTACGAAAGCCAAGGGAATGCCAAACGCTCTAAGAAAGCTCGCATTTGTCCGGTGACTTCTCCGAAATAGTTGGGTGATCCAAGCACAAGTCCGTCTGCTTCCGCTATTTCGTTCAATATTGGTGTGAGGCCATCCTTAAACTTACAGATGTTCACCGCCTTCCCTTTGATTTTACAGGCCATACACGACATACAACCCTTGTAGTCGATTTCATAGAGACGATAACTCTTCACTTCAATCTCTTCACTTGCTGAGTTCGCTCCTTCTGCAAACTTCTTTAGCATAGATGCGGTATTGAACGTCTTGCGCGGTCCACCGTCGATAATGATGATTCTCTTCATAAAGTATATTTTTGTGTTTTCAAATATATCAAATTATTGTCAATATTACAGAATTTTGTCCTTGAAAATCTGCATGTTGCCATACTTTTCTGACGTAGAAAATGATGATTCGAAAGTTAAATTGCGTTAATTTTTAGATATGTCGCTTGCGATATAAATATTTTTTCATAATTTTGTGTCGCGTACGATATATCTCGCCGATGTGAGTTGTTTTGTACAGATATGTTAAACTTAAAAATTCGAATGATATGGGTATATATGATTTTACGGTGCTCAACACCAAGAAGGAGCCAGTTAGTCTGGCGGAATACAAAGGGAAGGTTCTTTTAGTTGTCAACACGGCTACAGGTTGCGGATTCACGCCGCAGTATGAAGGGCTGGAGGCGTTGTACAAGAAGCATGAGGGACAAGGTTTTGTCGTATTGGATTTCCCATGCAACCAGTTTGCGGGACAAGCGCCTGGCACGGAAGAGGAGATTGTGAACTTTTGCCAGCTGAAATATGATGTCACCTTCCCTCAGTTCGCTAAGATCAAAGTGAACGGTAACGAAGCCGATCCGCTTTATAAATGGCTTAAAAAGCAAAAAGGCGGTTTGTTGGGCAGTGCTATTAAATGGAACTTCACCAAGTTCCTCATCGACCGTGACGGTAACGTGATCGAACGTTATGCACCTACCACCAAACCGGAAGATATTGAAAAGGATATTCTTAAATTGCTCTAGGTATGTACGAACAGCTTAAGTTAGACAACCAGCTTTGCTTCCGTCTCTATTCGGCGGCGCACCTCACCATGAAGGCCTATCAGCCCTATTTCGCACCGATAGGCATCACCTATCCGCAGTATCTTGTGTTGCTCGTGCTGTGGGAACAGGACCATCAGCCGGTATGCGACATCGCCAAGCGACTGATGCTCGACACGAACACGGTGACACCTCTGTTGCAACGCATGGAAAAAGCGGAACTCGTCATCCGTCAGCGCGGGGAGCAGGACACGCGTCAGCGGATTGTGTCGTTGACAGACAAGGGTATAGATCTTCGCGACAAGGTGGCCGACGTGCCCAAGTGTTTGGGTGAGAGCATCATGGAACAGGTTGGCTCGGCAGACGAATTGAAGGCGATCATCCCGTTGCTCGACCAGCTTATTGAGGGACTGAAGAAAATTGAAAGTAAATGTCAAAATTGTTAACATTATAAAAACAGGTCATTATGGCACAAACGTGTGAAAATTGTAAATTTCGTGAGCATTACGAAAAGAAAACCAAATCGCTATTAGGACGTTTTTGGCGGTGGCATATCAACTTCTGTCCAGGGTGGAAAGCCTATTTCACTTCGCTTCCTGCCGAGAAACAGGAAGAACTACGTTCGAAGTATCAGTTTAATAAATACCAGGATAACGAATAGATTTTGCAAACCAAATTATAAAAGTATGAATATCGATACAATAATTCCAGTCAACAAGAAGCACTTGCTGTTGATGCAGGTGCTCTGCTGGTTGGGTCCGGGGGTGAAGATACTGACCACGGGCATACAATCCCTATTACAAGTAAAAATGACTCACCCAGAAAGAGTCTGGTGGCTTCTTTTGATAGCGGTGGCGGTTGCCGCACTTTTTTCGCTGATGTTCAATGGGTTTATAAAGCGATATACAGCCCGCATATTGAATTTCCCGGAACAGAAGAAATCCCTATTCGCCTTTTTTGACCTACGAGGCTATCTTCTCATCTTTTTCATGATGGGACTTGGCATCAGTCTGAAATTTATACCAGGCATTCCGAAAGAGTTTTTTGCAGCATTCTACCCCGGACTCGGTGTAGCGCTATCCATTGCAGGACTGCGCTATTTTGTGAGTTGGTGGAAGGCGGCGTAGTGTTGAACCTTCAATAAAATCACAAATCTCACCTCATCTTCCCAAACATCGCCTTCATCATCTCTTTGTCCATCGGATGCATAGTGTTGAGCTTGAGCGACTTCACCATTTTGAGTGTGCCTTGCTTGTATTTCTGGAAATGGTCGGTTTTCAGGTGGGCTTGATAGACGGCGTCGTTGGCATAGATTTCGAGAATGCGGATCTGACACGAGTCGGCTGGGTCCTGCATCGGAAATCAAATCACTAATCTGTTCATCGATGTGAATTTTGAAATTCCCTACGTTTCAGAGTTCTCCGGACAAATAGTAAACGCTATGATTAACAATATGTTACCCCAACAAAAAAAATTACTTCATTTAATACTGTTTTTGTCGTTAGTATTCAATTCTTTATGTTGCAATTGAAACAACACTTTCTGTTGCTCAATTTCACGTCTAAGTTCTTCCTCGGTGGGCATTAAAGGCATATATTTGGCAGCAAACAGATTTTTATTGTCGTGCAAAACAGAATAACGGGCAATGTCTTTGCTCGTTTCGCTGCAAAGCACAATACCAACAGTGGGGTTGTCGCCCTCGGTACGCTTCAAGTCGTCATACATACGTACATACATATCCATTTGCCCAACATCTTGATGTGTTATTTGTCCCTTTTTCAAGTCTCATTTAACTTTTCTTGTTTATCTGAAATCAGCGTTATAGAATAAAAATGAGGCAGAAGGGATTGGCTGGAAGCCAAACCTATTAGTAACCGGGTACGTAGTGCCTGGTAGTCATGACAGGTGGCCACGTGGCTGGAAACCACCCCTAATACCGTCGATACGAAGGCTTCCTGCCTTTTCCCATGTCTCAGACACCCACAGACAGCACCTGCGGTGCAATCGGTTACTAGCAGGGAAGGCTTTCAGTCTAACCATCGATGCAAAGACAACATCTCACTCCAATTTATGAAATCTAAATCATGAAACACTTTCACCTCTATCGAACTAATCTATTCAATAAGGGTCGTCTGAGGTGTTGCAACCGACAATGATGCCATCTCCACCTTCGTCCTTCCTTTCAAAAACATATTCTCCGAGACCATTTTCTCTCTCCTCTTCTGTAAAGTTGAAACTCCAATCTGACTGTTTAGACTTCAAATACGTAGTTCCGTCTTGCTGGTAGCCGGTGATTCCCTCTTTCTTATCACCAATAAACAAATAGCCCTTAATTTTATTAGGATGGCTATAATCGATGGCGACTTTGTAAGGAGTGTATTTGCATGCTTGAGTCTCATTAAAAGCGATTATTTCTGCCTCTTCTTCTTTTGTCAGATTGCCAGGGGAATCTTTGTATTCGCATTCCCAATTTGAAACTTCGAAAAACATTCGACTGCTCACTGTCTCTTTGAGTCTTACAGCTGCGAGTATTTTCTGAATTCTACTTTTCTTTTTGTTGGTAACCACTTTCCCTATCTTGTTAAGATAAGGTTTCAACTCTTTAATTAAACATACATCGAAATGTCCAGGTTCAAAACATCTCTCCGCATAACAGAAATCAGCATAATAACACGACTCTCTCCAGAAATAGAAGTTATTCTCATCGATATTGTAATCTATGTGGAATTGAGCATATTTACCATGACCGAAAGCTTTAGCATTCACCTCTGATGAATCCACTTCTATCTCAGCTACTGTATCATTTTTCGTATCGTATTCATAAGAATCTTTATATGCCTCAAAAAATGCGTTGTAAACACACGTATCCCAATTTCGCGAATTTAGGAATTTGAAATAGCCATCTAGCGTAAACAGGGATGCGAAGGGGACGCGGATGCCGGAATTTTTGTTAAAGGTCACTTTATCGCCAGTCTTTAAGTCAAAAAGGAGGGTCTCTCTATTCTCCACATCGCCGTGTGCGCCATATCCTATATATTCAATATCCAACAATAGATACCCATCTTCCATCTCATAATTGAATGATACGCCATGACAGAAATCGGAGAAAACCTCAATGTCGTCATCGTAATCTAGGTAATTTAAAATCAGAGCATTGATGGATTCGGCAACGCTATTTAGTTTAGGGTTGACGGCCTTGACTTGCGGTATTGAATAATCGACCTCGGGCTGATAGCAGGACTCGCAATCCTGATAAAGTCTATGTTTAAAAGTGATGGAATCCACTTTGAAATTGTTCGCATGGCAGACCGTGCAAACCAATGCCATTAGGGCAAATAATATGTTCTTCATACCTGTTGGTTGAATTAAATTTATAATAAAAAGTTACGTATTTACTTGATTTTTAGCATTTTAGTAATGTAAAAATAAAACAAATACCATTGTCTTAGATATGCGCAACTTCATTACAAATTTTAGAAAAATCCTTGGAATTTGCAATCAATTCGCAGGAAATCAAGTAAACGAGAAGGGAAATGTGGCGCGATGCGGTGTTGTGCCAACCTTCTCTGATCTAGAGGTAATTGCACTCTCCATTACCGCAGAGGCATTCAGCATCGATAGCGAGAACTACCTTTTTTTAAAGGCTGAATGCGGAATGCCCCGGATCCATTCCCAATCTGATCACTCGTCGTCAGTATAATCAACGACGCAAGAAAACCATGCAACTTGGGGAATACATTCGTCAATCCATGGCAAAAGCAATAGATGGCGGAGAGTTCGTGTTCAGCATTGATTCCAAACCCGTTAAAGTCTGCCAAAACGCCCGCGCTGGCAGATGCCAGATCGGGAAAGATGATATCGAACATGCTCCTTCGTGGGGCTATTGCGCCTCTCAAAACATGTACTATTACGGCTACAAGCTCCATGCTCTGTGTGGCATCAGCGGTGTCATCCATTCTTATGATATGACTGCGGCCAATGTGCATGACCTTCAATATCTTAAAGACGTACAATGGGAATACCACGACTGCATGATTCTCGGCGACAAAGGCTATTTAAGTGCCCCTGTCCAGCTGAACTTGTTCGAAACCGCAAACATCACCCTTGATGTTCCTTACCGTCTGAACCAAAAGAACTGGACCGCTCCTTCTTGGGCTTACAAACGTTTCAGGAAGAGAATCGAAACTCTCTTTTCCCAACTGAACGACCACCTTATGATGATTCGAAACTATGCGAAGAAAACTTCGGGCATCTTCACAAGAATGGCGGCTAAGGTGGCGGCCTTTACATTACTGCAATATTTTAACTTTCTAAACAACAAACCCATAGGGCAAGTTAAATATGCGTTATTCTAATTCATCCAACGGGTATAAAAAAATCTGATGATAGAGATGATTTAAGCAAAACTGGTGTTTATTTATTGTTAGGGAAAGACGATAATGATAATAATGTCGCTTATATAGGAGAATCTGAAAATATTATGCAAAGATTACTTCAGCATGTAGGAGCAAAAGAATTTTGGCATGAAGCTATTGTTTTTATCAGTAAGGACAATAACCTTAACAAAGCTCATATCAAATATTTGGAAAGTCGCTTATATGAAATAGCTAAAAATGCAGACAGATATGTGCTTGACAATACAACTAAACCTACAAAATCAAACATAAGCGAGCCTGATGTTGCTGAAATGGAGGAGTTTATTGATAACCTTATGTTATTAGTCAACACATTAGGACATAAGATATTCGATTCGATAATAAGCAGTCCCGATACGGTTTCTGATGAGATATTTCAAATAAACCAAAAAGGATTGCTTGCAAAAGGGAAACCAACTAATGAAGGTTTTGTTGTTTTCAAAAACTCTCAAATTTCGTTGAATTTAGGTGCAGTAAATTCTTCTGTGCAATCACTTAGAGAAAAATATGTTTCATTAGGTGTAATAAAAGAGGATGGTAAATATGCAGTTCTAACAAAAGATGTTATTTTTAGCAGTCCTTCATTAGCGGCAACTTTAGTATTAGGAGTTAGTTCCAATGGACCAAAAACATGGAAATATAACGGGAAATCATTAAAGGAACTTCAACAATAGTTTATGCTAGATTTTGAATCCTATTTCAAAAAAGACGATAAAAAGGTCGGTCATACCATCTTCGGCAAATTTGAATTTCTTTACTGCGGCGGAATTACTTTCAAGGTTGTGAACTCGCACATACGGAGAGAATCTTGTCCAACTCTGCGGTCGTAGGAAACCGAATCACACAGACAAAGAAACGCCCACGCAAACGTGAGCATTCACTAATCTGTTCATCGATGTGAATTTTGAAATTTCCTACGTTTCAGAGTTCTCCGAACAAATAGCAAACGCTATGATTAATAATATGTTAATTCAAAAATTTACTTCATTTAATACTGTTTTTATCGTTAGTATTCAATTCTTTATGTTGCAATTGAAACAACTTCTACACGCAAAGTGGTACGAATATGAGACCAAGTAAGATTCTGCACACGCGTGTGCACAATTTCTATATCATTGTAAGTTAGATAAAAGGCTCTGAAATACTGCAAATTTCGTTTGCTGAAACCTTTACCATACGCTATCGTCAGTTCCCGTCAACTACATCTTATTCATGCCTTGTTGAACTTCTCTTTTGGCTGCTTGCAACGTGGGCATCGCCAATCGTCGGGCAAGTCTTCAAAAGCTACTCCGTCGTGTTCGGTAGGGTCGTAAACATAACCACAGATTGAACAGACATACTTGCCAGTTGCCTCTTGCTTTGAGAAATCAAACTCTTCAAAAACAGTCGGAACGGGATTGTCCAAATCCATCACACGCTTGGCTTCAAGGTTTTCGTAACCTTGTGGCGTATGAGTAGAGCAATAAACCGTAGGCTGATTGCGGATAAATTCACGCACGCGGTCGAGCGTCTGGCGAGCAGCGGCAAGGTCGTCGAACACAACCGATAATTTGTTCTCGTACAGAGCCTCGTCAACGTATGTCACATCGCCATGGATAAGGTAGAACAGACCTTCGTTTTCCACAATCACAATGCTGTTGCCATTGGTGTGTCCTTTGGCTTTAATGAATCGAATGCCTTCGGTAATCTTTTGCGTTTCGGGGAAATTGTAATATGCTCCGTCGGTGAAACTTACTGGCACGATATTGTTGATTCCTTGCAGTTCGGCTGCACTCAACTCATCTTTGTTCACATAGATTTTTGCATTTGGAAACGAGCGCAATTCACCACTATGGTCGGCATGTTTGTGGGTTAAAAGAATCTTTGTCACCTGCTCGGGCTTGTAGCCAAGTGCCTTGAATGCGTCCATGTAACTGCAAATGTCTTTACCTGTGTAAAGTACAGAATCCTCATTGGGTGCTTCTTCGGGTGTGCCGGTAGGAAGCCCCGTATCAACCAAAATTACCTCGTTACCCGTATCTATCAGATAATTCTGCAAACTGCCACGATAACGAATGTTTTTGTCAAATTTTCCTGTACCATCCTCGCCCCCAAAAGCGAATGGCTGCGTATAGAATCCGTTTTTTCTGAATTTTACTGCTTTTATTTCCATTTGTACAATATGTTTCAATTATTTATTGTTTTTCTGTAATCTTATCTGTTCTGCGAAATTTTATTGTAAAGGGCAAAACCCTTAACCGTCAAAAGATACTTTTGTCTTGGATGGCGGGGGGATTGTGGATAAAGCTGACGAATGAAACCGTCATCCATTGCTGGATTTAAATAGTTTTCCAAGAATGTGGGCCTATGTTTCAATGAAAGACGTTCCATCATCTGTATTACCGAAACTTGTTGATCTGCTACTGCTATTACCAATCTTTCAATATTAGGATTGTCTGTATGTAGTGCATCGCAATGCTTGTTCGGTACTTGTTCGGTGTAATTCCCGAACTTGTCCTGTGCTTGTCGGCTCATCCAATCGAGGTTGTTCCTTCCACTCTTCAGTAGCTTGTATATGCAGATATCTGTTTCGCAAGTCCCATTGTTCGCCCAACAACAAATTGCGGAAGAAACAAGATGTAATTGTGCCGTTTGAAACAGAAATGTGTAACTATAGTCAAATCTCCTATGCTTGCACATTTGTCTATTGTACTGAATTTATCTCAACATACTCTTTGCCGTTTTGACATTGTAGTTTTTCATCTTCCAAAAAACTTGCCAATTCACAGTTTGCATATCTATTAATATAAAATATAATTTACATTATCAATCGATAACATATATCATATTTATATTACAAAACTTCTCACTCCATCTTCAAACCTCTTTTTAAACATATCCATTTCAGCCTTTGAAATCTGCAATCTTGCTGCCAAATGTTGCCAATCGGAAACGGCATTGCATACTCGTTGAATGATTTCTTTTGCCTTTGATGGTTCGAGCATATACGATTCACAATCATCGTAAAGCGTCTGTAAATCAGAATGATTGCTGTTTCCTGTTATCATTATTGCATGGTCATATGAGAGGGACGGATTTAGGTCGTAGGCGGGCGAAAGTTGCCAACCGTTTTTTGTAAGAAGGAAACCGTGATTCCTGAAATGGTCGTCGCAATTGCCAACGCAAATATTAAACGCCACACGCGCAAATAGTTGCTTCAAATCTGCCGTCACATTGCCGCCATATTGAAGTATAAAATCTACAATATCCAAATAGCCTTTGCCAGTTCTACTGCCGTCTCCGTCTGAAAAGCCAAGCATTGTAAGCGACGATGCAAAATGTATTCTCCGCCCGTTGTCGTCCCTGTCAAAACGGCGTGAGAGTAAGGTGTGATATTTTTGTCCTGTGTCGATTGCCCGTGTATCTGCCACATCTACACCAGCTTTTTTTGCCAAAAGGCAGCAAAAATGTTCCCACATACCCACGTCATAATCGTCGTTTCGGGACGGAAATTTTGCGACTGTGAGATTGCCTTTTTCATCAATAACGCAAGCCTTTGGCCGTGCGCCTCCAAGCGAGGTGCCAGGTTTGATTAATTGTGCAATCCACTTTTTATCAGGTAGTTGAGAAAGATTTTCAGATTTTTCGATTTCGTCGGCGGCGTGAAGAAGTTCGCACAATGAGGTAATAGGCGGAATTTGAAATTTTGTAGAACTGTTGATAAACTCTCCGCCTTGTGTTTCGCAAAAACGCAACGCCCCCATCCGAGAAAAATCATCTATTCCAACAAGAAAATCGTAGTTGGATAGATTCTTTACTGCACGATTTTCTTCCTGAGCCTCAATTTGTTCGCGGCGTTTGATAAGTGTTCTGCCCCAACGGTCAGGCAGCGCATCGGCAAAACAGCCAAAAATATTATCTTCGGAATATTGCAATCCTGAATAATTGTGCAAATCGGCACTTAACACTATGTTTTTGTGTGAGTTGAGCCAATTCTTTTCAAATTCAAAAGAATAAGTTTCCCTGCCCCGCACACGGTCGTAGTGCAGGCTACCTATGAGTTCGGGATTATTCAAAAAATCAAACTCCGCATATATAAAAATTGTCTTCATTGTTTCTTCGATGCGCGTTGACGTTGTTTAAGATTCAAATCCTGAATATCGCGACCCAAGGGGTCGTCTTTTGCCAAAAGCAGGATGTCCGCCTCCAACTGTAAGGCGTATAACACTCTGAGATATATGCCGATAGAGACCGTGGCAACGCCTTTTTCCACGTTCATCACCGTGGGCGGCGAACAAGTGGCTCTCTCGGCTATCTGCGCAATAGAAAGGTTGCGCCTAAGCCGTGCAAGACGTATTTGTTCGCCCACAATCTCCATATTTTGTTGCAACTTCCGTGGCAGACGGTTGCCAAATGTATGTTTTGTCATAATTGTATCAACATAAATTATAGTTTATATTACAACGCAAATTTAGAAATTATATTTTATATTGAGAGTTTTTTAATGTAAAGAAGCTATGAATCACGTAAATTGGTAAAAAACAATAACCAATCTAATAACACAAACTGACCAAAACATAATTGTACCGTTTGAAACAAAAATGTGCAACTATAGGTAATTCCCCTATGGTTGCACATTTGTCTATTGTTCAATCCTGAATTTATCTCAACACACTCTTCACTCTTTCAACAATCTTTTCCGCCGTAATTCCCAACGATTCAAGCAGTTGCTGTGGGTTGTAACGGTCGTAGAATTTCTTTTCAAGGCCGAGATTGATTACCTTCATATCCGACGGACCGTAATACGACGCTATTTTTTCGCCGAAACCGCCGTCCACAATGCCGTCCTCCAACGTGATGATAAGGCTGTGACGTGATTTTAGGTTGTCCAAAAGTTCTTTGTCCAAACCGCTGGCAAACCGTGGATTGATAAGCGTCGGCTTGAATCCAAGTTCCTTTTCGATGGCTGCGGCTGCCTCTTCGCCTTTCTGGTAGAAATCGCCAAGGGCAATGATGGCTACCTTCTCGCCTTGCTGCTCCACCTTGTATTTGTTGATGTTGCTGAACGATTTATCCGCCGCACGGTGTGCCACCGCATTGCCTGGGATCAGTATCAAAACAGGGTGCTCCTTTTGGTCGATGGACCAATCGAGCATGTTGACATACTCTTCAGCACTCGACGGACAGAGCACCACCAAATTAGGTATGTTTGTGAAGGCTGCCAGACCGAAGATTCCGAGGTGCGTCACGTCTGTGAGACCATTGAACGCTGTGTAATTCATTAGCATTGTCACGGGTGCGTTGTTGATACAAACGTCCTGTGATATCTGGTCGTAGGCACGCTGAAGGAACGTCATATTGGTGACAACCAATGGCTTGGCGCCGTTGGTGGCAATGCCCGACGCTATGGCGACAGCAGCTTCTTCGGCAGTGCCCGTGTCGATGTACTGACGGCCGAGTTGCTTGCGTTCCTCAATTCCCAAACCAACCGACATAGGCATAGCGGGCGACACAACAATGAAATCCTTGTCTTTCCGAGCCTTGTCTAAAATATATTTGGTCGTGATATTTGAATACGTTTCTTTGCCACCGAAATGAACTGTCGGCTTACCTGTCGCACGGTCAAATGGCAGGCACCAGTGCCAAGCCTCACGGTTTTCCTCCGCCAGACGGTAGCCTTTTCCTTTCTGCGTATGTATGTGAACAACAACGGGTTGCGTTGAGTCTTTCACCTTCTCGAACACCTTGATGAGCGATGCGATGTTGTTGCCGTTTTCCTCGTAGATGTAGTCCAACCCGAACGTGCGGAACCAATTGTTTTGCACTTGACCTTTGCTCTCGCGCAATTCTTTGAGATTCTGATAGATACCTCCGTGGTTTTCAGCAATCGCCTGTTCGTTATCGTTGACAATGATGATGAAATTGCTGCCCAGTTCCGAACCAGCCACGTTGAGTGCTTCCATCGCCTCACCGCCCGAGAGCGAGCCGTCGCCAATGACCGCCACAATGTTCTCTTTTCTGTCCAGAATGTCGCGACCTTTTGCAAGTCCAAGTGCAAGAGCCACCGACGTAGAAGTATGTCCGATGTTGAAGAAGTCGTGTTTGCTTTCTTCAGGATTTGAATATCCCGAATCTTCGGCAAACCTTGTGTCGTCGATGTATCCTGCCTTACGTCCCGTAAGGATTTTGTGGGTGTAACTTTGGTGCGAAACGTCGAAAACGAACTTGTCCGTTGGCGAGTTGAACACATAGTGCATAGCGATGGTTGCCTCGACAAAGCCGAAGTTAGGGCCGAAGTGTCCGCCGATTTTAGTCAGACGGTTGAACAATGCCTCGCGTATTTCGTCCGCAAGACTATTCATTTCATTGATCGACAGTTTTTTTACGTCGGCAGGCGAGTTGATTTTGTCTAATATCATATCGAATAAGAATTAACCACTTCAGTGGATTGGTTTAAATATCATTTACTTATACGCAAAAGTACCATTTAATTCCCATTCGCACGGGAAACATAATTCGGGAAAATTTACCAATATTTCGGATGGGGATTCTATATAAGACAGTCACCTTTTTGGTTCCCAAAAAATGTTTAGGGCGAAATATATTGGTTACTCCAAAATGTTGGGGCGTTATGGTATTATAAATCGCCAAATTCAATAACAATTTGCGAGTTTGGCGGATTATAATGTGATAATTCACCAAACTAAATAAAAATTTGCGAGTTTGGCGGATTATACATATATTTGCAACATAAAACTAAAGCAAAAAGATATGGAAAAAATTATCGGCAGAGATACAGAGCGCAAGGCACTTAGCCGTTTTATGAAATCGGGTAAAGCCGAGTTTGTGGCTCTTTATGGACGGCGACGTGTAGGCAAAACATTCCTTGTAAAACAATATTTCAACTCCAAGTTTGATTTTTACATGTCGGGAACAATAGGGGCGCCTATGTCAGTGCAACTCAGTAATTTCCGCGAAGGACTTATCAATGCTAGTCTTTCTAATGCAAAAATTCCGGTTAATTGGCAAGAAGCGTTTATGACATTGCAACATTTACTCGAATCCAAAATGGATAAGAATCGCCGTTGCATTATTTTTATTGATGAAATTCCGTGTCTTGATACTCCGAAATCAGGTTTTACAGGGGCATTAGACCATTTTTGGAATACGTGGTGCTCTGATCATAGTAATGTCATGCTAATCATTTGTGGTTCTGCAACTTCATGGATTATAAAAAACATAATTGACAACCATGGTGGTCTGCACAATCGAATAACACATGAGATGTATCTGCGTCCTTTCACACTTGGCGAAACGGAACTGTATCTAAATGAAAATGGGTTCGACTACGGACGTTTTGATATTTGTCAGTTATATATGGCAACGGGCGGTGTTCCCTACTACCTCAGTCTATTGAACAACAGCAAAAGTGTCGCACAAAATATTGATGCATTGTTCTTTGGTCGAGATGCACATCTTAATAATGAATTTGAAAGACTGATCAAATCGCTTTTCAAAAAAGCAGAGCCGTATATACAAGTGATTGAGACTTTGGCTTCATCTGTATACGGCAT
Source organism: Paludibacteraceae bacterium (assembly GCA_017430235.1). GTDB lineage: Bacteria > Bacteroidota > Bacteroidia > Bacteroidales > Paludibacteraceae > UBA1181. Next base: position 8,590 of record JAFRNH010000096.1, on the reverse strand, counting down.
GTCGCGCGATGAAATTGTCGAAAAAACAAGAATTACTTCTGGCTCACAATTGACATTGATACTCAGAGATTTGGAAAATTGTGATTTTATTCGCCATTTTCGCACTCGTGGGAAAAAAATCCGTGAAAATCAGCACATCTATCAGATAATAGATATGTTTACGATGTTTCATTTCAGATTTTGCCGCAAAGAAACTACCGACGAAAATTTTTGGCAAAACTCCATCAATACTCCTGCAGTAAACGCTTGGGCAGGTCTTGCTTTTGAGAGAATATGCTTTTTGCACATCCCTCAGATTAAAAAGGCGTTGGGCATTGACCGCATTCGTACTGAATATTACTCGTGGCGTAGCACTATCACTGAACCGAAATCGCAAATAGACCTTGCCATCGAACGAGCCGACCGTATGATAAACATCTGTGAGATAAAATTTTGCGATGCGCCATATTCAATTTCAAAAGACGAAGACATGAAACTCCGCATACGCCTTTCAAACTTCAAAACCGAAACTGGCACACGCTTCGGGCTTTTGCTGACAATGATTACCCCTTTTGGTATCACACAAGGCAAATACAGTGGACAAGTGAAAGATGTTGTGACAATGGAAGAACTATTTGGCTGATATCAATTTTGTCTGTAGCAGCCAAGAAAAGTGCTCATTTGATCATTTTAATCACTTTTGCAGGCACGCCGCCCACAACGGCATTGTCGGGCACGTCTTTGGTGACAACCGCACCTGCCGCCACAATGGCATTCTCGCCGATGGTTACGCCTGCCAGAATGGTTGCGCTTGCACCAATCCAGGCGTTCTTTTTCACAACAATCGGCTTGGTGAGCAGAGTGTGGCGCGTTTCGGGGTCTTCAGGATGATACTCGGTGGCCAGAACGCAATGCGGCGCAATGAAAACGCCCTCGCCGATGGTGATGCCGCCAAGCGCAAGAAACGTGCAGCCGAAATTCATGAAACTGCCTTTGCCAAAGGTAGTTGACTTGCCATAATTGATGTTGAACGGTGGAAAAACGCGCACGCTCTCGTCAATATCCGAGCCTGTGATTTGTCGCAGATAGCCGCGCACCTCGGCTTCGGTCTTGTAGCCAGTATTCATTTCGGCCACCAATGCCATACAGCGCTGCACGTCGGCATACAGTTCGTCGCTGCCGACGTATGTTTTTCCTGTGAATTGCTCGTCATTATTCATTTTTATTCCTTCTGCTCGTCAGGGTTCGTGTAACCCATTAATACCCAATCGATTTTAGCCATTTTTCAACCTTCGCCTTTTCGGTGCGGACTTCGTGTCCGTAAATCGAGAAGCCATTTTTCACGTTGGCTTTCGGAAATGCTTTTTTCACGTCGCTCACGCAACTTGCCAGGCCGCTGCCCTCGTGTGTGGTGAACGGATAGACGGTTTTGCCGTCAAGGTTGATGTCTTTGAACAGCGTGAACATTACCTGCGGATAAGATCCCCACCAAACGGGCCCGCCGATGAACACCGTGTCGTAGCCGCTTAGGTCGGGTGCCTTGCCCTCATACGGCGGCAGTTCGCCCTTGTTGGCTTCCTCTTGAGCCAGACGGGTGAGCGGCGTGTATGCCATTCCATCGTACTTGTGCGTAATGATTTCAAACTGCTCTGCGCCAGCGATTTCGCTTATATAGTCGGCCACAATTTTTGTGTTGCCAACCTCGACGTTGCCCACCGAGTAGTTGTCACCCGCATGGGAATAGAAAATCACGATTGATTTGCCCATATTGTTTTGATTTTTAGTGGTTTGACCATTGCAAAATGTCCCGACCAGCAAAGCCGAAACGGCAAGAATTATTGATTTCAGTTTATTCATTTTGAACTATTTTAAATGTTACTATGCAAAAATAGAGATTCCGCTTTTTGGGGTGGATATATCTGTTGCGGAAAGAATTACCAATTTTTCGGATTTAATGAGGTTGGAACAAAAAACTATGATTGCCATCTCCAAATCCGATATGTTAAATACACACAAAAATAGTATAATAGTTACAAAAATTGGCAATTAGATGGTTGTTTTGTATAATATTATTCGTATTTTTGTAGCAAACTTACGAATACAAATAAAATATTGCGATATGATACGAGATTTTTGGGTGAAGAACTATCTTTCCATTCGCGACAAGCAGGAATTAAGCTTTGTGGCCAAGGGACCCGCCTCGGAACTTGTCGCCGAAGTTTCTGATGGTGTGTTCTTATATAAGTTGGGCGTCCTATATGGTTCAAACGCTTCGGGTAAGTCGAATATGCTAATAGCTTTGAATAAAGTATTTAGTATACTGGTTCATCCAAAATCAAAAGTGACCTCAAAAATCAATAGAATACCATTTGCTCTTACAAAGGATCATCCTACAGAAATGTATGTATCGTTCTTTGCTGATGGTATTAGATATGATTATGGCGTGACATTTAACGAAAAATATATTTTGAATGAAGTTTTATACTATTATCCTAAAAAGTCAAAAACGTTATTCTACGAACGTTCATTCGTTGATGAAAACGTACAGGCAAATATTAAGTTTGGGCAGAGCCTTAAACTGCTAGATAAGACAGCTGAAAGTATTCGAGAAAATACATGGAACAACCACAGTGCCTTGGCTGTTTGCGGGAAAGTTGCACTGAAAGAGGATGTTGCCACATTCATTCATCTTTACGATTGGATTATGAAGAATTATCATGACGTGGATGGAGATGGGGAGATGGGTATTGTTGAAATTCTTAAGGAAGCGTATGACGATTCAAGAAAACGAAAGTTCTTCAATCTTATGTTGCAAAAAGCTGATTTGAATATTATGGAGTTTAGACCAATTATTGAAGACCGTGTCTTGCCAGACGAACTTCGTGAGCATATAGAACAAAATTTTTATGAAAAGATGAAAGAAGATCTTCTTAAACCTGTGACAGAATCCATAGCCTTTGTTAATCATTCTGCGGAAGGCAATTTTGAAATACCTGTCAAGTGGCAGTCAAAAGGTACAATAAAATATATACGTATATTGAATGTCCTATATGATATGATAACAAACTCCCACGTGTACTATCTTGATGAACTGGGTGAGGATCTACACAACGACCTGTTGTACTACTATCTAAATGTCTTCATTTTCAACTCCGACAAGTCGCAGCTGATTATTACGAGTCAGGAGACAACGATTCTGTCTCAGGACCTGATTAACGAGAACCGAGGGGTTGTGTGGTTTGTTGAGAAGAACAGAGAGACAGCGTCATCAGAATATTCTAGAGGTGATTCCTTTGGCTTGCACAAGAACCTATCGCTTTACAATTCATACCGCATAGGCAGATTGGGAGCAAAGCCCGAACTGGGCAGTATCTTTATAAATCTGGAGGACTGATATGGGAAAGCTACGACAAACAGCACTCATCCTGGGTGAGGGGCCAACGGAGTTCTTCTACTTCAAGTCCCTATGCGACGTGTTCAAGCGTCTGACTATCAAGCCAGACTATCCGAAGCATACCAACATCAAGGAACTGGATGCAAAGATAGCAGAGGGTGTAGCAATGGGTTACAGCCATATCTTCTGCATCATCGATATGGACACGAAGAACATTGAACCAGAACGTTCACAATACCAGAAACTCAAGGCAAAGTATGCCAAACCTATTGACAAACCAAAGAAAGGCATCTACTGCGAGGTTGAGTTCTTTGAGACTCACCGATGCACAGAACTGTTCTTCCTTTACTATTTCCGCTACACCTCACGTCCATACGATGAGCAGGAACCATTGCTCAAAGACCTCAACCAATGTGTCGAGTATCGGAAAACGATAGAGTTCTTCATCAAGACCAAAGGGCTTCACGGTTACTTCGAGCGCAATGGTGGTAGTCTTGAAATGGCTGTTGCCAACGCTAATCAGTCAATGGATGAGAAGCTGGAGAGTGGCAGAGATTATACTTACTCGGAGTTGGGGAGGTTGATGAAAAGACTGGAGTGCATATAATGACCAATTGTTACATCATTTTATATAATAAATATCTTGAGATAAACCAGAGTAAATAATTGTATTCTAATATCACAAACTTATGTATCTAAGTAAAATTTATATAAAGAATTTTCGGGGAATAAAAGAACTATCGGTTGAATTCGATAAGAATTTGAATGTGATTATCGGAGCTAATGGGCAGTTGAAAACATCTTTGATGGATGCGATTCGCCTTTTCTATGCTTGGGGTGAACCCAATCGAGATATAGAAATTACAAAAGAGGATTTCTTCGTTGAAATTATACCAAACGCTGATGGAACTAAAACGGTAACCCCAACGACTAAGATTGATATATGTTATCTATTTGAAGGATTATCATCACAGCAAGAAGGTGCATTTTATCAATATTTGGATAGAAAAGATGATGGCTCTATGGTTGCCAAAGTCCATTTGAGTTTTGAAATAAAAGAGCAAGGTAGAATTTATTCATCCTATATCACAGGAAAAGAAGAAAATGGCCTCCGTGCTGATTGGGATACTTTCCATTATTTTCATCCTTATTATTTAGGGGCATTACGTGACAGCACTCGTGACCTAATGAGCACTCGAAATAACTTGCTAGGAAGAGTGATTAAAAGAAAGATAGACAGGGCTGGTTCGGAAGAAGACGTAAAAGGAATAGTAAATACTGCAAATGATCATCTGTTGCAAAGACAAGAGGTTAAAGAAACTCAAACTGGCATAAACGATAACCTGAACCAAATAAACAGGTCAGACCTTCAGGATGTTGAGTTGCATATAGAGCAGAATCGAATAGAGTATATCGTTAATATAATAAAACCTTTCTTGCCCTTTTCTAAAGATGACAAGAATGGATTTGTGCTGAGTCAAAATAGCCTTGGATATAACAACTTGATATATATAGCTTCGGTATTGAGTGACATTAAAGATTGTCATACGGGTGACAATGTAAGCATATATGCATTACTGATTGAAGAACCAGAAGCCCATCTTCACCCACAGTTGCAGGTGAATCTATATAACTTTCTTAAAAACGCAGATACCAGTGATAACAGTCAGACATTTATCACTACCCATTCGCCAACTTTAACATCAAAGATACCATTGGAGAATCTTATACTGCTAAAGAATAATGCAGCATATCATGTTGGGAAATGCTTTGAAGATAGACATTCTGAGGATATTGTTCGCGACGCAGCTAATCACAGGCTGTTGAAGAATGTTGAGGTTAAAAACTACCGTAATATGATAGCACGGTATTTTGATGTGACTCGCTCGCAATTGCTTTTTTCTAATGGATGCCTGTTTATTGAAGGTATATCAGAATGTCAATTGGTTGAAACATTTTCTAAGTTGATTGGTAAATCACTCATTGAACATCAGATAGAGATTGTTGATACAGACGGAACGGCATTCTACCAGTTCCTGATGCTGTTCAATTCATCAGAAGATAAGAAACGGTTGCCAATTCGGGCAGCTTTTGTGACAGATGAAGACCAGTTTACAGAATCTAAGGATAAAGAGTTTAATCTTGATGCTCTCATAGTGGATAATTATACACAACTAAATGCTTTAAGGAATGGTATTAACAACGGGCATAAAAATGGCAGGGTCAACAATATGCTAGCAATGGCTAACGGGCAAGCAGGAATAAAGATATGCTCTGAAAAGAAAACGCTGGAATACCAAATATGTAAGGCTAATGTTACAGGAAATAAGGATGTCATCAAAGCTAATTGGCTTTATGAACTTATAAAACGAGAAAATGCAGATGACATTGGTAAGGTTGAAGCTTATATTGATAGTATAGGTGAACGTGATTTGAATGATATGGAACAGCAGAATGTTGCGTTACTCATGTGGAAATGTTTACCGGGAAAGGCGGAGTTTGCCCAAACATTGAATTCTTTCTTGATAGATAAGATAGAGACTGGTGATGATGTGAAGTTCACTGTGCCCTCATATATTCAAGAGGCGATATCTCATCTGGTTCTGTAAATTATGGAATACGATTTAACGCCACAACGACAAGCATATCTTGATGCCCGTGGATTTACTATTTTGTCGGCATGTCCAGGAAGCGGAAAGACGACAAGTATTGTAAAAAAGCTTTTGGCAGTCTCGCGCTATTGTGCCGATTATTATGGGAGACATACGGGATTTGCTTGTCTGTCGTTTACAAATAAGGCCTGTGCCGAGATAAGGCAGAAATACAAGGAAATGCATGACGAAAGACTGACTTTCCCAAATGAGGTATTGACCATTGATAGTTTTATCATGCAATATGTGGTACTTCCATTTTGGTATCTTTGCGATGCTTGTAAGAAGAAACCTATTGTCGTAAATGAAGAGAATGTACTTAATCGGATTTATTTCAACAATGTGTATAAAAACGGAAAATGGAATGTCTATCCAACACCATCTTTGAGTAAATTTGGCAAGGGAAAATATGATATGATCCTTTACAAAAAGAGCCCGGCTTCGGTTTCAAGAGAAAAGAACGGTTATAGGTGGAAACATAATACAATAAACGAAGACGACGAGAATGAATATTGTGAGGCTGTATTTACATACCGATTAAGTAAAGGCTTTATTACAAGTAGTGATGCGTTATGGATGGCCTGTGATATATTGGAAAACCATCAGGATATAGCGAAAGCCCTGGTAGCCCGATTCCCCTACATAATTGTTGATGAGGCGCAGGATAATTCCGAATTACATTTTGAGTTCTTCACCTTGTTAAAAAGAGCAGGTCTTCAGAACTTGGAGTTTGTGGGTGATATCTGTCAATCGATATATGGATTCAATAACGCACGGCCAGAATTGTTGCAAGGTATGATGGCAGATGAAGGTTGGAATGTGCTGCCAATGTCCGAGTGCAGGCGTTCGAATCAACGTATTATTGACCTATATAGCAAATTGAAATCAAGTGATGTACCTGCCATAACATCTCATGGTGTAGAAGACAAAGGTGTACCTATTGTGGTGTATAAGTATGACGATGCAAATGTCAGGGATATTATCAGGAATTTTTATCAAGAATGCGATTCCCATGAACTTACTAGTAGAATTATATTAGCACGTGGTGTGAATAAGTGCAAGAAACTGGCTGGTATAAAGGATGTGGATTTCAAGTATTGGAAAACAGAAATGCCGTATTTACTGATTGACGCTGTGTTTGCATATGAGGAGGGGAATATGGATTATGCATTTCGCAAAGTAAGGCTGATTCTATCTGAATTGTTAGCAGATGATGCTCCAGAGAAAAGGAGAAGGTTTATTCAGGATATCGAGCATAATATTGAATGGAATGCGAGAATATTTAGATTTTTGAAGCAAATACCTTCATTCTCTTTGAGTTTCAAAGAGTGGTCTGAGCAAACATGTAGACTTTTGAAGGACTTTTGGAAACTTTCAGAGAAACCCATCTTTGTTTCTTTCAAAAAGAAAGATGGCTACAAGATGAATGAAATGGCAGAAGTACCAGTAGAACAATATCATCAATCAAATGATAAGGGAAGCGACTTCCACAAAAGTATAGATACGATACATGCAGTAAAAGGCGCGACTTTTGATGCGGTTCTTCTTTTTCTATCTGCAGATAGCAGAGGGGAAAGTATATCGATAAAAGATTTCCAACCCAATGATATTATAACGATGACTGAGAGTCAGCGTTTGATATATGTTGCTTGTTCCAGAGCTACGCAATTCTTAGCAATGGCAATACCGAAGTCTATAGCTGATGAAGATATTAAGAGGTTCTTGGCTGGGGTGAAAATAGATATACGTTATATCAACCTACAAGGAGAATTGATGTTTACTGATTAATGTGTATAAACATAAAAGGCGGAAACCGCATCATCTCATCAGTTTCCGCCTGAAATTCTTGTCGGTAACTCATCACCTCACCTTCCCATACTCTTCCTCGCTCACCGCTTCCAGCCACTCGTTGGTCGGGTTGAGTTGCAGGTTTTTGTGATACGTCAAGTGTTGCAGCCACGAGCCTTTGGCGGCGCCGTGCCAGTGTTTCACGCCTTCGGGCACTTCAATCACCACGCCTTCCTTGAGTTCCACCGCGGGTTTGCCCCATTCCTGATACCAGCCGTGACCATAGACGCATATCAGCACCTGTACGGCCCCGTGATGCACGTGCCAGTTGTTGCGGCAACCAGGCTCAAATGTCACATTCACAACGCTTTCGCCGTAAGGTGACACGTAACTGCGCCCCGTGAAGTATTGCGCGTAAGCGTCGTTCGGGTTGCCACGCCGCCAATACGATTTCAGGTCAACTTGGTCGTACTCGCTGTGGCTGTTGTCCTCAACGCCCAGAAACGCATTCACGGCCTTCAACGCCCTCGATGCGGCCGCCTTGCAACCATTCGCCGCCAACGCCACAGGAATCTGTTGCAGCTGCTCGTCGGTAACACCCAGATTGTGTGCCCCACGAACGTGTGCATTCAGTTGTGGTTCAACGCCTTCCAGTCCCGCAAGGGCACTCACCGTAACCAATTCGCGGTCGGCGTGGGTGAGAATGTCGCGGGCAAAGATGTCGCCGAACAGGTGCGCCTTCAAGTAATATTCCTCGGCAGGGCAGAAGTCGTTATTG
>JAFRNH010000095.1 GCA_017430235.1 Paludibacteraceae bacterium | reverse complement strand
ACAGCCAAGGGCATTGCATTTAAGACAGTAGTGTTTGACAACATTGCAACGATACGTGCTGCTATGGTGAATGATAAGGAAAATATTGTGGTTCCGATGACAACGAGTCAGGTGGCTTTAAGTCAGGCGTTGCCAATGGTGAATATGCTACAAACGGACAAGCGTAAAGTCATCTTGTTTGGATTTACAGAATGGCAAAATTATCAGAGTATCAGCAAAGATTTGTATGTTTTGCCAACTTATTTCGTCTCACCATTCCATGTGGATTTTTCAAATCCTGAGGTGCGTCGTTATTTGTCTAAATTCCGTCACTTCTACAATGCAGAGCCATTCAATTCCAATCCTCAATATGGTATGATTGGTTATGATGTGGCAACCTATTTCTCAACAGCCATATCTACGAAGGGACACGACTTTGAGTTCTCAGCGGGACCTGTACAAGCCAATACGATACAAGCTAAGTTCTCTTTCACTCGTATGGGTGAGAAGAGTGGCTTCTACTCTACTGGTTTATATCTCATCAGTCATGATGATAAGATTGGACAAACGGCTGTAGATGGTTTGACTATGAAGGTCTGTCCTATCTGCAATGAAAACATTAAGAAGTACGAAGCTCAACAAAAGAAAAAGAAGTGATGTCTTTCCGAAAAATAGTTACGCTTTTGTTGGTTTGTATATTGGTACAACCGATATACTCACAAAAGTTAAGGCGAGATCATGAACGTGAACTATCCGTGGGTGCTACGGGTGGTTTAGGTTTGTCTCGGGTTAGTTTCCTGCACAATAATATTTATCGTGCAAGTGAGTTGGGAAATCAAGGTTTTTGTATGGGCTATCGTTTCGGTGGTGTTGTTCGCTTTATATCCCAAAATCATTTTGGTGTACAGATAGAGGCCAATTACGTTCGTTCTGGATGGTCGGAAGTCTTTCGTGAAGATGTGGGTGTGGCGATGGTGAATGGATATGACTTGCAGAATGTCACCCTTTCGCGTCGTAATCATTATGTTGAGATACCGATGCTCTCTCATATCTATTTTGGAAGTCGAAACGTTCGATTTTTTGTGGAATTAGGACCTGAGATTAGTGTATTGGTTCGATATGGAGAATTGAAGACGAATCTTTCTGAAAATGATGAAAGATGGGCTGCATTTCCCAATGATGATCCTCGTTTGAAAGATCAATACAACAGAATAGATTTTGGATTGACGGGAGGTTTTGGTCTCGATATCAAGACAGGACCTTTTCATACGATTATTGGCGGACGTTATACGTATGGTTTTGCCGATTTATACAATCATTCAAAGGCGGATGTTTTCCAACGTTCTAATAATCAATTGATGAACGTGACCGCCTCTTTTTTAATTCCAGTTCTTAAATATACGGAAAGGAAAAGATAAAATATGAGTTTTACGAAGATTATATTAAAACCCCAGAAGGAGGAATCGTTGTTGCGTTTTCATCCATGGGTGTTTTCGGGTGCTATTCAAAAGATTCTGGGTACTCCACAGGAAGGTGATTGCGTGGAGGTTTATACCTGCAAGAATGAGTTTTGTGCCATGGGACATTATCAGATTGGTTCCATCGCCGTGCGTGTCTTCTCTTTTGAGCAGATCACTCCTACTTACGAGTTTTGGCGTAGCCGCATAGCAGAAGCCTATCAAGTTCGTCTAGCCTTAGGATTGGCAGGAAATGAACGAAACAATACGTATCGTTTGGTACACGGTGAGGGTGATTCCCTTCCTGGTTTGATCATTGATGTATATGGTGAGACTGCTGTTTTGCAAGCTCATTCTGTGGGTATGCACTATTTACGTGAAGATTTGGCCAAGGCTGTGGTTGAGGTGATGAATGGCGCTGTGAAAAATGTGTTTTATAAGTCGGAGTCTACCCTTCCCTTTAAAGCCAATGTGAATGCACAGGATGGCTATTTAATTGGCGAATGCGACAATGAATGCATTGCTAAGGAGAATGGACTTCTCTTTCATGTTGATTGGCTGAGAGGACAGAAAACAGGTTTCTTTGTGGATCAACGTGAGAATCGTTCGCTCTTGGAACATTATGCAAAAGATCGTTCCGTTTTGAACATGTTTTGTTATACGGGAGGCTTCTCATTCTATGCTATGCGTGGAGGTGCCAAACTGGTTCACTCGGTCGACAGCTCTGCTAAAGCTATTGAATTGACCAATCAAAATGTGGAGTTGAACTTCCCTAACGATCCTCGTCATAAAGCCTTTGCAACGGACGCTTTTAAGTTCTTAGATGACGTAAAAAACAACGAATACGATTTAATAATCCTTGATCCGCCTGCATTCGCAAAGCATAGAGACGTGCTTCGTAATGCACTTCAGGGTTATAAGAAGTTGAATGCCAAGGCTTTCGAGAAAATTAAGCATGGAGGAATCCTCTTTACCTTCTCTTGTTCGCAAGCGGTGAACAAAGAGCAGTTCCGATTGGCAGTTTTCAGTGCTGCAGCGATGAGCGGACGCAATGTACGCATCCTACATCAGCTGACACAGCCTGCCGACCACCCTATCAACATCTATCATCCGGAGGGTGAATATTTGAAAGGATTAGTGTTATACGTAGAATAAAAGTTGAGTTTTATAATTCATCGTTAAACAAAAGTTAGTAAGAATTGTGGGTTGAAGCATATAAAACCCATTCAAAAAATTGAGTGTTATGTATACTGCGTTATTTTGGATTATCATAGCTATACTTGTATGTGATTTCGTATTGGAGACAGTATTGGATTACTTAAATGGCAAGCAAGTAAGTGACAAATTGCCTGATGAGGTGAGTGATATATATGATGCGGAGAAATATAAGAAGCAACAAGCATATTTTAAAGCCAATCAGAAGTTTGGTTCTGTTGTTGACATCTTCTCGTTCGTTGTGATGATGCTAATGTTTTTCCTCTTTGGATTCGCATTTGTAGACAATTTAGTTAGAGGAATGGTGACTCATTCGATGTTGATATCATTGTTGTTCTTTGCCATCTTATATTTTGCCAATGAGTTGATATCGCTTCCATTTGGCATTTATAAAACCTTTAAAATAGAGGAACAGTTTGGTTTCAACAAGATGACACCAGGATTGTTTGCTATGGACAATGTGAAAGGTTGGTTGATGTCCATCGTTTTAGGCGGAGGTATTATTTCCTTGATCATGTTGTTCTATGAGAAGACCGGGACGAATTTTTGGTTGATTGCGTGGGGATTGATGGCACTCGTCAATATATTCACGTTGATGTTCTATTCTAATTTGATAGTTCCGTTGTTCAACAAGCAGACTCCATTGGAACCGGGAGAGTTGCGCACGGAGATAGAGAAGTTTTGTCAGAAGGTGGGATATCAGTTGGAGAATCTCTATGTGATTGATGGTTCGAAACGATCTACGAAGGCCAATGCCTATTTTACGGGTTTGGGTGCGAAGAAGCGCATCGTGTTGTATGATACGTTGATGGACACACTGACTACGGAAGAGATTGTGGCCGTCTTAGCACATGAGATTGGGCATTATAAACACAAGCACACGCGTGTTATGCTTATTCTTTCGTTGTTGAACATTGGTTTGATGCTTTATTTGTTATCTTTGGCATTAGGTTCTCCTGAAGAGGGAAATCTCTATATAGCACAGGCATTGGGTAGCAATATACCATCTTTCCATTTTGGTGTGATTGTTTTTGGTGTTTTATATACACCTATTTCCTTTTTATTGAACATAGGTATCAATATTATATCTCGTAAAAATGAATATCAGGCTGATACTTTTGCTAAGGAGAATGGATTAGGTGATGCGTTGGGAGAGGCATTGAAGAAGCTTTCAGTTTCTTCTCTTTCCAACCTTAACCCTCACCCAGCCTATGTTTTCTTCCACTATTCACATCCAACCTTGTTGCAACGTTTGAATAATTTAAAAAAATAATAGAGACGCACGGCCTATAGAGACGCACGGCCGTGCGTCTCTACAAAGAACCCCGAAGGCAGGCCTGCCTTCGGGGTTCTTTGTTCGTTCTGATATTCAGATAAATCGTTTATAGATTAGCTTCTATTT
>JAFRNH010000094.1 GCA_017430235.1 Paludibacteraceae bacterium | reverse complement strand
TTTGAAGACCTTCGTGCCTCTATCGAGAAACTACAACTCAACGATGCCTCACTGACCTTCCAAGCTGAGTCTTCCTTGGCTCTTGGATTTGGTTTCAGATGTGGTTTCTTGGGTATGCTCCACATGGAGATCATACAAGAGCGTTTGGACCGTGAGTTCAACATGGATGTGATCACGACGGTTCCTAACGTTCGTTACAATGTCTATACAAGAAAAGGGGAGATGATCGAAGTGCACAACCCATCTGGTTTGCCTGATCCAACCCTAATCGAAAAGATAGAAGAACCTTATATTCGCGCCTCTGTCATCACTTCTGCCGATTTTATCGGTCCTATCATGACCCTTTGCTTGGGCAAGAGAGGTGAACTGGTACGCCAAGATTACGTGTCGGGCAACCGTGTAGAACTGGTTTACGACATGCCTTTGGGCGAGATTGTCTTCGACTTCTATGATAAACTGAAAAGTATTTCCAAAGGATATGCCTCTTTCGACTACCATCCAAACGGAATGAGAGAGTCTAAACTGGTTAAACTGGACGTCCTGCTGAATGGAGAAGCGGTAGACGCACTCTCCACACTGACACACTTCGACAATGCCTACACACTAGGTAAACGCATGTGCGAGAAATTGAAGGATTTAATTCCTCGTCAGCAATTCGATGTGGCTATACAAGCAGCAATCGGAACAAAAGTGATCGCAAGAGAGACCGTTAAAGCAGTTCGTAAGGATGTAACCGCCAAATGTTACGGAGGTGATATCTCTCGTAAACGTAAATTGCTTGAGAAACAGAAGAAAGGAAAGAAGAGAATGAAACAAATCGGTACGGTCGAAGTACCACAAAAAGCATTCTTAGAGGTATTAAAACTTGATTAGAGCTTTTATGTTTGATACAGTAAAACAAATGTACGACAATGTTCGTTCGAAAAAATCATCTCGCGACGTAGCATTGTGGCTTTTTAAAAAGCTAAATATAGAATATACGGAAGGGGAGGCTCGCGAAGAGGATGCAACATACGGATTCTCTTTTCAAGATGCCTATTTCAGCATTGTTTGTTCCTTGAAAGATGAAGACGCCTTCATCTGTTTCAACTATATCTATACCGACAAGTATAAATACAGATACGCCATTCAACATCTGTGTAATTCACTCAATAAGGATTACCACCAGGCCATCTGTTTTTTTACGTATGATGAGGCAGACGATTCTGTTGCCGTTCACATGAAGTCGACCATAGTTTTAGATGACGAGAACGAAACCAACAAAGAACGATTCACCAATATGCTTAACGGCTTCTTCTCTTTCCGAAGAGCCTTTCATAATGAGATTGAATCCATCAAACAATCCTTCGATAAGAAAGAGGATGTTGACGTCATCGATGAATTATATCGTGAGAAAAGAGGTCGATATCTTTTATTGGAACAAGAGATTGCACAAAGACACTTCTCTGTGTTGCGCACACCGTTTCATCACATGGTTCTGACACCCCATGATATATTCTCCTTATCGGATAGTCCGCTACTGAAAGAACGTATTAGGAAAATCTCCTTCACTCATATTCATCACTCCATTCTAACGGTTCCTATCGACGAATATGACACGTTCAACATAGCTTCCGCCATACGCAAACTGAGGGAAACCATGACTGAGGAAGAGGCTAAATCTGATGAATACCTGCTCTCCATCACTTGCATCGATGGAAGTCACTATTCCGCCTCAATGACTTGGCAATCTGAATCAAAGATCTCGGACTACTTCCTGCTTTCGATTCATAATCCATACCTCTTGCTTAACAAAGAAATCCAGACAGAAGCGGAAAAGGTACTAAACATGATTTATGTGTTGGACAAATCCCAATCTAACAATGAAGCGGAGGTCAAATACATGATCAACGATGCTCTTGATAAGGCTCAGGCTGGTAATTTTGACGAACTGTCAGATGAACAAAAAGTGCTGGTAAACTTCGCTTCCTGGTCATTGGCAGAGGATATCTACTGGGGTAATAAATATTTCTTTGACAAATGCTACTTTCAAGCAATCAAGCATTATGAGCGCATATTATCTGCCGTTCATCCAATTGTTGATTCACTGAAGAAAAAGCAGATAAACGATATCATGGATGTCTATTACAAACTGGGATTCTGTTATGGTGAGTTGGAAATATACTCCAAAGCTCTTTATTATTTGGATGTACCATACAACTTCGGACATGTGAATGGTTGCATGGAATATATCAACTGCCTAGTGAAATCAAAGGATTTTCGTTCCATCGAAGTGATAGACCAACAACTATCGAATATCAACAACAGACTATCCGATTTTGATGAGGATGATGATATACCTAGTGTATTTATCGATTATAGAGGGTTCTTGATTCGCAGACGCACATTCGTATTGATTGAAGCAAAGAAATATGATGAGGCGGAAAAAATGCTGAAACAGATGTTGGAAAGCGATGAAGAAGGTATGCGCACCTATGCAAAGTCTGAATTGGAATACCTAAAAAAACTAATGCAAAGCACCTCCTATAATAATGATAAAGAACGAAATAACTAGTAACATCACATTCTATAGGGGGCTATATATTTCTGTTTTTTCAAAAAAAACATTAACTTCGCATTATAACTAATAAAATGGCGGAAAGATGAAATATCCGATCGGCATACAAACATTTGAAGAGATAATCACAGGCAACTACATCTATGTGGATAAAACCGAATTGGTTTACAAACTAATCGATTCGGGGAAATACTATTTCATCAGCCGCCCGCGCCGCTTCGGTAAAAGCCTTTTGACGACGACGCTCGAAGCTTACTTTCAAGGCAGGAAAGACCTCTTCAAGGGACTTGCCATAGAACGTTTGGAGAAGGATTGGGTGGAATACCCCGTGTTCCATTTGGATTTCTCTGGAGAGTCTTATTCCAAAGAGGAGGTTACACAATCTGTCATCAATAAATTCTTACTCAGCAAAGAGGCTATATATGGAACCGGGGAGGGAGAAACAACGTTTGGATTGCGTCTTGTGGGTCTATTGCAGCGTGCCTACGAACAGACGGGGAGAAAGTCGGTCATCCTAATAGATGAGTACGACAAACCGTTGACTGACACCATCGGGCAACAGGAAACCCAAGATCGAAACAGAGAGATATTGCAAGGTCTTTACGGGAACTTGAAAAAAGCTGATTCTTATATCAAATTCGCTTTTCTAACGGGCGTTTCCCGTTATGGAAAGTTGGGCATCTTCAGTGCCGCAAACAACCCGAAGGACCTTTCCATGAGCGATGAATATGCAACCATCTGCGGTATCACGGAGAATGAACTGCATTCCTATTTCGATGACGAGGTGCAGCTATTCGCTGATAAGCTTTCTGTCAGCAAATCGGACATGTATGCTATATTGAAACGGAAGTTCGACGGCTACCATTTCAGTGAGAGATCGGAGGATGTCTATAATCCGTTCAGTTTGCTTAATGCATTGGATGACAAAAAAATATTGAACTATTGGTATGCCACGGGCACACCTACCTATTTGGTTAAGATTCTTGGGAAAAGCAACTTCGACATTCCTTCTTTTGACGACAAATTGTTGGCTACGGGCGAAATGCTCGCCACGTTCGGAAATGGGGAGAACAATGTTATAGCAGCACTCTACCAAAGTGGTTACCTCACTATAAAGGGTTACCAAGACGAATGTTATTTGTTGGGATTCCCCAATGAAGAGGTCTCAGAAGGTTTCACACGTGTTTTAATACCCAATTACACGGAATCCGACACCAGTGACAAAAAAGACCTTGATCTTGTCAAACTACGTCAATTTGTTAATGCTGACGATGTGGATGCCTTCATGCTCCAAATCCAGCTCATCATGAGTCAGGTGCCTTTCGAAAGCTCCGATCCGAAACTGATAGAGGCCAACTTCCGTAATATGCTCTACCTAATGATCCGCTCCACTGGACATAAAGTGAGTGTGGAGCACCCCGTACTAGGTGGCAGGATCGATGTCTTTTTTGAGACAGAGAAATGCGCTTACATCATCGAATGCAAGCGCGACCAGTCTGCACAGGAAGCCTTGTCGCAGATTGACGAGAAGAAATATGCGAAGAAGATCACCTCCACAGACAAGCAAGTGGTGAAGATCGGCGTGAACTTCAATACCGAGGAGCGGAACTTGGTGGAATGGGTAGTGGAGGAGTAGTAGGCTGTAGTTCAAGTTTATAGTTGAAATATACCTGTAGATAATCTTTCCCGCCCAGATGGATCTTCGACGGAAAGAAGGTGACGCAAGAGCAACTCACACAGGCGATGAAGAAGACAATGAAGATGTAATCAGGATTTATGACAAGACATGATCAAACAGAGAAAAGAGTAAGAATGAAAATTCTGTGAATTTTCCATACTTTTTATCTTATAAAAACTTGCAAATATCGAGAAACTTCACGAAATTCGCATAAAGCAGTGTGTAATGGGTATGATTACTTGCTTTGAAGTGATAAACTAATGTTGATTTGTAATCGTATTGGGTAAAAAGTATAAATGTTATTGTGTTATTATGAGAAAAGGATTAAGTAAATATATTTTAGCCCTCTTACTCTTGTCGGGTGCCGAATGTGCATCAGCTCAAAAGTTTGTAAGAGTGAACCAGATTGGATATGGCTCATCTATGCCTAAGATAGCAACTATCGTAGGTATGAATGCCACCAATTATGAAATCAAAGATAAAAAGACGAATACAGTAGTCTATAGTGGTGAAGTTAAAGAAGGGAAATACTGGGATCTCTCCAGAGAAAACATTCAGAATGTAGATTTTTCTGAATTCAACAAAGAGGGCGATTACTACCTTCAAGTGGACGACGAGAAATCTTATCCCTTTACAATCGCCTCTTCAAACACCTATCGCGAATTACTTCAAGGTGTCATCCGCGCGTTCTACTATTGGAGGTCTTCCACTGCCATAGAACCACCATACTCGGCATTCAAAGGCAAGGACTATTCCCGTGCCATGGGTCATCCAGACACGTTCGTATACGTACACCAATCTGCCGCCACCGAGAAACGTCATGTGGAATCAGTCATCTCATCCCCTAAAGGATGGTATGACGCTGGCGATTACAACAAATACGTTGTTAATGCAGGTATCACCCTGCACCAAATGATGCTCTCGTATGAAATGTTCCCCGAATATTACAAAGACCTCAATCTCAATATTCCAGAAAGTGGAAACGGTTTGCCTGATCTTTATAATGAAATCAAATGGGAAACCGACTGGCTCTTTACTATGCAAGACCCCGACGATGGTGGCGTCTATCACAAACTCACCACCTTACGATTCTCAGGATTCGTTCAACCTGTGGAAGATAAAGCCGACCGTTATGTGGTGACAAAAACGACAGCTGCTGCATTAGATTATGCGGCAACGATGGCTATGGTATATCGCATCTTCAAATCGATTGATACTCCGTATGCAGAAAAAGCCCTTGCATCAGCCTTAAAAGCCTATCGATGGGCTGAAGCAAATCCAAACATTCTTTACAACAATCCCAAAGATGTACGTACGGGTACTTATGGCGACAGCGATGTGAGCGATGAACAATTCTGGGCTGCTGCTGAACTATTCTTGGCAACTGGAGAGAAAGCATATTATCAAAAGCTCGATTTCTTTCAGAAATTTGATTCTCCCACATGGAATAAAGTGAATACGTTGGGACTCATTTCTCTGAGAATGCATAGCGACGAACTTCCATCGTATGTGGATAAGAAACAATTGGATAACAAGTTCAAAAGCTTGGTGCATACGATATACAACCAATTTAAGTTCTCTCCAGGTCGATTAGCCTTAAAGAAATTCGTTTGGGGTAGCAATGGCGACATTGCCATCAACGGAAACCTTATGGGAATAGCATATCAGTTGTACAAGGATAAGAAGTACCTCGATGCCATGGTGGGTAATTTCGACTATTTGTTAGGATCCAATCCTACGGACTATTGTTTCATCACCTGCTTTGGTTCAAAGTATCCTAAGCATCTACACGACAGACGATGCGCCAGCGACGGAATCGTAGAGCCCATTCCTGGTTACCTCTGTGGTGGAGCCAATCCTAATCAAGTATCAGACTGCGGTCAGCTCAACTATCCATCGCTATCACCCGCTCGCTGTTACCTCGACCAAGAGTGCAGCTATTCCACTAATGAAATAGCCATCAATTGGAATGCTCCTCTTATTCTGTTAATATCAATGATGGAGAATATGAAATAGAATGGAAGTTTACTCATAATTTTCATCCATAAGAAACATCTTTTCAACGATCGTCTAATAGGTTCTGGCGATCGTTGAAAATTTAAATTTATAGAACCTGATATAGAGTTAAAATTAATTATGATTAAAAGAAATTTTCTTCTGTTCGCTTTTTGTTGTGGAGCAATGTGTGCCAATGCGACTGCCCAATATATGACTGTGGAGCAAAAGAATGGAGAAAAAATCAGTTTCCTTTTGAAGGAAAATCCAATTATCACGTATAGTGAAGGCGACCTCGTAGTGAACGGCGATGCCACAACAACCTATGCAATTTCGGGCGTGAAGAATTATCATTTCACGGAAGATGACGAAACAAAAGTAAAAGACGGATTGTCCAATCAGTCTCCTATTATCAGCCTTGATGATAAAACTATCAGCATAATAAACGCCCCAGCAAATGCCAAACTTTCGTTGGTGAATATCAAAGGGGTAGTGGTAGCTACAACAAATACAGACTCAGAAGGTGCAGGTACCATCACTTTTCCAGAAGGAAAAGGTGTATATGTACTTTCAATAGGAAATCATTATTTTAAAATTATTCGTAAATAACAACAAAAAATAAATAAGAGTTTACATGAAAAAGATCTTATTGTCAGCAACGATTGTATCATTGTTGGCTGTTTCAGCATTTGCTGTAACGAATATGTGTGTGGAGCAAACGAGTGCTCCAACATTGCGCTATGATGTGGATAACGTAGAAAAAGTCTATTACGAGAAGAAAAATTCTTCAAACTTTGAAATGTGTGTGTGGCAGAAAGATGGATTTGTTCTACGTCATAATGTGGAAAATATAAAACAAGTCACTTATGAAGAATTGGAAGAAACACAAGAAGAGCAAGGTGTAACGGTTAGCGGCATGGTGGGTTCCCATTCCTACGTTGATCTAGGCTTGCCTGATGGTACGCTGTGGGCGAACTATAATGTGGGAGCTACTAAGGTTGCCGAATATGGAGACTATTTTGCTTGGGGAGAGACAGAACCAAAGGAAGTGTACAATAAGGAAACATATAAATGGGGGAAATTCGATTCAGGTGATTTTAAATTAACCAAATACAATACAGATAATTACGATGGCGATAAAGATGACAAGACAATCCTTGATGCGGAGGATGATGCAGCTACTGTAAACTGGGGTTTGGGTTGGAAAATACCGAGTCCAAAGGAGGTGAAAACTCTTATTGATGGATGTAATTGGGAGTCCACGGAGGATTTCAACGGTACTGGTATAGCCGGAAATATAGGAACAAGTAAAAAGAATGGAAACAAAATCTTTTTGCCTTATGCAGGCTATCGTTCTGATTCATCACTTTTTTCAGTCGACCAAGGATACTATTATTGGACATCTTCGGTTTATCATGAAAAAGGTTATTATGATGAAAATTATGAACATTACTATAATTATGATGCCTTCGATTGGGGATTGTATTCCTGTCTTCGTTACTTCGGCTATAATGTACGTGCTATCGTTTCTGATGCAATAAAGAGAGAATATACTGTTGAGTTTTTCTTGCCTGATGGAACCTTGATAGAAAGCAAACAAGTGGTGGAAGGCAAGGCTGCTAGAATCAATGCTCCTTTGTTGGAAGGTTTCAAGTTCGTAAGATGGGAAGACTCTTCATTTATCTCAGTGAAGGAAAACCTTAAGATTTATGCGTTGTATGAAGAACTTGAGAATCCGATAACAACTAGTGGTGAGATAGGAGGCTACTCTTATGTCGATCTTGGCTTGAGCGTCCAATGGGCAACATATAATGTGGGGGCAACCCGTCCCGCTGAATTTGGGTATTTATACGCATGGGGAGAATTGTCTCCAAGAAAGGAGGATGGAGAGTATGTCGAATATCAACTGTCACCAGGTGAAACAGTTCAGACTTTTGAACCCCAATGGGACATATACAAGTGGTGCAAGGGTACAGATAAGAGTATGACCAAATATTGTAGAGAAGAAGAGTATGGCGACGTAGATGGAAAAAGTGTATTGGAAGCAGGCGATGATGTTGCAACTGTTAATTGGGGTGGTTTCTGGCGTATGCCGACCCAGGAAGAATGGACTGAGCTAGTGAAAGGATGCACATGGGAATGGACAGAGGATTTCTATGGGACGGGAGAAGCTGGTGCTATAGGGACAAGCAAAGTAAATGGCAACAAAATCTTTTTCCCTGCATGTAATAAGATAGGAACAAAACTTTGGACGGAATTGTATCCACGTTGGGGGGAATATTGGTCCTCTTCTCTTACAATGTTTCATGACAATAAAGCATCTTTCATTTTCTTTCTTAATGATCTTAATAAATATGAACCAGAGTGTTCTTCTCTTTCGGGTCATGATCGCTACAATGTATCCAGCATACGTGCAGTAGTTTCTGAAAAAGAAAGAAAAGTATATACGGTTGATTTCTATACTTCTGATAGCGTTTTGATAGAGAGACAATTCGTTGAAGAGGGCAAAACGTCGAAGGAAGTCATTGCTCCTTTACAGGAAGGCTTCAAATTTAATGGCTGGAGTGACTCTTCGTTTACGAACGTAATGGGAAACCTACAAATTTATGCCCAATATGAGAAAAGAGAACAATTAAGTGTGACAGTCGATGGAAACGTCGACGGCTACTCATACGTCGACCTTGCTTTGCCAAGTGGCACCAAATGGGCAACCTATAATGTCGGGGCGACCAAATACGATGAGTATGGGGATTACTTTGCTTGGGGCGATACGAAATCGATGGAAGTGTATAGCTGGGACAATTACAAATGGTGTAAAGGTAACTACAAGAGTATGACTAAATATTGTACAGATGATTACTATGGGACAATTGACAATATGGAAGTCTTGGAACCAGGAGATGATGCAGCGACAGCAAATTGGGGCACCGCTTGGCGTATGCCGGTTGAAAAGGAATTCATAGAGTTGCAGAACGAATGTTATTGGCAGTGGACGGATGATTTCAACGGCACAGGAATTGCTGGACAAGTGGGAATAAGTAAGAGAAATGGCAATGTTATATTTTTACCTGCCGCAGGAGAACGTGATGATAATAACAAATATTTTTGGAACTCCAGAGGTGAATACTGGTCATCTTCACTTTCTTCTGTTTCAAACGATGCTATATATTTCTATTTCAAAAATGATCAAATAAAATCATCTATTACGGACCGTTATAATGGATTAAGTATCCGTGCAGTCGTTGCCCAATAAGCAAAAATTCAATAAATCGAGTAGGAGGTAAACACTAATCACAGGTGTATACCTCCTGCTTTCCATATACACAGACGTATTCGCCGATTTAGCCATTCATCGGTTTCCTGGCAAAGACGTTTCATATTTGCGAGGGATTTTAGTGGTGTTCTATGCTTTCCTAACAGCCATCCAACTGATTACCAGCGAACAAAACATACCCAACAACGGAAACCATTCGTAACCTATGCCTAAATAGGAATAGAGTCCACCCAACACACTACCCACCAACACGGCTGTAAACCACAACGGCTCATTCACCTTTCTCTTCTTATAAAACAACAATGAAATAGTCAATGGAAAGACTATACCCGGTGAATAGATGGAATAGGCACTCAATAACAAATTGATAATATCTGTCTTATGCAAAGCTATCAACAAGGCTAACAAACCAATCAAAACAACAAAGATTCGAATCCGTCTCACATCTGTTTTCCCACAAAGATCATGCTCAACAATCGTGGCTGCATTGATCAAACAGGTATCGGCCGACGAGATAAGCGTGGAGACCAACGCCAAAAACAACAAGATGGAAATAGGCAAGGGGAGCACCGCCTTCATTAAATAAACCAACGGATTTAAGCCTTCGGGGACCGACTCATTGTAATAAGTCCACATGGATATCAATGTGATAACGACACTAAACACAAGTAAACACACAGAGGCAATCCAAACCGCCTTTTTCGCCGTACGACCATCTTTCGAAATAAGATTACGCGAAATAATATCGGGTCCCAAGAAGAATGTTCCTCCTGTCACAAACAATAATAAAACCCAATGAAACATGGTGAAATCTGACGATAGCAACTCTACATGCTGAAAAACCGTCCGACAATCTCCATCTCGCACTACATACAGGTAAAAAAAGGTGACCAACATACCAACGGCAATAAAGATGGATTGTACCACATCTGTCTTCACCACCGAGATTTGTCCGCCTAAAAATGTATATAATATAACAATCCCCGCAATAACGGTCACAATCACCTCATACCTGCCATCCAACAAAAACATAAGAATCTTAGCGATAGAGACAAACTGTGCTGCTACAATCCCTATCCACGAAAGGACAATGATCAACGCCAGCATAAGCGAGGCCCTTCGTCCAACCGTCTTGTGTGCAATATCGGGTAGGGTATTGGCATTCAAATCCCGTATCCTTTCTGATAAAAAACAACCTTGAAGAAACAAGCCAATGGCACCGACACCCAACCACCAAAAAGAACTAAAACCAATCTGAAAGACCCGGTCTGCCACTCCAATGGTGGCTGAAGCACCAACGATAGTGCCCAACAACGATAAGAGAACCGTAGCTAATCCCTGTCGTCTCCCTGCAACTGCAAAATCTTCAAAGGATCTCTTCATACAAAACATTCACCTTTATCTGATCTCGTCTTGTGATATCAGATTATTCAACATGGCATAAATGGTAAGACCGGATATGGATTTAATATTCGTTTTACTGGTAATGTTCTTGCGATGCGCAATCGCAGTGTGTATGGAGATATTCAACTGATCGGCAATCTCTTTGTTGGTGAATCCTTTGGCCACCAATACCAACACCTCTTTTTCACGTTGTGACAAATCGCAACTCTCAGTTGACTTACCCTCCTTCATCACACTGTAATTTCTCAATTTTGACAATATATAGGATGGTTCTTCATCCAATTCTATCACACCATCAAAAAGTACAGATGTCTTTGCCGAAAGATAACTGGAAACGACTGCAAAGATAAGAATCGAGTCGTTCTCATTCTTCCATTCTTGTAGTAGTTTGGCAATGTTAAACTCACCAAACAGTCGAGGGTTAACAATCAGAATCTGTACAGATGACAAAGCGATGCCATGAGTAAACGAATAGGATCTGAATACCTTCGTCACCTTAAATTCCGGACTGCTCTCTATGATTTTTTGTAATCCCTCAGCAATAATGGAAGAGGATTCTAATATGGCAATATTCGTTTTACTCATTTCTTGCCTCCTTCCAACCAGTTTACATAGGGTATCAATATTTTTTCTTCTACAACAGCATGTTTGATAAGATCCTTTGATAACTGTATAATGTCAAACCATACACCAATGCGCTCATTCGGCATAATGTCGGCTGGCAGATACTTGATGATGATATTCGTCAAATCGCTCAACTGATCTTCTATGTTATCATGCATCTCCAAGATATCTTTTAGCTTATACTTGGACGATTCACCCTCTTCCAACTTCAAAAGATGAGGGAACAAAGAACTCTCCTCAACCATAAAGTGTTTGGCTACCTCGTCTTCATATTTCTTAAAGAAACTCATCAATACATTTCCCACCTTTCCTGCACTATTAGCAATCTTTTCCACATGCTTCTCGATATGTTTCAATCGATGATTCAAATAAAAATCATGCGATGCGATAAGATACTTCACAAGACATTTACCATTGATGGATCTTATATCTTCTTCACTTGGCTCAAAATCATCGTACGTGTAGACATTGCACAAAAGCAAAAATAAGGAGATGGGCACATTGCTGACTCTACATACCTCATCCACTCGTTTCTCCCCGAAACCTAATTTCATATCGAAGCGCGGTAGCATCAAAATCAATTGAGGATTAATAGCTAACACCTCCTCTAATTTTTGTTTTTCTGTAAATCTCATATCTAAATATTATCCAAGAATTATCACTTTCTACAAATATCTTATTTTTTTTTGGAACATTGCTCTGCCAACTGACATCCTTTGCAATTTTTTTTATCTTCACATGTACACGCACCATCGCCACATCCACATCCTCCTTTGTCATCGAAAAAAATCCGTTTGACACTCCATACAACGGCGGACGTTACAATAATCACCACTAATATCGTTTGTATTGTTGAATTAATCATATTAATTATGGTGGGTTTTATAATTCATTTCGTGGGATTTGGAAATTTATTTCGATTGCCATTTTGTAGAGACGCAATGCATTGCGTCTCTACGGTGACCGACAAACAGATAGGAATCACCTTAAAACAGCGATCCAATCTGATAAATGAGGAATGACACAATCCATGCAATCGTTGTCGTGTACAGAATATTAAATCCTGCCCACTTCCAACCTGCCTCTTTCGCTATCGCAGTAATGGCTGCCACACATGGGAAATAGAGCAAAACAAAGACCATAAACCCAAATGCAACCAATGGCGTGATAGGCAATTCTGTATCATTTCGATGCATCTGCAAAGCATACTTCAAATCTTCCGACTCCTCATCTGCATTCAAATCCGCATGATATAGCACACCTAAAGAGGATACGACAATCTCTTTCGCTGCAGCTCCCGATAATATACTGACTCCCATCTTCCAATTGAATCCTAACGGACGTACTACTGGCTCAATAAACTTACCTAACGTACCTATGTAAGAGTTCTCACTATGTGCAACAGCTCGATCCAACTCCAATTGCGCTATCTTCTCCTCCTTCTGTTCTGCAGACAACATGATATTCTCTTCTGTTTGCGCTATCTGTGCATCTATCTGATCTGTCTCACTATTATGCGTTGGAAAATAACACAATGCCCAAATGATAATGGATGCCACTAATATCACCGAACCCATCTTCTTTAAGTACTGAACGGACTTCTCCCACATGTGAATCAACGTATTTCTCGCTGA
>JAFRNH010000093.1 GCA_017430235.1 Paludibacteraceae bacterium | reverse complement strand
TCATAAACTATCAAATAAAGTAGGTTCTTTGACATTTTGATTTGAATTGATTGATTCGGAGGGTTTTGAAAGGAGTTTTCTGAGAGGAACTTTTTCAAGTGCGGACAGTCTTATGAGTGATGCTATCTCAGTGACAGAATAACTGCTGTTGTAGTCGTGTTTGATCTTTGCAAGTAAAAGATAGGCGCATACAGCGACCCACAAGTGTGTTTTAACCGCATTTTCGGAGTAACCCCACAGACGCTTTATGCAGATGTTTTGTTTGGCCCATTTGAAGAAGACTTCAATGTCCCAGCGATGGCGGTAGATGTTGGCGATTTCAATAGCGGGGAAGTCAAAGTTGTTGGTCACAAAGGTGAAGATTTCACCACTGTCAGGATCCAACGCCTTCACCAGCCTCAGCTCGCCTGGATAAAGTTTCTTGGATTTCGGGACCACAAGTCGCACGATATAGTCGGACCGGATGGTGGAAGGCTTTTCGTCACCGTTAAGAACCCGAACCACCTCGAACTTCATGTTGCTCTTCGGACGCATGACAAAGAAAGCACCGGCAAGATTCATTCTCCACATCTGTCCGAAATCAACGTAGGCTTTGTCCGCTGTGTAGACAGCTCCCGGCTCGTAAGTGATGAGCTCCAGCATGTTACTGTCGTGCCATTTCCCGTCAGAGATGTGGATTTGCGCAGGGATACTTCCCCGCAAGTCCAACAGCGCATGCATCTTAACAGCGCCTTTCGAGTATTTCCCTAACGCCCATGCGGCAAGTTTAATGCTCGTGGAGATGGTTGTGGAGTCCAATGCATACAAGACATTGTCCACACAGACATCCGTTATCGCAGTTTTGGCATACAGCGGCCGTACACTTTGAATCAGGTTCAGGCCTAACTCCTCGAATATGTGATAGTCCCTTTTCTCATTGGCGCGAGCCAACGATGAAATCCAAACAGTTTTCCTTATGCCAAGATGGTATAGGATGTCGGAATGAGCCAACAAACAGAGGCAGATTTCATGCAAGGACGAGCAACCTGTCAGCTGACCGAAAAGCAGATGCAGCAACTGGCTATAACTGTTCAATCCCTTGGCGTGAAAGTCTCCCTTATACTTCGAAACTATCTTGTTAAACAGATAACGGGGGACAAAATCCACCACTTGAGCAAAAACATATCGGCCTAAATTCATTCTTTGCGATTTTAGGTCGCAAAATTACTCCATCATTTCAAATCGAAAAATCAAAGAACGCTTGCATCTTGTTATATATCAATAAATTAAATGCTTAATTTAAAAATTTATCGCGACAGTAGTAAAAATGGAAAGAGGAAGGACGTGTTGATGCGGACTGCTGGCACATTAATGAGTATGGCAATTTAACAGAAGATAAAACTGATTGTTGGATTGATGGCTATAATTATGGAGAAATGTGGTGTAGCACATGTAAAGAGTTCGAACGCAGACATGAATTAGAAAGACAAAAAAGGGAACGGGAGGAATTAGCAAAACAACGAGCACAACAAGAGAAACATGAAGCGGAAGAGTTATTAAAACAGCAATATGTAGATTTAGGTCTTCCAAGCGGAACATTGTGGAAAAAATGGAACGAAGACAATTTATATGAATACCAGGATGCTATTAAACAATTTGGGAATCAAATACCAACAAAGAAACAATGGGAGGAACTTATGAATAGTTGTCAGTGGACATTGACAAACAATGGATACAGAGTTGTCGGACCTATGGAAATTCTATTGATTTAGTTAAAGATGGTTTTATAATGTGCGACCAAACAGAGAAACTGTCTGCCGGAGGTTTAGGAATCTATACGTCATCTACTTCTTCAGAAGAAGAAGAATTTTATTGGTCTCTTGTGATAAGTATAGAAAAACGTTTTGGAGATGATATTTCAGATTGTTGGAAAAAATCTGTTCGCTTAGTTCGATGAAATTGAGTATTCGATTCTGTAATTATCTTATAACGATTTCTGTAATTGTGATTTCATCATCGCGAAATACTACGAAACAAACAATGAATAATTCTAATAATGAATATTTCGTCTGTTTTTGAACATCCTCGTCACTGTCGGCCACAATTTCTTTTTACCGCATAGGTTCTTGTCACGGGGACGTTCTTTTACCCGTGGGCAGGTTGGCATTACGTAACCCCCGTGGCGATGGAATACAGCAAGGTGGAGGTGATGGAGTGATGTGCATATCACATTGACAGACCTCTTCACTTTTTTCATTTCATACAACAAATCCCCTGTTTTATACAATAGCTACCAATGCGACGAAAGATTGATTGAGATAAATGATACTTTTGCACGCTTTTTAAATCTGAGGTAATGAATAAATAATAGAATAAGAAATGTGACAGACTATGTCAAAACGCAAAAAACGAATGATTATTTGGCTGTCATCAATAGCGTTGCTGGCTGTTTTGATGGTTGGCGGAACAATATGGTATTATTCTGTGGATTGGTATAAAGTAAAGCTCAAAAGAGAGATTGCACATTCATCTGATGAAGAATTAATATCTGGAATAAGAAGATGCGACACGGTATTGTGTAGTTTAGAGAAAGAAATTCATTCGGATGATACCAATCCGGAAGAACGTTTTGTAGCTGCAAGAGGCTATACGGGCGTAAGTGAACGTCGAAAGATTTATTTAAAAGAATTGAAGAAGAGGGAAAAGCGGAAGTCGCGCAGAAAGAACAATGTTTCACATTGATATTGATACAATGAAAAAAGCATTGTCTTTTTGGAGCTGGTACAGAGAGACTGTTGCAGTAACTGTTCCCTCATGAATTTGGCGAATCACAATGATTTTTCCCTCATAAAATTGGCAAACATTTTTGCTATGTTATTAAATTTGTGTATCTTTGTAACTTTCAAACTTTACGTGCTTGATGTCGGACTGTTGGGAGCAATGTCGAATGCAAAACCAAGTCTTATGCTTGTTGGTAACGATGTTTTTAAAGAATACAAAGGAGCTTTTTCGGAAAATTATGTGCTCCAACAAATCAAATCAGTAGGCGATTACGATGTTTGTTACTATAACAAAGACAATTCCACGATGGAGGTGGACTTTCTGGTTCAAACGACAGCGCGAATCATACCTGTTGAGGTGAAAACCGAGGAAAATGTGAAAAGTAAATCCTTGGCGCGATTTGTAAAGGAGGAATTTGCTGATAACCACTTGAAAGGCCTTCGATGTTCAATGAAACCTTATATTGACCAAGATTGGATGGAGAACATACCCCTCTATGCTATTGAAGCCTATTTCGGGAGGGAGAGAACCGCAGGCATAGAATCATTAAATCCTCTCAAATCGTGAAATCCGATTCTTTTCATCCATCAGCTCCCAAGTATAGCACAAAACAGTTGAAAGAAATGTTGTTTCTGCACATGATTTAGAATCAAATCAATGAATAATACCAATATGAACACCTCATTTATTATTGAACACCTTCGCCACCATTGGTCGCGTTCCTTGTCAACCGCTGTTGCGGCATTATTCCTAATGTCTGTAATTATGGCAAATAGCAGCACCTTGCACGCCCAATCCACCACCAAATCCCCTGTAGAGGCCACCATCGAAGGCACTCTCAACATGTATCTCGTTACCAACTACGGCGAGAAAATGCAGGAGGTGGATCGCTATCGCAAGACCGGCGAAGGTTCGATGATTGCCTTTATCTTGGAGACAGATCAAAAAACCGACATGAGCCAATATCTTGACAAAGAAGAAATTCAGGCTCTGAAAAAATACAGTGGTACAACCTTGCAGTCACGGTTCGTATTGTCGCCTGATTATACCATCTATGAGACTGCCTTGTATGGAAAGGACTTTGCCGACATGTATGCCAACAAACGGGTGCGTGTCACGGGAACATTGTTTTTCCCGATGGCCGGCTGGCAGAACGTCACTCCCGTTAGGATGGACTACACCAAGGTGGAACTTGTGGATTCAACCCAGGGAAATGTAAACAAGAACGTCGAGGAATCTTCCGATCCTATGAAATACTTCTTCACCTTCGAGGACGATTCGCCCGAAAGAAAAGCATACGCCAAGAAGCTGACCCGCTTCGTTGAGAGACTTCAGCACGACGAAACCACTTTCGATGCGGATTTGTCGGCAAAGTTGGACGAACTACGCATCACGCTCCTCTCATCGCCAGAAGGGAAGCTGAAAGTTTATAGCTGGGAGGATGGTGACTTCGGGAGCACGATAAGTTTTCACACTATCTATCAAACTCGCCGCGAAGGACAATTTCAGGCG
>JAFRNH010000013.1 GCA_017430235.1 Paludibacteraceae bacterium | reverse complement strand
GGAAAAGTGCTTTATGTGTGGTTCGATGCCCCTATCGGCTATATCAGTAACACGAAGGAGCTGTGCGATAACAATCCTGAAAAATATGGAAACTGGGAGAAGTGGTGGAAAGATCCTGAAACCCGCTTGATTCATTTCATCGGAAAGGACAACATCGTTTTCCATTGCATCGTCTTCCCTGCTATGTTGAAAGCTGAGGGTAGCTATATATTGCCAGATAATGTACCAAGTAATGAGTTCTTGAACCTTGAAGGTGACAAAATATCCACCTCTCGTAACTGGGCGGTTTGGTTGAATGAATATTTGGTCGATTTCCCTGGTAAGCAAGATACGCTTCGTTATGTGTTGACAGCCAATGCTCCTGAAACAAAGGATAATGACTTCACATGGAAGGATTTCCAAACTCGCAACAACAGTGAGTTGGTGGCTATCTATGGTAACTTCGTCAACCGTGCTTTGGTCTTGACAAAGAAATACTGCGATGGTAAGGTGCCTCCTGTTTCTCAGATGACTGACTACGATAAGGAGACTTTGAAGGAGTTCGCTGATGTGAAGGAAAAACTAGAGTCTTTGTTGGATAACTTTAAGTTCCGCGATGCCCAGAAGGAGGCAATGAACTTGGCTCGTATTGGTAACAAGTATTTGGCTGATACGGAACCATGGAAATTGGCGAAGACAGATATGGATCGTACATTGTCTATCCTCCATTTGAGTCTGCAAATCGCTGCCAATTTGGCCATTGCATTTGAACCATTCTTGCCTTTCTCGTCAGAGAAACTTCGTAAGATGTTGAATATGCAGTCGTTTGAATGGAACCAATTGGGTAGAATCGATTTGTTAAAGACTGGTGCTGAGTTGGGTACGCCAGAGTTGCTCTTCGAAAAGATTGAAGACGATGCCATCGAAGCTCAGATTCAACGTTTGGAGAACAATAAGAAAGAGAATGAGAAGAATAACTGGCAACCAGATCCTATCAATGGTCAAAGCACGATAGATGATTTCGCAAAGTTGGATATCCGCGTCGGAACGGTGTTGGAGTGCCAAAAGGTGAAGAAATCAGATAAACTGCTTCAATTCAAGATTGATGATGGTTTGGGTGGACGAACCATTCTTTCTGGTATAGCAAAATCATATCCTGATCCTGCTGAGTTGGTAGGCAAACAGGTTTGTTTCGTGGCTAATTTCCCTACTCGTAAGATGATGGGCTTGGAGAGCCAAGGTATGATTATGTCTGCTGTTAACAGTGATGGTAACTTAGTGGTGATTTCACCTTCTAAGCAAGTTGCTAATGGTTCTCAGGTAGGATAAAACGATTCTATATACTACGGATAAAAAAATAATCTTTTGCTGTGCGGCAAAAGATTATTTTTTTTGGTCAGCTAGGATGTTGACCTTAATGAAGGATTATTTACTGATTTCATCACTTTTTTGCATCATTATATAGCGATGGCTGAAAATCAATGATTTACAAAGAATATTTAGGTGGTGCATTGATGAAGCCTTTTGTCCTTTAAATGTAAAAATTCACTTCGTTTTGTGTTATTTTTCTTTGAAATGTATTATATTTGATGGAGAAATTGTAAATTTGCGTTTCACAAGCAAGAAAAACCGCGCAGAATATAATTTTTGTGGGGAAATCGTATAATTAACAAGAAAGATATTATGAGTTCTTATATCCAAAAATCAAAAGACAACCTTGATGCAGCAAATGGTTTGGTTGATGGTGCTTGGTATGAGGCTTCGGCTCATTCTGCTTACTATTCGATATATCTCTTGTCAAAAGAATTATTGAATTCACGCTTTGGCGTTGGATATGAAGAACAAAAGATTCTTGTAAATGGCCCCAACTCACATCAAAAATTCATTAAAAAGTTTACAGAATGTTTGAGCACTGTGTCAAACTTTGAGCCAAACGACTTCGTTCAATGGTTCTACCAAACGAATATGCTAAGAAATAAAGCAGATTACAAACCAGAAAAATTGCGACAGTCCATCTACGAAGATAATGTTAAATATGCTCGTGATTTTGCAAAAGGTATCAATGATAAATTCAAACTTTACTAAATTAATATGACTGCACAAGAATTCTTAAAGAAAACTCTCAAGAGGTGGGAATCACTTTTTGAAGGTATTAAGTTAAAGTATGCTTATGATGCAGTGACAGAGTATCATATAGTAGAGGTAAAGCCTGAAGAAATCCGTCGTGGAAGTGTGGATTACAAAAAGGCAGAGATGCAATTGTGGATGGATTTTATGGAGCAGTATCCAGATGAATGTCTTTTGATATGTGCTCCATCGGATGCTAATGACATGACTAATGTATTGTTTGAGACAAAAACAACGTGGTCATTTATTTCACAAGAGAAAGTTATTAAGAAGGAAAGTTTTGACTATACCCAATATGATTTTTATCAAGTGCATTCAAGTAACATCGTAGAGAAACAATTAAATAACATAAATAATTATTACGCATTAGCCGCATAATTTATGGCAGAACAAATAGCAAAATTCCGTTTTAAGGGATATAAAATAGTTGAATCTCACATTTCAACGAATCCTGAAGAAGAAGCTTCACAGAACCTGAATGTGGAGTTTGAGCAAACCATTGGAGTTAATGAAGAAGGCCACAACATGCGCTTGGAGATGATTGCAAACATTAATGATGAGAATAAGATGCTCGTTATTAAGGTGAAGGCTCTGGGATTTTTTGAGTTCGATTCAGATCTCAACCCCGAGGAGAAAGAAATATTTTTCCGTACCAATGCCCCTGCAATTCTATTCCCTTATTTGAGAGCATACATTACAACACTTTCCTCTCTTTCGGGAGTAAAACCTGTAATATTGCCTACGCTTAACATGTCGCAACGCTGATGATTATGAATCAAAGAAGCGATGTCTATTATAATGCAGGTTTAGAACTTCTCTCGAAACGGTTGTATAGTCAGAGTATAGCCTGTTTCTATTACTCTGTTCTTCAAAAGATGTGGTACTCTTTAACCGTTTCTTCATTACGTCCAATGGCTTATGAAGATCAAAATCCATTGGACGAAAATATTCATGAACGAACACTAGAGGACATAATCTCGCGCTTAATTAAACCTAAGGACGTAGAAAAGATGAAAAAACTTTTTCGCAAGATGTTGTCATTACGTAAGAAGGCTGATTATGAACCTGAACTGTGTTCCGATGAAGAGTGCACTGATTGTAGGGAATGGTGTGAGTCTTTAAGGAGATTTCTTGAGGAAAGATTCAGGGCTAAGGAGGCTTGATACGTTTTTACTATTAGACAGAGAATCATTATTGCTCTAAAAGCGGCAAAGAGGTTCTCGAAAGGGCACTTTGGACTGTTTTGTCCATCAAAATTACAGTAGTTCTATGAATTTGAATGCCTATATGCAATGTTATTACGATAAGATATGATAACGCAGAACATTACAGAAAGTTGTTTCGGAGGATAGAATATGACAAATAAAATTTTACTCTTATGATATGTCTGAGATTTTCTTATAGAATTTGTACTGCAAGAATCTTCACCTTCACCTGACTTCATTATTTTTTTTCGCCATTATATAGAGTATATTAAAAATCAATGTGCTACAAAATAATTGGATGGCACATTGAAGAAGTCAAGGGATAAAAAATAATCTTTTGTTTTACAGCAAAAGATTATTTTTTTTGTTGGGGTCAGCTTGTTGGCTGACCCTCTAAAAAGGAAAAAATTATTTTTTCCTTGAAGCAGTTTGTGAAATTTCATGTTCTGCACTTTCATTCCTCAAATAAGCGGGAATGTGATGTCCTGTTTTTTTCACTTTCTTCTCTTTTTTTACATCTGAACCTTTCATAACGAGTCCTCCTAAAAATAAAATTAAACAATTAATATTATTAATATGAGTCGTGTTCAGTAGCAAAATGCTGGACTGCTCGTTTAGGGTACATCATAAAACATGCCAAACCGACTTTTTCTGCCATTTTGTCCACATTGGTTATTTATGAACGGTGTAGGAAAAAGATTCCTCCTCCGTCGTACAACTTTTCGTCGCTCAGAGCGATAATCTCCAGTCCTGCTGATTCGATGAATTGACATAGTCCCCGTCCATCCTTATGTCGGAGAGGGTTGCCTAAAAAGAAGATCTTGCCATTGCTTATGCCACAAGTGCCACCTAAGAAACCATTCCGATGGATGGCAATGCGAATCTCATCAGGAGAAAATAGGAATGAGGAGAATCGCTCTCTTTGTAACACCTTATGAATGCCTGCATCAGAAGTGATGATGGCATGGTCTGATAGGGGAAGCATCGAACAGCGTGTGTATGATTGGGGTAGGGCGATGAATCGTTTCTCCTTGTTGAGGCTTTGAATCATTGGGTCTGTGAATCCCTCTTTATGAAAAAATGCATCGGTGGTGGATACGCAGTTGTAGAAACAGGAGTCTGACAAAAGTGCACCAATGACAGAATGTCCGATTTTATAGGATATGTTATTGCGATTGAGTAGGTCGAATAGCTCCTGTGGCGCATTGGGTGCCACAATCAGGTGTTGTTCATCTTGGTATAGAAAGATGTCAGGATGACATGAAATCGATTCATAAGTGATTCCGTCGGAACGGAAGGGAAAAACCTCCTCGACGTAGTTGAGCAGTTGCATTTGAATGCTGGGACTGCATCGATGGTCGACAATGGCGATTAGGTTGTTGATCATGGTCAGTCTTTGTAGTTCCGTTGGTAGAATTTACCCATCAGTTTGTCGGTGTTGATGGTGTTGATGAAAGCGTCCGGATCTGCTTTTTTGACGCCGTGGATAATCTTTATGTATTCTTCTCGTGAGACTACGGAGTAGACGAGGAAGTTTTTATTGTGTGTGGAACCTTCACTCTCCATAATGGTTGCTCCGTGGTTGCTCTGTTGTGCGATGACGTCGCATACCGTGTCGGGGTGTGTGGTGGTGATGAGCAAAGTCTCCTTTTGATAGCGTTTGTGAAGTGTGTGTAGTATCTGCGTGGATGCATATTGGAAGATGATGGAGTAGAGCGCCTTGTCCCAACCGAAAAGAAATCCAGCAGCAATCAGTATGACGATATTGATCGCTAATGAAATATTCCATGAATCCCGATGTTTCTTCTCCGACATGTAGATGGCAATGAAGTCGGTTCCCCCAGATGTGGCATCAACCAAGAGACAAAGGCAGATGGCAAGTCCATTGATGATACCTCCGAAGATGGAGATGAGCAGGATGTCTTCCGTGATGACGTAGGAAGGGATTAGATCCGTGAAAATACCTGTGAGCAAGATCATCAGACAGGAATAGATGGTGAATTTGCGTCCGATGAATCGAAACCCAATGTAGATGGGTATTGCATTTAAAATGATGTTGATGAAGGTGTAGTGCAGATGAATGCCAAAGAACGACTCTCCGATACGAAGTATGAGAATGGTGAGTCCGGTGGCACCTCCAGGGTAGAGTCCACCCGTATGTACGAGTGTTCTAATATTGGCAGCCATGAGTAGGGCTGCTATGATGATGACACCTATACGTCGAAGCTCTTTTGTCCATTGAAATGTACCTTTTCCCATTTTCTTTTGATTATGTGATGATTAAGAAGAAAACTGACTGTGATAGATCTGATGATAAGCCCCTTTCTTGTCTAGCAACTCTTGATGCTTGCCGCATTCCACTATTTTACCATCGTCGATGACAATGATTTTATCTGCATTTTTAATGGTGCTGAGTCGGTGGGCAATAACGATGCAGGTTTTGCCTACGGACAATCGTTGTATGGCTTGTTGAATCAGAATCTCAGTTCTGGTGTCGATGTTGCTGGTAGCTTCATCCAACACTAAAATAGGGGCTTTGGAGAGAATGGCGCGGGCAATTGTCAATAGCTGTTTTTGTCCGTGACTGATTCCGCCACCTTGTTCCATGATCGGTTGGTCGTATTGTGAAGGAAGTTGCAGAATGAAGCTTTCGCAGTTGGCGTCGCGGGCAGCCTGAACGACCTCACTTTCGGTGTAGGCTTTCTTTCCATATCCGATGTTATACTGAATGCTTTCGGAGAAAAGGTAAGGGTCTTGAAGTACAATGCCGATATTCTCTCTCAGCTCTTTCTGTGTTAGGTCTCGTATGTCAACCCCATCAATGCGGATGTGTCCCTCTTGCGAATCATAAAAGCGGGTGAGTAGGTTGATGATGGTGGTCTTTCCGGCACCTGTTGTACCCACAATGGCCACCACCTCGTCGGGCATGGCATTGAATGTGATTCCCTTCAGAACTGGATGATTCTCTGTATAACCGAAGTGGATGTTGTCGAACTCGATTTTTCCCTTTACATCGGAGAGATGGATGGTCTCCTGTTTGTCTGTCACCTCTGGTTGCTCATCCAGTAATGCGAAGATTCTCTCAGCACCTGCTATGGCAGATTGGATGGAGTTGAGTTGGGTGGCAATGGCGTTAATGGGACGTTGGAAGTTCTTTGTGTATAATAAAAAGGATTGAATGACACCAATCGTGATGCTGCCCTTGTAGGCTAATAATGCACCCACTAAGGTGACGAAGATATAGCTGCAGTTATCTAACACCCTCATGAGAGGCATCAGTATACCGCTGTAAATCTGTGCACGCACACCCGTTTCTTTCACCTCTTGGTTGAGTACTTTGAACTTCTCCAATTGTTGTTTCTCCTGTCCGAAGGTCTGAATCACCTTCATTCCTGATATTGACTCTTCCACCATACCGTTTAGATTTCCCAAGGCCACTTGTTGTTTTGAAAAGTAGTTGCGGGTTCTCTTCATGACAAATTTGCTTAGTAGGATGGTGAGAGGAACGGTGATGCAGGTGACTAACATCAGTTGCAGACTGAGTTTGGCCATGATGATGATGGAACCTATCAAGGTTAGACCACTGGTGATGAGTTGTATGAGGGAGTTGCCCATAGCCTCTTTGATCAGTTCTATGTCGTTGGTGAAGTAACTCATCAGCGAACCTCTAAGGTGGTTGTCGTAGTAGCGGATGCTGAGAGACTGTAGTTTCAGAATCATCTCTTCACGCATCTTTTTGATGATCTTCTGTGTGGTGTACATCATGCCGTACTCTTGAAACCATACGCAGAAGGCGGAGAAGAGGTGAACTCCGAAGAAGAGTAGTAGCAATTTCGTTATCTTGCTGATGTCAAGAACGCCAGATGAAACCGTTTCTGTCACACATTGGTCGATGGCGAGACCTAGGATATATGGACCTAGGAGGGAACAACCGACACCTAGCAGAGAAAGGAATACGATAAGACACAGCATAGGCTTGTACTCACCCCAATAGGAGAGCAGTCGGCGTGTGGTACCCCTCACGTCGTTGGCCTTTTCCACGGCACTGCCCATGGCTGCCATTCTCTTTTGTCCTCCGTTGGCTGTTAATCCTTTCCTCATAATCTATTCCAATTGAGAGTAACAAATTTCCTGATAAACCGTATTACTTTTTAATAGTTCTTCATGACTTCCCTCTCCGATGATGACTCCATTTTCCAGAAGGAGGATGCGGTCGGCATCTTTTATGGTGCTGATTCGTTGAGAGACGATGATTTTGGTGCAGTCGATCTCGCGTAATGCACGGTTGAGACGCACTTCTGTTTTTAGGTCGATGGCGTTGAGACAATCGTCCAAAACCAAAACCTCTGGGTGCCCGATTAATGTGCGCGCTAAAGAGATACGTTGCTTTTGTCCACCGGAGAAGTTAACTCCTCCTTGTTGGATAATATGGTTGTAGCCATCGTCCAAACTCTCGATGAAATCGTCGATTTGAGCAATTTCGCATGCTTTTCGCATCTCCTCTTCGGTGGCGTCGGGTTTACCCCAGCGTAGGTTTTCTGCAATGGTGCCAGAGAAGAGTTGTATGTTCTGCATGGCTAATCTTACTATTTGATGAAGTTCTTCAGAAGCATATCCGTTGATAGGTTTGCCTTTTAGGTAGATGCTTCCTTCACAAGGCTTGTAGCATCGCATAATTAACTGAGCCAAGGTGCTTTTCCCCGATCCCGTTCCTCCGACGATGCCAATGGTTTCGCCCTCCTTAATGGCGAAGGAGATGCCCTTCAGAACATAGTTGTCATGTTGTTCCTCTTTGGTTTCATTATAGCTGAAATAGACGTTTTCGAAACGAATGCAAGAATCGTCATTGATGGAGGATGGGTTTGGTTGCGTGTCGTTCTCCTGATTGTCAGAAGTAACAATCACCTCGTTGATGCGCATCATAGAGGCTTTCGCTTCTGTAATAGACATGATGATACGTTGAGCCATCATCAGCGACATGAGAATTTGAGTCAGGTAGTTGGTGATGGCCATGATTTCACCCACGTGGATGGGGTCGCCAGCATCTATTAGTTTGGCACCTAGGAAGACGACGATGGCGATTCCGATGTTGAGGATGAGTGACATGATTGGACCGAGAAGCACAATCAGTTTGCTGACCTTTAGGTTGTTTTCAATCAGGTCGTCATTAGCTTCTTGAAATCGTTGTTGCTCTTTTCCCTCTTGCGTGTAGGCTTTCACGACGCGTATGCCGGCGAGCGACTCTTGAATGACGGTGTTGAGTCGGTCGGTTTTCCCTTGAATCTTCATGAAAATAGGGTAAGCCTTTTTGACAATGATGAAGACAGCGCCCAGCAAGATAGGAAGAATAATCAGGAGAACAGACGAGAGCGTTTTGCTGATGGAGAGTACCATGACAACGGAGCCCACGAATAGGAAAGGAGAGCGAAAGAGCAGTCGCATGGAGGACTGAATGACGCTTTGCACCTTGTAGACGTCGCTTGTGATGCGAGTGATGAGTGAGCCCGCTTGTAGTTTGTCGATGTTGTGAAAGGAGTAGTGGGAGACTCTTTCGAATAGTTCTTGGCGCATATCAGCACCGAAGCTGTAGGAGACGTGACCCGCCGCAAAGATAGAGAGAACGCCACCTATCATGCCGATGATGGTGATGATCAGCATCTGTAAGGCTATGGGAAGAATGATGTCGTACTGACTATGGAGAACGCCGTCGTTGACGATTTTAGACATCAGATAGGGCTGAGACAGCTCGGCGCACACTTCCATTCCGACCAATAGAGGTGAGAGAAGAGCCCATTTGTAATGAGGTTTTAAAAATTTAAATATTTCAGAGGTCGAATTCAATGTTACGTATAGGAAACTGTAATTCAATACCCAAAATTAAGAAAAAAAAGATTATGAACCGGTAATTTTTCGAATCTATCTAAATTTAATTTTCAAAATACTTTCATATTTCAATGTAGAATGTTACTTTTGCGTAGATTTTTATAAAATGGCTACTTTGGATAGCGTGGATAGCTTAGAAAAAAGAGTTGAGACAAAGGTGCATCGTCTGTTGGTGGAAGTCGATGGATTGAGGGCACAAAATCTCGAGCTAACTAAGAAAGTGATGCATTTAGAGCAGGAGCTTTCTGAAACGCGGAAGAAGTTGCAGGATTGTCGCAAAGAGTTGTCTGATTTGATGTGTGTGAAAGCAACACAGGTCACTGCTGAAGAGGCAAGACAGATGCACAATCGGATGTTGAAATTGGAGCGGGAGGTAGAGAAATGTATTTCACTTTTAAATGAATAATATGCCGAGCGAGGAAGAGTATTTCTATATCACGTTGAAGATTCTTGGAGAGACAATGAAGGTTCCTATTAAACGGCGTGATGAGCAATATTTTCGTGAGGTGGCAAAGTTGATAGAACTTTCGTATAATAAATACGCGAAAAGCATTTCTGCAACGCAAAATAATTT
Organism: Paludibacteraceae bacterium; assembly: GCA_017430235.1. Lineage (GTDB taxonomy): Bacteria > Bacteroidota > Bacteroidia > Bacteroidales > Paludibacteraceae > UBA1181. The sequence goes on along the minus strand of JAFRNH010000013.1, from coordinate 45,725 downwards.
TAGAGTTGAAACATATTTGAAGTTCGTCGCATTAGACTTGGGCGTTCGCTATAAATTAGAGGAAGCCGCTAATGAAGAATTGAAACAACGGTTGGAACAATTGGAGAAGGATATTGACCAACATTTGAAGTGAAATTCTTAACCTACAAGTATTGAAAATTCCCGCATTTCGTCTTCGTATGGCTCGAAGAGGGATGCGTTTTTTTATATATATTTAATTAATTTTTTTATGACAGTTGTTTATATTATAGCAGCTTTCTTAGTTGGTGGATTGTTGACTTGGATTGTGATGAATACGATGCTAAAGTCTCGAACAAACAATATATTGAAGGAAGCTGAAGCTGAAGCAAAAGTCCTCCGTGAAAATAAAATGTTGGAGGTGAAAGAAAAATATTTGACGTTGAAAAATGAGTATGAGGCTCAGTGCAATCAACGTAATGCTAAAATGCAACAATTTGAGTCAAAATTGAAGCAGAGAGAGATGCAATTGAACCAAATGCAGTCTGAAGTGCAAAGGGGTCGTGCAGAAAATGAAAACACGAAGGAAAATCTAAGCAATCAATTGGATGTGGTCAATTCTCGCAAACAGGAGTTGGAGAAATTGAATCGTATGGCTAATGAGCGTCTGGAGGCAATCTCTGGTTTGTCGGCTCAGGAGGCTAAAGCCAACTTGATTGAATCATTGAAGGAAGAGGCTAAAACGGATGCTATGTCATACGTTAACGAAATAATGGAAGAGGCTAAAATGACTGCCAACAAAGAGGCAAAACGTATTGTGGTTCAGACGATCCAACGCGTTGCTACTGAGGCTGCCATCGAAAACTCTGTCACTGTTTTCAATATCGATTCTGATGAAATCAAAGGACGTATCATCGGTCGTGAAGGTCGTAACATCCGTGCCCTTGAGGCTGCAACGGGTGTGGAAATCATTGTGGATGATACCCCAGAGGCTATCGTCCTTTCTGCTTTCGACCCTGTACGTCGTGAAATAGCTCGCTTGGCTTTGCACCAGTTGGTGACGGACGGTCGTATCCACCCAGCTCGTATCGAAGAGGTGGTTGCTAAAGTGAAGAAACAAGTGGAGGACGAAATCGTTGAAACCGGTAAACGTACTACAATCGACTTGGGTATCCACGGTCTTCACCCTGATTTGATCCGTCTGATCGGTAAGATGAAATACCGTTCTTCTTACGGACAAAACTTGTTGCAACATGCGCGTGAAACAGCCAATCTTTGTGCTATCATGGCTTCTGAGTTAGGTTTGAACGCTAAGAAAGCTAAACGTGCCGGATTACTACACGATATTGGTAAAGTGCCTGATGATGAACCAGAATTGCCACACGCAATCTTGGGTATGAAACTGGCTGAAAAATACAAGGAGAAACCAGAGATTTGCAACGCTATCGGTGCTCACCACGATGAGATTGAAATGGATAGCTTGTTGTCTCCTATCGTTCAGGCTTGTGATGCCATTTCTGGTGCACGTCCTGGTGCACGTCGTGAAATCGTTGAGGCTTACATCAAACGTTTGAATGATTTGGAGAAATTGGCGCTTTCTTATCCTGGTGTTGTGAAGACCTATGCTATCCAAGCTGGTCGTGAACTTCGTGTGATTGTGGGTGCTGATAAGATTGACGATAAAGAGATCGAAACATTGTCTTACGATATAGCTAAGAAGATTCAGGATGAGATGACTTATCCTGGTCAGGTGAAGATCACAGTTATTCGCGAGACAAGAGCTGTTAGCTTCGCAAAATAAATTGTTTTCATAAGTTGAAGGAGGGTGCGCTCAATCAAATGAGGGCATCCTCTTTTTTTATTGCCTTTAATTTATTACATTTGGCGATTGAAACAACACCGATAGATTTATGTTCAGAGGAAAAGAGACATGCAAAATACTGAAACAGATTCGACAGAACATCGCATCTGAGAATGATATCCCCTTGGTGGTGGAGGAGTGCCATTACAAAGGTGATTGTCGTGGTACATGTCCGCGCTGCGAGGCAGAATTGGAATATTTGGAAAGGGAGTTGTTGAAGCGAAGAAGCATGGGTAAGAAACTTGTGCTGGCAGGTTTGTCTGTCGGACTAAGTTGGACACCAATGATGGCGGCAGAAAACATACAGATGAATGAAGTCCCTGCTCGACAAGATACGACAGAAAATGATGACAGAATATTCATGATAAAGGGAACAATTATGGATTCAGATGGAGAACCTCTGTATGGTGCTGCGGTTATGATCCAAGGAACTACGAAAGGAGTTGCCACGGATTTTGACGGTAACTATAGTATTTATGTCAAAAGAGGAGATGTTTTGGAAATATCCTATATCGGATTTAAAACGGTGACGAAGCTTGTTGATAAAATTAAAGGGTCAACAGTTGATGTGAGGATGCAAGATGCCACAGATATTTTAGGCGAGATTGTTGCAGTGTGTGGGGGCATATATTCGTCGGTATCGTTAGAAGAAGCAACAGAACGAGTTAGAGGATTGAAAGTGCCAGAAAATGGTGCCGAGTTGAAACTAAGACCTTTGATTAAGACGGATGAATATCGAAGCAAGGATAGGAAAAGAAATTTAAAACAGGATATTCTGTTCAATAAAGCCTACCCGATAGTCAAAGAGATGAAACAAAGTGTGAAGGTAAAGGTGCGGTTTATAATCAACGAGGATCATTCTTTGTCTGATTTTAAGATTGTATGTACCGATGATGAGCGGTTTAATGAAGCAGCAATGGAGACATTAAAGCGAATGGATGGATGGCAATGCCGACAGGTGAATGGAAGAGTCGTAAAAACAAGAAAGACCGTCACAATTAGTTATACCAAAGAGGAACTTATGAGGGTTATAGAGTTAATGGATAAGTAGTTTTTTACCACCTAAAACAACACCGATTGATTATGTTTAGAGGAAAAGAGACATGTAAAATACTGAAACAGATTAGACAGAATATTGCATCTGAGAATGATATTCCCTTGGTGGTGGAGGAGTGCCATTACAAAGGGGAGTGTCGAGGCACCTGTCCGCGCTGCGAGGCGGAACTGGAATATCTAGAAAGGGAGCTGATGAAACGCAGATCTATGGGTAAAAAACTTGTGTTGGCAGGCTTGTCAGCAGGACTAAGTTGGACCCCAATGGCAGCGGCTGAAAATATACAGGTGAGCGAAGTCACCACTCAACAGGATACGACACAAAATGATGAAAGAACAATTCTGATAAAGGGAACGATTGAAGATTCTGAGGGACCTATATATGGTGCGACGGTGATGATTCAAGGAACTACGAAAAGTGTTGTTGCGGATTTTGACGGCAAGTATAGTATCTATGTCAAAAGAGGAGATATTTTGGAATTTTCCTGTGTTGGATATGAAAAAGTGGTTAGATGTGTTGATGAAATTAAATCAAAAAGATTTGATGTTATGATGAAGCCTGAAGAAATTCCGAGTGAGGTCATTGTAGTGACATCTGGCTATGTTGGTAAAACGTCAATTGACACACTGTTTGGAGAATTTGATAACAATAAAAGGTCGCACTTGCCTTCCTTGATTTTTTGTGATGAAGAATACCGAAGTAAAGATGGTAAGAGAAACTTGGAACAGGATATACAATACCATAAGGTTTATCCGAAAGTAGAAGAGATAAAAGAAGATGTGGAGGTGGAAGTTAGGCTTGTTATCAATGCGGATGCATCCTTGTTCGAATTTAAGATTGTCAGTTCTAATGATAAACGATTCAACGAAGCAGCCATGGAGACCATAAAGCGAATGGATGGCTGGCAGTGTCGAAAGGTGAAGGGGAAACCTGTGGAGACAAAAAAGACAATCAAAATTGTTTATCGAAAAGAGGAACTACAGATGTTGTCCAAACAAAAGGATGAGAAATAATTCAAAGGTTATCTTTATCGTGTAAATTCTAAAAAAACTATATATGTTTAAAGGAAAAGAGAAATGCAAGATACTCAAACAGATTCGTCAGAATATTGCATCTGAGAATGATATTCCCTTGGTGGTGGAGGAGTGCCATTACAAAGGGGAGTGTCGAGGCACCTGTCCGCGCTGTGAGGCAGAATTGGAATATCTGGAAAGGGAACTGATGAAGCGCAGATCTATGGGTAAAAAGCTTGTGTTGGCAGGTTTGTCTGCAGGGCTAAGTTGGACCCCAATGGTAGCGGCTGAAAATATACAAGTGAATGAAGTCACCACCCGCCAAGATACAACACAAAATGATGAAGAGACTATATTGGTGAAGGGAACTGTTACTGATACTGATGAAATTCCTGTATATGGTGCAACGGTGGTGGTTCGGGGAACTACAAATAAGGTTTATACGGATGAAAATGGAAATTATAGCATAAAAGTTAAAAATAGTGATGTTCTTGAATTTAGTAGATCTTCTGATTCTCAATCAATCAGATTGATAAAGGTGGTGAAGGTAAATAAAGATGAGCCCTATTCGGTTCTTAATGTTGTTTTTGAGTCATTGAGGACTAAAAGGGATATATGTGGCGGTGGAGGTTCAAGGTCGGCAGTGAGATTGAGATGGGGAACGGAGACTGTAAGACCTCTGATTACTATGGAGGAATATCGTAGTAAAGATGGAAATAGAAACTTGGATAAGGATGCCATGTTACATAAAGTTTATCCGAAAGTAAAAGAGATAGATCAGGATGTGATGGTGACAGTACAATTTAGTATCAACAAGGATCAATCCTTGTCCAATTTTAAGATTGTCAGTTCTAATGATGAACGATTTGATGAGGCAGCCATGGAGACGATAAAGAGAATGGATGGGTGGAAATGTCGAATGATGAACAATCGTCCGATAAAAACAAGAAAGACAATCACCATTGTCTATCGAAAAGAAGAACTGAAGTATTTATTAGAGCAGAAAAGTATATTTTATACATTTTGAATAAAGGAGAGTTGCTTACTCATCATTCAAACAATATGAAGTGATTATGTTCAGAGGAAAAGAGAAATGCAAGATACTCAAACAGATCCGACAGAATATTGCATCTGAGAATGATATTCCCTTGGTGGTGGAGGAGTGCCATTACAAAGGGGAGTGTCGAGGCACCTGTCCGCGCTGTGAGGCAGAATTGGAATATCTGGAAAGGGAGCTGATGAAGCGAAGATCTATGGGTAAAAAACTTGTGTTGGCGGGTTTGTCAGCTGGACTAAGTTGGACCCCAATGGTGGCCAATGAAAACATACAGGTGAGCGAAGTCTCCACTCAACAAGATACGACACAAAATGATGAAGAGACTATATTGGTGAAGGGAAAGGTGGTAGATTCTGAGGGAGAGCCAATATATGGTGCAGCAGTATTGATTCAGGGAACTACGAAAGGTGTAGCTACGGATTTTGATGGAAATTTTAGTCTGAAAGTTAGACGTAATGATGTGTTACGGGTCTCTTCGATCGGTTATTACGAAGTAATAAAAAAAATAAAAAGTAGTTATCTAAGGATTGTCCTTACGGAGGTGAGTGATGATTTGGAAATAGCAGTAACGTCAGGGACAGGAATGCTTAGGCCAAGAGAGACTCCAATTGATTCATTGTTTTGGGAATATGATCAGGAATATGATTATTATGATTATTGGAAGAAATATATTAGATACGATAGACGACCGACTCCTAAAGCATTGATTTCTGATGGTGAAAACAAATACAGAAGTAGTGAATGGTTTAGAAATTTGGAGAAGGATATTCAATACCATAAAGTTTATCCGAAGGTGGAAGAAATAAAAGAAGATGTGGAGGTGAAGGTACGATTTGTTGTTAATGCGGATCAATCCTTGTCCGATTTTAAGATTGTCAGTTCTAATGATGAACGATTCAATGATGCAGCCATAGAGACCATAAAGAGAATGAATGATCGTTGGCTATGTCGTAGGGTAAACGGGAAGCCGGTGAAAACAAGAAGGTCAGTTAAAATTGTTTATTGGATAGAGGAAATATACCGAAGTGAAGATGGTGCGAGAAACTTGGAACAGGATATACAATACCATAAAGTTTATCCGAGAGTAGAAGAGATAAAAGAAGATGTGAAGGTGGAAGTTTGGTTTGTTATCAATGCGGATCAATCCATCTCTTTTAGAACTGTCAGTTCTAATGATAAACGATTCGACGAAGCTGCTATAGAGACCATAAAGCGAATGGATGGCTGGCAGTGTCGAAAGGTGAATGGGAAACCTATTGCAACAAGAAAGATGGTGAAATTTGTTTATCGGAAAGAAGAACTGCAGATGTTGTCCAAACAAAAGGATGGAAAATAATTCAATGGTTAGCTTTGTCGTGTGAATTCTAAAAAAAACTGTATATGTTCAGAGGAAAAGAGACATGCAAGATACTCAAACAGATTCGTCAGGATATTGCATCTGAGAATGATATTCCCTTGGTGGTGGAGGAGTGCCATTACAAAGGGGAGTGTCGAGGCACTTGTCCACGATGTGAGTCTGAACTGGAATATTTGGAAAAGGAGTTGTTGAAGCGCAGAGCTATGGGTAAAAAACTTGTGTTGGCAGGTTTGTCAGCTGGACTAAGTTGGACCCCAATAGCTGCGGCTGAAAATATACAGGTGAGCGAAGTCTCCACCCAACAAAATACGACACAAAATGATGAAAGAACAATTCTGATAAAGGGAATAGTTAAAGATTCTTATGGAGAGCCTATATATGGTGCAACAGTGATGATTCAGGGAACAACAAAAGGTGTCTCCACAGATTTTGATGGTAAGTATAGTATCAATGTCGAAAGAGGAGAAAATTTGGAAATTTCCGCTATTGGATATGAGAAAGTGGTTAAACGCGTTGATGAACTCAAATCACCAATATTAGATGTTGTTTTAGAGGAGGATGATGAACCGATATCAGAAGGGATTATTGTGTACTGTGAACCGAAGTTGGATGAGGGGACAAAACGAGTCAGAGGATTGGATGTGGCTGAAAATGGCATGAGTTTGACTCAAAGACCGTTGATTCAGATTGATGAATATAGAAGCAAAGATGGGAAAAGAGACTTGCAGCAGGATGTCTTGTTCAACAAAGTATATCCGATTGTCGAAAAAATGAACCAAGATGTAAAGGTGAAGGTGCAGTTTAGAATCAACGAGGATCGTTCCTTGTCCGATTTTAAGATTGTCAGTTCTAATGATGAACGATTCAACGAGGCAGCCATAGAGACCATAAAGCGAATGGATGGTTGGCAGCGTCGAATTGTGAACGGAAAACCTGTGGAGACAAGAAAGACGGTTAAAATTATATATCGGAAAGAGGAACTGTTGAGGTTGTCCAGACAAAGGGATGAGAAATAATTCAAAGGTTAGCTTTATCGTGTAAATTCAAAAAGACTGTATATGTTCAGAGGAAAAGAGACATGCAAAATACTCAAACAGATTCGTCAGAATATTGCATCTGAAAATGATATTCCCTTGGTGGTGGAGGAGTGCCATTACAAAGGGGAGTGTCGAGGCACTTGTCCACGATGTGAGGCAGAATTGGAATATTTAGAAAGAGAACTGATGAAGCGAAGATCTATGGGTAAAAAACTTGTGTTGGCAGGTTTGTCTGCAGGACTAAGTTGGACCCCAATGGCAGCGGCTGAAAATATACAGGTGAATGAAGTCTCCACTCAACAAGATACGACACAAAATGATGGACGGACAATTTTGATAAAGGGAACGGTGATGGATTCTTATGGAGAACCTATATTTCTTGCGTCGGTGATGATTCGGGGAACTACGAAAGGTGTAGCTACGGATTTTGACGGCAAGTATAGTATCTATGTCAAAAGAGGAGACGTTTTGGAAATTTCCGCTGTGGGATTAAAAAAAGTAGTTAAAAGGGTTGATAAGATCAAATCATCAACACTTGATATTGTGATGAAGGATGAATATGGATATGATGGCGTAATGGTGGGGGCTGTGTACTGTACAATACCGTTAGAAGAGGAAATAAAACGAGTCAGAGGATTGTGGGAGCCTGAGAATGGCAAGTATTTGACCCCCAAACCGTTGATTCAGATTGACGAATATCGAAGCAAAGATGGAAAAAGAGACTTGCAGCAGGATGTCTTGTTCAACAAAGTATATCCGATGGTCGGAAAGATGAACCAAGATGTAAAGGTAAAGGTGCGGTTTAGAATCAATGTGGATCGTTCCTTGTCTGATTTTAAGATTGTCAAATCTGATGATGAACGATTCAACGAGGCAGCCATAGAGACCATAAAGAGAATGGATGGATGGCGGTGCCAGTGGCTGAACGGGACTCCGATAAAAACAAGGAAAACAATCATAATCCACTATCGCAAGGAGGAAATTGATAGGTTGATAGAGTTGGAGAATAAACCATAGTGGCTTAAATTCTCCTTCTCCTATTCGTCGAAACAAGATATGAGTTTTGTTTTGTAACTCCTGATGGCATTCATCAACTCTTCGTTGAGAGTATGGCTCTGATCGTCTACATTATTATTGAAATTCCAATGAAAATCACCGCCATTCATACGCCCTGCAGATGAGGTGACAACTGTTTTCACAATAGAAGGCTCTGTGGGTGTATAGTTGTAGATTAGAGAATTGTCTGTATCGAAATTATGATAACTTGTGCCACCAGCAACAGTTTTGTATGAGGCTGGAATTGTTTCGTTTCGCGATGAGACTTCATAAACATCGAAGTCGGTAGCATTCTCTTTTTGTGTGATATAACTAAACGAGCTGGGTTTCTCGGTGAAATAGTTATTGAAAGATTTGATGATTCCACCTGTCTCACCAGAGAAGGTGCCGTCTCCCTTCGCATCCGTTCCTTGTCCGGTGGAGAGCATAGGTTTAGCTACATTTCGGAAGTAGTTGGCCTCGACAAAGGCACTTCCTCCATACGTTACGCCCACACCATATTTTGAAACGCCATCGTAATAGTTGTTGTATATGTGAACAGACATGGTTCTTATGCGTGGATGACGAGAGTCGGAATGGTCGAACCAGTTGTGATGATAAGAGATATAGTTGGGACCTGTTTCTTTTTTCATCCCGCAGAGTGACATCTTGCCGGAATCGAAGAAGTGGTTGTGTGCAATCGTCATATATTGGGAGTCATCTTTTAAGTCGATTGACCCATCTCCTTTTGCTTGATCTGCATCCGAGCCTGCTGTGCCATAGAAGATGTCATTGTTATGAATCCATATATGTTTATTATTGTTTTCGAAAGCGATACCATCGTCGTTGAAGAGCATAATGGCAAGATTGCGAATTTCTAGGTTGTGCGCACGAATGGCTCTTATGCCAAAACCATAACAGGTGGCGTCTTCGCCGACTCCCTCAATGGTAACATTGTCGATTGACATAGAACTACTGGAAGCTTTCACTAAAAGATTATTCGTGTCGCCCGATTCTGTCATTCCGTCAGCAGTAATCTGACCAATCAAACGGATGCAGATGGGTCTTGTCTCGTATCCTTTCTGAAGTGCTTTTAAAATATTGGAAATTCCCGTGCATTGGGTAGTCCCATTGGAAGATGTGAAAACCTCCATGGAAACGCTCTTTTTTGTCTCTTCCGTTACATAAAGTACGACGGCATTCTCTTTGAGTGTTCCGTTGTCATTGTAGGCGCCGACACCTTGGTTGTTGAAGTGGGCGTAGCCTTCACGATTGTATGCTTTCGCTTTTATTGAGACGATGGATGGACTTCCTTTCTCCCTTCCGGAGTTGACGGCTATGATTTTCAGATGGTAATCGCCAGCTTCCAGCCCGAGCACGTCCGCCCGTATCCCCGTCGGATACTTGCGGATCAGCATCGGATCGATTCTCTGATAAGCATCATCGGAAGCAGATGCTTTTTTACAATACACATGGTAGTTGTCGGCACCTTCCACAGCACTCCATTCTACAAAACCTGATTCAAACCATCCACCATAGTTGGTTACCTTCACATCACCCGTCTCGATGGATGACAAGGCAGTGTCGGCTGGCAATCTCGGTGTAAACACGATACTGTCGATGTCGGCAACTTCATACTCGATAATAGCTCCATCCTTCTGATGGATGTTCAGTTTCGTTTGTGCAATAGCCGTTAGTGTGCTAAAAAAGGCTATTATAATAACCGTTTTTCTCATAATCGAAAGTGGTTCTGTAAGATTTTATGGCTTCCTGTTTCCAATTCAAAAAAGTTCAGCCTTATTATGAGCAAAATATTCTATAAGATTTTATGGTCTCCCATTTGTTTATGACAAAACTATCATAGAAAAGAAAAATATACCATGAATATGAATTCAAAAAAGAGGACTTTTAATTCAATTTGAATGAAAAGTGTGTTGGTAGAGGAGCGTTGGTCTATAGGAAAGTTACTTTTCTTAAAAATACAACAAGAATATAAGCATGAATTGTTTTTTTTCTTAATTTTGTCGGATGTGATATGAATTTTGAAAAACACCACTTGAAGTTTCCTTTGAAATTTATCGTACATGGGGTTGTGATTGGGGAGAGAGGGTGATAATACGTTGTGATGAGAGAAACGTGTGGAAAATCGTGAATAAGGATAAATTTGTGTTATGAAAAAGGCAATAATAAGTTGCGTGTGGATGATCATCTCGATGATGTCAGCCTATTCTCAAAATTGGAACTTGGTTTGGAATGAAGATTTTGGTGTGGTGGAGGATTCTGTTATTCGAGATTTCCCTGATCCTTCTATGTCAGTTCCAGGACATCAGTTTGATGCTTGTGCGCCCATAGCAGATGGATGGTATGGTATAACGAATAGTCCATGGTGGGCCTACAACCGAAAAGCTTCATGTGCCATGGGTTCTGCCGCACACTTTACGGGAGGTGCAGATCATACAGGAAATCCGAACGGAGGAATGTTGGTGGTGAATGTTGATAAGACAGGACATGGAGAAGCTATCTATCGTCAGAAGATGAAATTTCAGGTGTGTGGACAACGAAAGTATCGCTTTTCCATTTATGCGGCTGCTGTTTCGAACTCGCTAAGTAGCATCGATTTACCTATTCTTGCCATGCGCATCGTTAATCAAGATGGAGATGTCTTGGCGGAACAGTCCACAGGAAAGATTCCGTTATGGGAGTTCAATAATCCGAATGATGGAACGCATGTTCACGATAAAAAGGATTGGAGTGAATATAACTTGGAATTTGTAGCACAAGAGGGGGATGAATTGGAACTTCAGGTATTGAACTATTGTGTGAAGGATTATCTCGGAAATGATTTCGCTTTGGATGACATTTCTTTGTATCGTGATGATTCGAATAAATTGGTGGAACCTGAACTTTTAGCTTCTGATGCGGTGGTAGATTGCGAAGGTGGTATGACTTATAGCGTCAAAAACAATATATTATCTTCATGGAAAGCGATTTACGATTATGTCTATTTCCTTTGGCAAGAATCTACGGATAATGGCTATACGTGGAAGAATTTGGAGGATGTTAGTGGTATAAAGAAAACCTCTATGTTTCAAGAGGGTGAAAATCTGGGTGAACGTGTGTATCGATTGATTGTGACGGGAGGAAATACGGAGCAAGAAGCGAGTGATGAAGCTCATTACATAAGTACTCACGGTGGACCCTCCAATGGCTGTGTCTATTATTCGGTATCCAATTCCATATCTCACTTTTCGAGAATCTATGATTGCTCGCTACAACCTTCTTTGAGAAGGATTTGGAGGGAGGACTTCGGTACAATTGATTCTCTGAAAACCAGAACGTTCGATGCTATAGGTGGGGATTATCAAGCATACGAATCGGGTCAGACAACTCGCTTCGACGAGGGCGCTTATTATACAGTGACTTGTGCGCCAGACTCTACTGTTTATGCGCTTTCTTCAGATGGTTCTACAAACGACTACTCTGAACCATATCAGATATTAGGTGTTACGGGGGAAGAAAATGATGCCTTCTTGTATACTAACATTCCTGTTGGACAGCAAGTGATGGTGGTGGATAAACTAATACCGGGAAAAGTATGCCCTTGTCAGAGCTATGTCTTCAGTGTGAATGCTAATGGACTAGATCTGGGTGACGGTGTCTATATGACCTTGTCTGCACAAGACGAACGAGGTGTTAGATATATGGAGATGACTTATTCGGTCCCTTCTAATCAATGGGGGCGTTTTGATATGCCATTGTCTTTCTATGCAGACGAGGTCTTTCACATGAAGGTATTCTGCCAGAATATCGGTACCCAACCTGCTAAGGTGGCATTTGACGATATACAATTCCTGGTTTGCTCTGACCACATTCCACAGGCTGAAATCGGTATAGATGGAGATCCTAATAAAAAATATGAAGGTATCTTTAATTGTAATGACCTAACAGAGAATCATACAATTCATCTCTACTCACAAGAATGGGATGATAAAGATGAACCATACGTTTATATATGGCAAACCTCTTTTGATGGAATACATTGGACTTCTTTGCCGTCCAACAGTAAAGTGATTCAATATGATAATATGCAGGGAGGCTCCGTCATGTACAGAGCTATCTTGGCACTCACGAATGAAGTAGCTCAGCAGGTGGCTCAGAATGGTTATCCCGACAGTTATTGTGATTTGTTCTATATCACTACGCCTGTTACTATTAGTTGTAAGGGTTGTCAGAAACCAAAATTTGCACCTCTTGGTGAAACAGAAAACACCTTGTGTGGAGGTCCTCTTGTACAGGTGGTCATCGAGGCGAAGTCGACGCCTACATCCATTGTGGATCAATATTACTGGTTCGAGAAAAGTCCGCACGATACAGAATGGACTGCTATCCCTACCCCAGAGGAACCTAATATCCTTAAAGCAACCACGGCTGATTCAATGCAATACCTCTTCTATGCAACGAATGAGGACTGCGTCTCCGATTCTATTATTTATCAGTTGAATATCATTCCTGTGACTGTACTGGAACCGCTGAACGATACTGTCATGTGCGAAGGCGGTAGTTATACTCTAAACCCTGTTGTCTTAAGGGGTAATCCAACTGAATTTTATGTGAATTCAGAACCTGTTACCATGCCATACGTGATAGAGAATATTCGTGGAGGAAAGATTATCTCTCTTACTGCTTCTGATGGTAATTGCACCTCTTTGCCTGTGAATATGGAGATATTGGCCGAGGATTCCATTCGTTATACGGAGTATCCTAGTCCTATGTTTCTTTGTCCGAACACAGATGACTACTTGTATCTTGATGTGATAGGTTCATACACATCGGCAGTATGGAAAAAGGATGGAGTTGCCTTGACTGACAATGAATTAGCTAACAAGATACCTCTGACAGAATCTGCTACATTCGAACTCGTTGCAGAAGGAAACAAGTGTCCTTCTGTTCACTATTCGTTTGATGTCGTTAAATTAAATGATGTGAAACTCTCTTTTATCACCCCCGAATGGAGTGCTTGTGAAGGCGATCAGGTTGCACTCGCTCTCAATGAGCAAAACTTAAGTAATCTGACTTGGGAACAAATGAAAAAGGGAGAGACTTCTTTTACGCCGATTTCATCGGGAACAGGAGCTTTTCTCGAAGTTACGGCAACGGATACAATCTATTATCGCGCACGTGTTTCTGTGGGTGCAGGTTGTGACGATGTCTACTCAGACACGGCAGTTGTCTATGCCGAAAAGAAAATACCATTACCTGCCGCCTATACGGGTCCGACCACCATCTGTTATGGAGAAAAAGTTACTTTTGTGAAAGATCCGCAATTGGAGGGCTTCTGGACTAAAAAAGCGGATATATTACCATGGGAGAATCAGGGCTCTCAGACCGTAGTAGAGGATACACCATCTGAACAGACTGTCTACACGTACTATACGGATAATAAGATGTGTCCAAGAGAGGAAATGAGTGTGAAGATTGATGTAGAGAGAAGAGCAGATTTGGCCCCGGAGCGTTTCTCTTTGCCATCCTCTGTATGTGAGGACGAGGCGTTCGAGATATGTGCTTTTACAACCGTGATGTTGGGTGGCCCGTATGATGTTGTATGGTATAAAGGTGCGGATTCACAGACATCTAATTTGTGTTTCTCTGATAGTATAACAACTACTACTCAATATACATTCCTTGCCAAAGGAAATGTATGCCCCGATACTTCTAGAATTTTTACTGTTGAGGTGAACAAACGTCCGACTGTGTCATTGTCGGCTTCGGAGACCACTGTCTGTGAGGCGGGTGACGTGACCTTTACAGCCACTTCAAGTGAAACGAAGGATTTAACGTGGCAGAAGAAAGAGGAGGGCAACTCAGATTTCACAACAATCGAGACCAGTACGACCACTGAACAGACATGGCAGATGAACACCTCCGCCACCTATCGTGTGATTGCCAGCTCATTATACGGATGTGCTTCCGACACCTCCGATTATCTCTCTGTGAATGTGGAGAAATTGGCCACATTGAGTCCGTCCGACTTCTCTGTTCCAACCCTCGTATGTGAGGGCGGAGAGGTGCAATTGATGCCTCTGGCAACTTTAACGATCAATACTCCGTTTGCATGGAAGAAAGGGACGGAGACCCTGACAACCACCGAATTGAATTATGTCGACCAACTGACTGAAGATGCTCAGTATGAGTTTAGTGTGAAGGGGAACGCCTGTCCAGAGGCCTCTATCACATTCGACGTGCAGGTGGAGAAACGTCCGACTGTGACACTCGATGCTTCGGAAACATTTGTCTGCGAGGCGAGTGATGTTACTTTTGCAGCCACGTCACATGATGCAAAGGATTTAACATGGCAAAGAATGGGCGAGGAAGATTCAAACTTTACAACAATCGAAACCAGTACGACCGCAACACAAACATGGCAGATGAATGCCACTGCTGTTTATCGTGTGATGGCCAATCCAACAGAGGTGTGTGAACCAGTCGTTTCTGATCCTATTACCGTGCAGGTGGAAAGAACGAGTACACTCTCTACATCTGACTTTGATGTGCCAACCCTTGTGTGTGAGGGTGAGCCGGTGACTTTAACAGTGTTGCCAACCCTTGCTTTGAACGGTACTTTCGCATGGAAGAAAGGTGCGGAGACTCTGACGACAACAGATCGAACTTATACTGATCATCTGACAGCCGACGCTCAATATGAGTTTAGCGTGAAAGGTGCGGTTTGCCCTGAGTCCTCCGTCACATTCGATGTAAAGGTGGAGAAGCGTCCGACTGTGTCATTGTCAGCCTCTGAAACATTCGTTTGTGAGGGAACCGATGTCACTTTCTCCGCCACTGCCACCGACGCAAAAGATTTAACATGGCAGAAACAAGAAGATGAAGAAACAGATTTCACCACCATCGAGACAAGTGCAGTCACCGAGCAAACAAGACAAATGAAGGTTCGAACATCCTATCGTGTGATTGCCAATCCGTTGGAGGTGTGCGAACCAGTCACGTCCGACCCAGTCGTAGTTGAGGTGGAGCCTAAGATAGAGTTCTTCTTGCGAAATATGCCTACTCGAGTGTGTGAGAATTCAGAAATAAGGGTAATATTGGACATTGAACCTGATGTGAGTGTTGGTTTCTCGCATCGATGTGGTTTGTCGAGAAATGGCGAAGTCCAAGCTCCACTTCCTTATCCATACAATGATGTGATTACAGAAAAGACTACTTATCTTGTGATTACCAGGGGAAGTGTTTGCCCGAATGATACGAATCAATATGTGGTTGACATAGTACCACGTTTAAGCATTCAATTGGAGGGATCGGCAGATTCGCTCTGTGCAAATGAACCATTGGATTTATCCATCTCTTATGGAACAGATTTAGATTCTGCAACGTGTCCGCGCTTGCAGGTGCGTAGGGAAGGAGAGACTTCTTATGCTACGATGGGAGCAGCGGGAGATTGCATAGGTAATGATTTTCATTTCGAGCAGGTGGATACCTCTTTGTATGTGCGGGTGATAACAGAAGGAGGAGCCTGTCCGGATACATTCTCGAATGAAATATACATCCATGTAGATCAACCAAATGAGGTGAAATTGTTGGCACCATCAGTTTGTCAAGGCGAGAAGGCAATGCTGAAACTGGAAGGTGTGCATCAATACACGAATATAGAATGGAGTTCGGCAGACACAACGGTGACGGGAGGCGAACGACTTGAGGTGCAGCCGATGACAGATACGGAGTATCACGTGGAAGTAGTCAATGGTGCGTGCGAGAATGAAGCAAGTGGTACGGTGCATGTGCAACCATATCCCGTTATCCTATCCTGTGAGGAGCTTGCATACGATCAGTATCAGGTGAAGGTGGAGTCGCCATCCTCGGCATTGGTTTATGATTATGGAAAAGGAGAGACGACGTCAGATATCTTGGAGCATGCGATTGTTGGCGTAGAGTATCACATAGTGGTTAAAGATGAGGTGGGTTGCGCTGATACCTTTATTTTCAAACCGACAGTGGAACTATTTATACCAGAATATTTTGTTGAAGGAAGAGAGACGTGGAAGGTGCTCGGGTTGGATAAATTTGCACGCTCATATTATTACATCTTTGATCGATATGGAAAGTTGCTATATCGAGGAAGCGGATTGGATGATGGTTGGGACGGCTATTATTTAGGACATCCTATGCCATCCACCGATTATTGGTATGACATACATATACCGGAGATTGACCGAGAGTATAGCGGACACTTCACTCTTTTGCGACAAAAATAGGGTAGGAATGTGGAGTGCCGCGTCTGTTGCAATATGGTGTGCCATGTTCGTCGTGATATGCCGTGTTGTATCAGTTGTTTGAAGTAATAATTTTTAATTTGAAAAATAGTTGCTATTTTGACTGAATGGTTATAACTTTGCAGAAGTTTGGTAGCGACTGAACGATACCCATGCAACGGGTCAGGTTTGGGGATGACTGGATTTGACAGCGGGCAGAAGTGGTAGGTAAGCATGCAGTGCGCTAGTGGCTAGCACTATAATCTTTGGAGACCAAAAATTTAACTGGCGAGAATAACTATGCTCTTGCTGCTTAATCGAATAATAGTAGATTGAAGCTTAATCTGGACACGGGTGTTCAGACAAGACGTTTCCCCGATGCTAAGTCCTGAGGCGGTCGGAATCGGAGGCGCAGAAAAATCAGGAATAGTTTGGGTATGCCTCGCTGCCCGAATGAAATTTTAGAGGATAAGACGATAGTTGGTGGTCTTGGTCTTGCTATCGTACGAAAATGAAGTCAAGAATAAGCATGTAGAAAGCTTATGATTTCCTCGTTTGGACCAGGGTTCGAACCCCTGCATCTCCACAACGGATTCAGATAAAAAGAGCTGAGTCTATTATTAGAACATCGATAGGTGTGTGATGAAATTTGATGACACGTGATGAATCTAATTCATTCCGTGTCGTTTTATTTAGATGAACTTATAGAGCACATACATTTGTTGATTCTGATTATTTGCAACTAGTTTATTAAACATATATGCGTATGAGTGATATTTTACGAAAAATGAGATGGCTGGTAATCTTTTTATTACCACTTTTTTTTATTGATGCCAATGCTGCATCGTACAACATGATTCTGGATTCGTCTATTGTTAGACAGATGCCGAACGGTTTGATCTTCTTAGGAGGTAGGGACTATTACAGATTTGGGGAGTTGAATGGCATGAGGATAGATTCTGTGAAAGAAAATGCTCGTGTGACAATATGTCTTTTCCCTAATGAAGAGATGAAACAGGATGTGACTGTGGAGACTGCCTCAGGTCAGTCGATACAAGTCGAGACTTGCGATTTCTGTGATTCCGTTTGGTTCTATATGCCATCAGAATTAGTATATCTCTCTTTGGTGGATCGTTATCCGACGTATGAGATTACCTACGATTCAACCTACATAAACTACTTTGATGGTCGTCTGAGACCTACATCTGCAAAGGTGGGTGACACTATCAATGTGATGTTTAAGAAGGGAATAACACCATGCGCATATTGGAGTAATCCTTATGGTAATTATTTCGTAGACGACTATACAATAACTGATTCGATCTTCACATTTATAATGCCATCTGGTCCTGTGAACATCAGGGCGGCACGGACAACAAATCTTGATGTGGCTATAAACATTGAGTGTGGAGGCGGAGAAGTGCGTAGTGAGAAGACTGGTGACGCAGGAGAGACCATTTGGTTCAATGTCTACCCAGATCCAGGCTATTTTACTCGGGATGTTTTTGTGTCAGGAGCCAAGGATTTTGAGAAATTGGATGATACCACCTATCGATTTGTAATGATACCAGATCATACGGCTTGGATTAATGTTTGTTTCGAAAAGATACCAACGTATCGTTCCATTACGACCGACTCAACCTTTACGAAGTGCAATGTTTCTGCCAATCCTTATTGGTTGCAAAATAGTAAAGGCTTAGACTCCATAAGAGTAGGTTCTGGCTTGGATTTCATGGGTATGTTTGAAGGATTAAATTATGAATCAACATTGAAAATCCGTGAGAAAAATGGAGGTCTGATTGCTAGCTTTAAAATGGGTGACAGTGTTGTATTCTTTATGCCAGATAGTGATATTGTCCTTTCTGTCGTTAATCCTACATACGAGATTGTATATGATTCAACCTACATTGACTACTTCACTGGCTATGGCTATCCGACATCAGCAGAGGCTGGTACTACTGTGAGTGTGATGTTTAGGAGGGGCATTACACCGAAAGTTTCAGCATTGAGAAAAAATGGTGGAATTTGGTATGTGGTTAATAGCTCGATAAGGGATTCTGTCATCACTTTTCAAATGCCATTTGCTGATGCATTAGTGGACGTTGCATATGTACTTAATTATAATTCTATTGTACTTGATTCATCATGCGCAAGAATGATGGATGGATATGCAAGAGTCTACTTAGTTGGTGAAGGTCTCACAAATGATGTTTATGATATTAGAAAACAAACCACGATTGACGGAGTCTCATCTGGAACGCGTGTCACGTTGGTAGGTTTCGGTGATCCAAATTCAGAATTGAAAAATTGGGTGAATGCAACCACACAATCAGGTCAGAATATCAAGGTAAACACCTGCTCATATTGTGATTCCGTATGGTTCTATATGCCAGATACATCAGTCTATGTCACTATGGAGCAACCATATTATGAATACCATTCCATTTCAGTGGATAGCACCTTCTCCAAATGCAATGTAACGGTTAATCCTTACTGGCAAAAAAGCAATAAAGGATTGGATTCAATGCAGGTGGGCGAACTGCTTAATTTCACGTATATCTTCAAAGGACTAAATTATGAGACGAGATTGTATATCCGTAATACAAACGGACGTATGTTGGATAGCTTTATGATAGGCGATAGTGTGGATTACTTCATGCCGGCTGAGGATATCGTTCTGACCATGAAGAACCCAGTGTATGAGATTGTGTATGATTCAACTTACATTGACTACTTCACTGACTATGGTTATCCAATCTCGGCAGAGGCAGGTTCTACAGTGAAGATTCTCTGTAAGAATGGCATTACGCCGAGAGTCTCTGAAAAATATTGGAATGGAGATTGGAGTATAATGAACGATACTCGCGTAGGATGGGAAAGTGGCAATACATGGAGCGTTTCCTTCGAGATGCCGTTTAATGATGTGAAGATAGGTGCTGCTCAAACGACTGACCTGCGCATCTATAAGTATGTTTCTTGTGGAGAGGGTTATATTGAATGTCGTGATTCATTTGCTAATGCGAACGATACGGTTTGGTTCTTTGTCCATCCTGCAGCAGGCTATCAGGTGAAGAATGTCTTTGTGTCGGGTGGCGACCAATTCCAACAATTTGATGATTCAACCTATATGTTTGAGATGGTGCCAGATAAGACCGCAAGTATAACTGCCTGCTTCGAAGAGCAAAAACATGGAATCTATTTCACATCCTCATGTGCAAGAGAGGCAGAAGATGGTCAAATGTATATTGCCGGACAGAATAAAGAGTATAGATTCTCTTATTACCGACCAACCAGCGGAAACGATACGTTGGTTACAGAAGCCAAAAAGAATACTCGTGTCACGTTGGCAGTTTTGGGAGGACCAAGTTCAGTGGTGAAAGAATGGGTGAAGGTAACCACACAGTCAGGTCAGAAAGTCCATGTCAACACTTGCTCATATTGTGATTCCGTATGGTTCTTTATGCCAGCAGAGCCTATCTATATTAGCATGGAGAATCCATTCCATTATAATTCTATCGTACTTGATTCGTCATGTGCAAGGATGATGGACGAGTATGCAAGGGTTTACTTGGCTGGTGAGGGGCTCACATCAAATGATTCTTATGATATTAGAAAACAAACCAGGATTGACTCTGTGACATCTGGAACACGTGTCACGTTGACAAGTTTCGGTGGCCCAGACTCAGAATTTAAAAAATGGGTGAAGGTAACCTCACGATCAGGTCAGAATATCAAGGTAAACACCTGCTCATATTGTGATTCCGTATGGTTCTTTATGCCAGATACATCAGTCTATGTCACTATGGAGCAACCATCTTATGAATACTACTCCATTTCAGTGGATAGCACCTTCTCTAAATGCAATGTGACAGTTGATTCTTACTGGCAAAGAAGCCATAAGGGCTTGGATTCAATGCAGGCAGGCGAACTGCTCGATTTCATGGATATCTTCGATGGACTAAATTATGAGTCTAGATTGTACATCCGTAATAACAGCGGATATATGTTGGATAGTTTCATGATAGGCGATAGCGTGGACTTCTTCATGCCAGCCGAGGATATCATTCTGACCATGAAGAACCCAGTGTATGAGATTGTGTATGATTCAACTTACATAAACTACTTCAATGACTATAATTATCCAATCTCGGCAGAGTCAGGTTCTACAGTGAAGGTTCTCTATAAGAATGGTATTACACCAAGAGTCTCTAAAAAATATTGGAATGAGGAATGGCTTGCAATGAACGATACTCAGATAGAATGGGAAAGAAACAATACATGGAGCGTCTCCTTCAAGATGCCGTTTACTGATGTGAAGATAGAGGCTGCCCAGACGACAGACCTGCGCATCTACAAGAGTGTTACTTGCGGAGAGGGTTACATTGAATGTCGTGATACACTTGCTAATGCGCACGATACGGTTTGGTTCTTCGTTCATCCGGCAGCAGGCTACCATGTGGCGTCTGTCAATGTGTCGGGTAGCAACCAATTCCAGCAATTTGATGATTCAACTTATATGTTTGAGATGGTGGCAGACAAGTCAGCAAGAATTACTGCCTGCTTCGATGTGGATCTCATTTGCGGATGTACCGACCCTGCTGCATTGAACTACGATTCATTGGCAACGTTGAGAGACAATAGCTGTATTTACGAGACTATTATCTATGGATGTACCGATCCAAAAGCTTTGAATTATGACTCCTTGGCAACCCACAATAGCGGTTTGTGCGAATATGCTCGAGAAGTGGGTGGATGTACGGACGTGAGTGCATTGAATTACGATTCCTTGGCAACTTATAACGATGGTAGCTGTCAATACCCTAAGGAGGTTATTTGGGGATGTACTGATACCTTCGCATTGAACTATAATCCATACGCAGAGATGGACAACAATACATGTGAGTATCGTAAAGTGAGTGATACAATCGTCGGTTGTATGGATGCCAAAGCAGCCAACTATAACCCATTGGCTTCTGTTGATGGAGATTGCGTATATGCGAAAGAAGACAATGTTGTGGTGGTTTCCGGATGTACCGATCCGAAGGCAGCCAACTACAATGAGAAAGCAACTGTTGAAGATGGAGGCTGCGTTTATGCAAATCCAATCTCAACTTACAATGATGTGGCATTGACAACCCCTACTGAGGAGGTGAATGTAGATTCGGTGAAGTCAATCGGTGTGGTGGAAACAAGTGGTTGTGAAATTGACTTTACTGAGAAGATTGATTCTGTCAATGTGAAAGTCTTGTCATACGAGCAAGATGTATTGATTACCAACTGGACGGTTTATCAAAATGGTCAGATGATCACTTATGATAGTGTGAGTGTAACGTGTACAGAGACTGACTTCGTAGTGTTGAACTTGTCACTTATCTGTAATAAGAATGCAAAAAAATCAGGTTTGCGTGCAAAATCAACAATGGTGAATGCAGCTACGTTGCGTTCGTTGGTTGATTTGAGAGGATTCTCTACAACTACGAAGGTGCTTGAGGAAGATAATACTCTTGTCTATGTCTATCCGAACCCAGCAACAGAGATCGTTTATGTCGTTTCTCCTTCAATAGTTGGCAAGGTCATCTATCTAATCAGTATGGATGGTACGATTGTCAAGACAGTGAAGGCTGCTAAAGAGGAGGTCTCAATTGATGTGAAGAATTTGAATTCAGGAGAGTACGTTCTCTCTTCTCCAGAGTGCAATTTGAATCGAGTTGTCATTGTAAAATAATTGACTTTACATAAAAGGGCTGGATAGGTGTTCAGCCCTTTTGTTTTTTGTATGAAAAGATGGGTAATCATAAGCTTGACCTTCCTGTGGATGACAAATCTCTTCGCACAGGAGTTGAAACTCTACACCATGGAGGGGTGTGGTAACTGCGCCTACGCTAAAAAGCAGTTGAAGGAAGAGCAGATACCTTACTTAGAATTGCCTGTCTCAGATAAGAAAAACGAAACATCCATGCTTGCACTCCTTCAAACGAAGGGATGTAATGCTAATGAGTTTACTATGCCTGTCATCCTTTTGAATAATCAGCTGGTTCATCCCTTTATGCAGACGGATACCGGTTCTGTACAAATCACATTGGACGATGCGTTGCAGTATATCATTCGTAAATGTGGAACATCAGTAGAGACGGATAAATACAAGAAAGAATATTATCTTGTCTGCGGTGAGTTTAATAGTATGTCAAGGGTGAATCATTTCATAAAAGTGCTGGAGATGGATGGCTATCCTTATGCGGGCTATTATGAGGAAAATGGCATCTATTATGTATATGCGCTCTGCTTGTCTGATTGGGAGGAGACAAAGAGGCAATATGAGGCGATAAAAAAACAATATAGGGGTACGCATATCGTTTCGTTTTGATGGGAAATTTTGTCACCTAATCATTTATTCATATATTTGCACTCGCATCGTGGTAATGCATGCCGACCAGTGCAAAGATTTCATCATACCATATCATTAACATAAGTTTAATTCAGTGTTAAGGTTTTTGTCAACAAGTTTACTGGCCCATACATTCGATAAAGACTTTAATGCGCAATGGAATTAAATTTATGGCAATTTCATCTATCGATTTTTTCAAATCACAATCCAAATTACTTTTTAAAGATTACAAAACTCGTTATTATAATGAGGAGGAAAAATTGTATGCTTATCAACCTAAGTACTACGATATAGCTGCTGCTTTCCGTTCTTTTGAGTATCCTGATCAGGAGCCTAATTTCTCCTTCACGCTAATGAATGCCCAGCACCTTATGTCGAGGATGGCTGGATTCGATGGTTGGGAGAACCTGATTCACGTTTCTGATGAGGAACTTAACCTTGCTAAGCCTCTTCTGGATAAGTTCAGAATTGGACAAAGCATTCAGAAAGTCTCCGAGGAAAAAACTAATCTTGGCATCCCTAAAGTGTTAGGTGGAGAACGAGCAAAGAACATAATATGTTTTGCTATTCTGACGGCTGAGAATCCTGATGAAGAGACTGTGGTCTTTACGTACAGAAGGAAAAAGAAAAGATGCGGCGCCTTGTCTCGAATACTACCGACGCGATCATATCCTATTGAAGGATACAATGGAAATGATAAATTTTCTTTCCTGCTGATGAATTATCCGTTTATTTCGGTGGCAGGTAATGCAGGTCATTGCAATCTGTCTTCGTTCTTTTTCTGTCGCGACGGTGTGTTGTCATATTGGGAGAAGGTTGATGTGAACAAACCATACGATAGTGTGGTGAATGAATATGTGAAGAAAGGTGAGTATAAGGATTGTGTGGAGGTCGTCGATGAAGATCATTTCAAATTGACAGGTGAGAACTTCCAATTTACCATACCGTTTAGCAATTTTGATACTCTCTCAGGGAAAATGCAAAAGAATATCGATTTGTACTTTAATGGAGATGACAAGATTGTTCAGCGTTGTATGTATAGTTCTGGTCTTACAGGATATCTGTATACAAAAAGATTGTATGAAGGTATTCTTAGATTTGGTGGATATAATTTTTCTATGTCCAAATAACAACAAAAGAGGATGTGCCGTCATCGACGCATCCTCTTTGCCTTCTTGTTTTGTTTTGCTTATTGCTTAATCAACTTCTCATTGAATACTCCATCTTCGCATTCGATTCGTACAATGTAAACACCTTGACTAATTGTACTTAAATCGATTCTGAGTTCGCTCTCTTTAGGAGTGTATTCTAATAATGTTCTACCATTCAGATCGCAGATGCGGACGTTAGAAATCAATGATTTCGAACTGATAGTCACCTCACTGGATGCAGGATTAGGATACATAGACAGAGACTCAGAAATTTGGGTTTCGATTACACTTACATCGCCGCACTTAATCGTACCGTTTGCTTTGCCTGGAGTAGATGTGATTTTGTTGCATGACTCGAACAATATCCAGTCGCCAGTGTTGTCGGATTGGTAACCAAATGATTCGTTGACGTCATGTGGCTCGTATGAGGCCAATGAAATGATTTCACCCGAAGCATTGCTCAAATAGATGGTCTTCGATTTGTCTACATTCATATTGAAGTTGAGGTAGAGCGGACCATCAACAGGGTCGCTGTTTGCCCATACTAGAACACGCTGTTTGCTTTCTACAATGGTTGACTTGCTTCCGTATACAATTTGGCTGAGATCCAATTCATTTGCCTTGTTTGAGAAGTAGAGACCTGCCAAGTCGATAGGCTCGTTTCCGTAGTTGTAGACCTCAATCCAGTCTGGATATTTGCCATACTCGTCGGCATTGCCTGAACGTTGGTCACTGCTTGCACACATCTCGTTGATTACAAGCGTGTATTCGTAGTTGCTAGGTGAGAAGACTGCAGTTATGGTACATGTGCTTGTTAAAGAACCGCTCAGTTCTCCTGGCAAGTTTGTGACGCAGGACTCCTTCTTATCAGTCTCGTTAAACTGACCTTGGATTTCCCAGTGGTCGAATTTGTAACCAGTAGGAGGGTAGGCCATGAAGTCGGTAGCGAATTCAGCCAAATACTTTCCTTTAAATCCAGTTACTGATTCTCCGTTTATCGTGAAGTGAGCGCCTGCAACATTTGACTTCAATTCAAATTCGACAGCAGCTCCTGTTCCCGCATAGGTTTGAAGATGTTGCAATATGTTCGCAGGTCTCTCCAATAAGAAGGTCAACATAGTGTTTGCAGCCTCTTTAGCCGATTTGTTCATGTCGGCACAGTATTCTGCCTCCACAAGACTTGTGATACTGTCGTAAACAGCTCTAATGCGGTTTTCTGTGAAGGTCGTTGATAGGTGACAAAGATATTTTGTCGTGAATTTTTTAGCGAACTGAGGATTATTGCTCAAGTGTTTGAATATGGTGGTCATCCATGTTTGTTGGTTACCCCAATTCGTTTTACCTTCTCCTCTACAGTAGGTGATCATATCACTTGCGCTGTTCAATGCACCATCGTGTCCGCATCCATAATCAGTATCGAAGACAATCCAACGGAAACGAGAACCGTCTTTTCTTTCTCTCCAGATCTTTGTATTGTTACCTGGCCAGTCGGCATTGCAGATGAACTGTTGGAATACTTGGTATTCTAGATATTCGTCCATGTCCATACGCTTGCAGGCACCTGCATAGAATTCAGGAGTGGTGTTGTCTGAACTCTCCACATACGAAACCAATTCGTTGTAGGCGTCGATGGTTCCTTTTGAAACACCGATACCTTTTTGGTCGGAAAGGGTAATCAAATCCAAATCCTCCTCATCGACACCATGGTTTGCCTTTACGTAGCTTGCATTGGTACGTTCCATCAATGCCATTAGTCCCAAATATTGTCCATTGAGGTAATAAGCTACCGGTTGGTAAGCTTGATAGTCAATGTTCATATTGGTGCAGTAAGCCTGCATTAGGGCGTCTCTGAACTTTACTTTGTCACTCTTCTGTCCATTTTGCTGGCCACCTTGTTGACCACCTTGCTGACCACCTTGTTGTCCGCCTTGATTAAATCCACCTTGGTTAAATCCACCTTGACCAGGGCCAAACATACCACCTTCTCCGCCACCAAAGTCGAAGCCACCCCACATGCCCATACCGGCATCAGCACCTTGACCACCATTTCTTAAATAAATGGTTTGTGTGTAGAGGTCGGGTTTAGTGCCGAAGAAGCGGTAATTGACAAGATTTTTACCTGTCTTTTTTGAAGCTTTTAGTGAAAGTGATTTTACTGTGTATGTTCTTGAACAACCACCTTCAATGGCAGCTTCCAACTCTTGAGAAAGTACTTGTTGTCCATTAACGAAGTATTCGAAATTGACAGGACGAGACCAGTCGTTGTTGTAGTTGGCCCGCATCATCGTACAAGTTTTGTCTCCAGTAGAACCATTTGAACCTGTCACATACATACCCACGGTATTGTCGTTGAAATAACGGTCTTCCACGGTAAGGGAAACGACTGGAATGGTAACGCCTCCGCACCCATTATGATCATTATCAGCATAAATATATGAGTGAGTGGCAATCTCACTTGGCAACATATTATTAGCGAAGGCTTTCGCACGTACGCTAGTATTGCTGTTGATGTTTATAGATGAATTGTAGATGTTGCTTTGTTGGGTAGGCTCGCTACCATCTGTGGTGTAACGTATGGTAGCACCAGCAGTTGCACAACTCAATTGTAGGTTTACATTTCCATGTTTCAATCCTCCTTTTTCACTGAACTCAGGAGCTTGGCATCGAGTCAGTTCTGCATAGGCAGTGGTATTTGCCGCACCTGGAGTGGGTTCCATATAACCTGTTGAGTTTCCATAACGACCATAGGATATATGTGCGGTTTGAGCATCGTAGGCGATAGAATCGACCAGCGTGTTGCCGTTCTTTAACAAGAGGTAACCACCGTCAGCATCGAGTTTGTAGGGCGAATGGTTAGCCCGATCGCTCTCGTCAAACCATATTAATGTATAGGTGTTGGCATTTACCATGCAATCGTTTTGGATTTGCCATGTCCACTTTTCAGAATATTTTTTAGACCCCTTCTTGTAATGGATTAGGGTGTATCCTCTTAAATTGACACTTTGGGACTGATCGTTTGTAAATTCGATGAAGCCCGAGAAATTATAATTGTCGGTGTTCATATACGTCGACAAATTGCAAGGCATCACTTCGTTCATCTGAATGGCTGAACTGCTAACTATGCTTCCGCATAGGAGAAATAATGCCAGAATCTTTTTTGTATATTTTGTTACCATAAGCGATTGGTGTATTTGTGGTTTTTACGGCATAAAGTTACATATTTTTTAATATGTGGGTTATTTTACATGGAATAAAAACAGGGAGAAAACCCTATATTTTGCTATGTTTTTCACCCTTTTTTCGGTGGTTTATGAACTGTTTTTTTACGTTCGCAGATAAAAAATGCACTTTCGTTGAAAAATGGAATATGTCGTTCTTTGTTTTCTCGTAGGTTTAAATAATGACCGAGTGAAATTTTCTCAAATTCATGAAAAAAATAAATATTTCTTTGTTTGTTTGAAATAAAATGCTTTTCTTTGTGGATGTTTTGATGGGGGAATTTTTGGGGTCTGATAAAATTTTTAATGGTATATTTATAAAATGGTGTTATCATGAAAAAGACAAGTTTAATTTTATTGAGTATGATGGGACTTGGTAGTTCCATGCTCGCAGGACCGTCTCAAGTAACGGTAGAATTCAAGGATTTAACAAAAAAATCATTTGTGTTGGCGGAGTCTCCGACTTTCCAATATAAAAATGATAGTTTGGTAATTAATGGAAGTGCCTCCACGACATATTCGTTTGGACAAGTCAAAAAGTATTATTTTGAAGATGGGGAGTTGTCAAAGTTGTCGAGTGTAGAAGCAAACGAAGTGCGTGTTACCTACTTGGACAATCAGCACGTTCAGATTGAAGGCTTGAAGGAGAATTCTCAAGTGGCTCTTTTCTCTGTTTTAGGACAGATGATAGAGAAGAAGATTTCTCAATCAGGAGAAGTTATTCAATTGACCTTACCTAATACAAAGGGTGTCTATATTTTGAAAATCAATGAGCAAACTGTTAAATTAATAAAGGAGTAAGCGTATGAAAAAATATATACTAACAAGCCTTATGGCTTTGATGTGCGTTGCCTCAGTTTCATACGCACAAACAATGTTTGTCGATGAGATTTTAAATGGTGATAGTATCAAACATGCTTATGATGTAAATATGATTGATTCTGTTGCCCATGTCGATTCTTCTCGTCAAGTGGTTATCTATGCCAATAAACATTATAGATATGCTTATCAAGCAGAAAATATAGATCGAGTTTATTTCTCAGACAAACAAGGCGTTAATGGAACAATAAAAAGAGTTGGTGGATGCAGCGCCGGTGAAGATTTAGATAATTCGATGGGTAGTAATAGTAATAGCCCAATGAATCCGTTTGTGGAAAGTGCTGAAAACGACACTATTCTCACTTATAAGTATGATCCAAAACAGAAACAATTGACTCTTAAACTTATTTCTTTCCCTGGAAATTGTTGTGGAGAAGGCTGGACTATGAATCTTGCCACTGTCAAGGATACTATAGATGTTCAACCCGTACAAAAGGGGTATGATATATGCAATTGCATCTGTCGGTTTGATTTAGCTGTTGAGTTGAAAAACATCGAGGCAAAAAAATATCGTTTGAAATTAGATGGGAAAAACTATGATATTGATTTGTCGCAAACACCAGAGGGATTCTTTCTGGATGTCCCAACAGGCGTATTTGTGAAGAACAGTCCATGTAAAAGTAATATATATGAAAGTGAAGGATCTGAAGATCATGACAATTATGTAACTTCCTTTGACGATGGTTATTTGCCTAAAGGAGATACTTTGGTAACTTATACAATGGATTATGGAACATGTCTGGTAGTGTCGCATGATAGAGAATTCAATTGCTGTCCAGGAAAGATAGAATCTAAAGTGAGAGTTTCGAAGGATACTGTCTATATTAATTCGTATGAGACGGAAGCAATGTGCAGTTGCGACTGTTTGTATGATGTTACCACAAAAGTGGAGAACCTAAAGAACAAAAAATACATTTTTGTGGTGGATGGAACAGAGTTCGTTGTTGATATGACATCCTATGCTTATGGAGAAAAATTTGTTATACTTAGAGGCGAAAGAGGTGCTTTCTTCAAAAGTAGTGAATGTAAGAATTCTTTGTTCGACAATGAAAAAGGGTTGGAATATGAAGAACCAACGACTGTAAGACATGAGAAAACAGATACCTTGGTTTCTTATTGGTTTAATGTGTTAACGGGTGAGGGTGAGGTTGTATCACACAATTTGCTCTATAACTGTTGTGCAGAATTGGATTCTAAGGTAAGTATTCAGAATGATACGATTATTATAAAAACCATAGACAAGGCAGATGTGGCTTGTAAGTGTATGTGTACGTTTGATGTAACCACTAAATTGTACGGCTTGCAACCTCGGAAATATCACTTTATTGTTGATGGAACGGAGTTTGATATGGATTATAGCCCTATTTCAGCGATTATTTATAAGGGAGTAATCATGAATGAGCCAAATGGTGTGTTTGTGAAGAGTAGTCCATGCAAAGGTGGCAGTGACGTAGAGGCGGATAAAGAGCCAGATCAGACAAGAGGAGGTCTTATGTATGTAGGTAGTCGTTCGGAGAGTGCAGATACGTTAGTCTCTTATAAATATGATCCTAAAACAAGTGAGTGTGTTATTGTCTCTTACGATGTAAATCTCACATGTTGTGGAGAAGTGGGATCGTCGACGAAATATGAGAAGGAGGCCATTGTCATCAAGGGATATCAAACAGGAGATATCTGCAGATGTCAGTGTGTATATGACATCACCACGAAGGTGCAAGGATTAAAAAAGCAGAAATATCGCTTCGTCGTAGACGGTGATGAGTTTGAGGTTGATTTCTCACAGGAGACGGAAGGTGTTGTGACCAGATAAACAATACGATGATATATGATAAATCCGCAATGCGCGTTAATGCTAGCATTGCGGATTTTTTATTTTTCGTGTTTGTATTTTGAAGAATCGCCAAGGATTTGTTCTATGTGTATCACTTCTGGACAAGAATCCCATGTGAATCCTTCCGCTGTTAGATACCAATTTTTTCTTTCTTTTACAGGAACTTTCTTTATCGATGGGAATGCTGCTATGGGTGCAATGATTTCTCTGCCATCAACAAGAACTATTCCTATTTTTCCACGTGCTGGAAATACTATATTTTTTATCTGTGGAACTACATTCCAATAACCTTCTGTTTTTGTCATGTCTTATTTTGTTTACAATTAATGTTTTATTTCTCTGCCTATACCTTCCAAATCGACCATTTATGAGTCTGAAAAACTCTCACAGATTTATCCTATGGTGCGCCAGGGTTTTTTGCAGGAAGAATCCCATGTCGATGCAGCAACAAGCTCAAAGCGATGTGTCGCCGAACTAAAGAATGAAGCTAAAAAAAACATTGCAGAAAAGAATGAAGCAATCGAAAAGAAGAACAAGAAAAATGACGAGATTGGTCAAAAAAATGTCAGACGCATTAGAGTTCGCAGATGCGTCAAAGACGGATGCGTTGAAGAATGAAACACACCACGCATTTGAGTCTGAGCGTATTAAAGACTGAGGTCGGATTCAAGTTTTTTTAATGATAAAGTAATATATTATTAATTCAATCTTTACAAACGAAAAAGAGGAGCATAATATACTCCTCTTTTTCATTTATTTTTACATTGTCATACAGTCACACAAGCTAACTCCTTCGATAAATTTTGTAAACCATTCGCTATTTTTTCAGCCTGTTGTTTCCTCGGTTTTGCAACACCATTTAGATAATGACTTAATTGTTTTTGATTGATACCTGTAATATACTGTAAAGCCGACAACGAGAAAATTTTTTGATAATAGGATAATAAACTTTGCACGTCAAATTCATATTTTAATTTATAATCCATATCAAAAATAGGATCATAGGGATCTCCGTCTTCTTTAGCCCATTCGATGTAAATATCAATACTTTCCTTCACTTCTTTTTCTAAAGAACAGAAATCTCCAGTTACTGCAACTACCCATCCTTCAAGAAGGTCACATGCAGCAGAGTACCCGTTTTCAGTACGGGCAACTTTGATGGTTATTACATGTTCCATTTGACTTACCTGATTATTAATTGAAATATTTGTTATTGTCTTTTTTAAAATACACCACCGCAAGCATTAAAAATGCTTGTCTTTATTTTTTATTTACATATAATCCATATAATTAAGTTTTTGTTTTTGAAGACTACTTTGAGAGCGTATTTTTATCCATATTTTACTTATTGTTCTTTTGTAAAAACAACCTGGACTAAAATTTAAGCCCAGATTGTTTTTCTATACTCTTCAATAGGTTAGCAGTGATATCATCAGACAGTTTGCCGTTTACTGTCACCTTCCCTTTTTTTGCCGGATGTTTTAATTGCCTGTGACTGCCTCTGCATCTCACAATTTCCCATCCATCATCTTGAAGAATATCTAATACAAAAGAAACTTTAAGTACTTTCATATTCTTTAATTTTATTTTTATGCAAAAGTAGTAAAAAGGATACTATTACGCAAATAAAATAATATCTATTTTGCTACTATTTTATATTTAGTTTTTGTAATGTACTGATTATGTGTGTAAAATAAAATATAAATATTAATAAATTTAAGTATGCACAAAAAGGATGGTTTTGTGCAACCCCCTTTTTGCATGTTAATCCCCGCCATTTCATCATCCCAATATGAACATAACATAGAACAAAATCAAAAATAACAAAAATGGTTATATATTTGCTTTTGTTAAATTAAGCTGATATGATCATCGGATATGCAAGAGTAAGTACGAACGAACAAAACCTCGACAGGCAAATAGATGAATTGTTCAAGGTAGGTCGCGACAAGATCCTGACAGAGAAAGTCAATGACTCTATCTATGACAGATCTGTTGTGAGTTGCTTTCGCTTTTGTAATTATGAACGGTTTTAAACATTTTATGTTCTATGTAATATATTAATAGTCAGTTTGTTATTGCCTTGTTTTAAGATTAAAAAATCTAGTGTGATGAACTTCGCACTAGATTTTTTTGTTGTTATCCATTCCTAATGGGACTCTGGTATTTATCAAGCTAACTTGGCTCGTATTAGAAATTGAAATTAAACGCCAATCCAAAATCGAAGGATGGATTTTGCGTAGGGTAAAAACAGAAATCGCCACTCATTATACTGAAGGGCAACCCATAATGATTCATTATATAAGGTCCGCAGGCAATACGTCCATTCCTTGTGAGGTTGAATAGGTAACCAATAGAGAAAATGGCGTCGATTGAATAAGATTCTGCACGCCTGGATCTTTCGTCTCGTACCCAATCGTTGACATAATACAAGGCACCCAGAGAGGCTTTCGCTGTAAAATGACCCACGTTGCAACCGAAATTGTTTTTGTAAATGGCACAGAATCCCGCATAGAGTGTCGATATGTTATCTTCACAGTAAGTGGATGATTCGTCGTATTGTGATTCTATTGTGCATTGAACGGATCGCATGCCAAATTTGACTAATCCACCAACCTCCAGTTTACGAACTGGTTTGCCGACGAAAGCCAGATAAAAGGATTTCCCTTTTCGCATTTGTGAATCATACTCTTCCCATTCGGGAACTGCATCTTTATTTCCGTAGCCCGTAAGCAGAGAAAATGCACCTCCTACATATAGACCGAAACGACTCTTCTTCGAATCGTTTGTTGCGTTGATCTCCTCGTTTTGTGACAATGAATCTTGTGTCGCTATGTTGCTCTTATCAAAAGCAAGTTCTTGCGCTTTCGCCTCGGTGCTGACGACTCCGGCTATGAACGCAAGAACTATAACTGTTTTTCTGATCATTTTAAATGATGTTTATTTGTGACTCTCATACAAATATCGTTTGATATTCTTCTTCGGAGTCTTCTCAAATTCGTTAGGGTAGAGGATGATCTCTGATATCTGCTCGTAATTGGCTACGGCTTGATTGAATTTCTTCTTGTTCTCATCCATGATGCCTTGCAAATCTTCTTTCTGGATGTTGATTTCATCCATAGCTCGCATATCTGGATATACCAATGCAATCAGCTTGCCTTCCTTCTCTACAATCAAACACTCAGAAACAAATGGCATATTGGTCAGTTTAGCCTCCAATGCTTCTGGATAGATGTTCTGTCCGGAAGGACCTAATATCATCGTCTTGCATCTTCCTTTGATGAATAGATAGCCATCTTTGCTAAGTGTTCCGATGTCGCCAGTGTGGAACCATCCATCTTCGTCAAATGTTTTAGCTGTTTCGGTTGGATTCTTATAATAACCAGGTGTGATGTTTTGGCCTTTAACCAAAATTTCACCTGCAATGTTTTCCTCATCTTCCGAGTCAATGCGAACCTCCATATTGCGTAGCGGTTTACCCACTGATTTTGGCATAAACTCTTCTAGATTGACAAAACTAATCAGTGGAGAACACTCTGTCATACCATATCCTACAGCAAATGGGAACTCTAGTTTCGTCAAACTCTCTTCAATTTCTGCATTCAAAGGCGCACCTCCAATAATCACTTGTTTGAAATTGCCTCCGAATATCTGAATCATCATGTTGCGTACCTTTGGATAGATGCTTGCTTTCAACTCCTCTTCACTCATGAAGGCTGCGTGTTTCGTAATAATTGGCTCTGCTACAGAACGATAAATCTTCTCTACGATCAAAGGAACAGTAAAGACAACGTTTGGTTTTACCTCTTCGAATGCCTTTACCAAAATTTGAGGTGCAGGAATCTTGTTTAAGAAGGTGATGTGCGAACCATTAGTGATTTGAGAAAGGAAATCCAATGTGCATCCGTAGGTGTGTGCCAATGGCAAGAAGGTTAAAATCTTGTTTCCTTTGTAAGCCAAATTCTTTTCGATGACAAATCCAATGTTTCCACGTATGTTCTCGTATGTTTGCAAAACACCTTTGCTGAATCCGGTCGTGCCAGAGGTGTAGTTAAGCGCAAATATGTCATCCCCTTTTCTTTTTGCATAGTGAATATCTTCCTTTTGTATGCCATTAGGGTAGGCAACGCTTGTTTTGTCACGAAGCTCCTGAATCTTCGCAGGGATAACTTTCTTCGTACTTTGATGTATCAGATACTTTTCTGTGTAGCAATAGATACATTTTAGCTTGCGCATGTGGTCTTCCATCACTTGCTCTTTCAAGTTGTCACTTACGAAAAGTAACTTGGACTCAGAGTGGTTGACAATATGGTGAATGTCATCAATAGGGAAGTTTTGAAGGATTGGAACGATGGTAGCACCATATGTGACGGTTGCTAAAAATACAATGGCCCATTCTGGTGTGTTTTTACCGACTAATGCAATCTTATCGCCTTCCTCAATCTCAAGTTCTTTAAATAATTGGTGTACTTCTGCTATGGCTTGAGCCATTTTCCCATACGTGAATGTCTCACCGGTTAGGTAGTTGGTTAGGGCTGGCATGTCCCAGTTTTCACGGATTGACTTTTCCAACATTTCGTTGAAATTGTCTACGTTGTAGTACTTCATGTTTTAAAATTTTAGATGTGAAAAATGTTATCATTTTCACATTTTTGTTAGATTTTGTTAGTATTTAAGTTAAAATGTCGTGGCAAATATACGTTCTTTCACTATTCCGACAAACAAAAAAATCCTTTTATCGCTTGTCCCATGCTCTTTTCCTTTTTCTTCTTTGCAAGAAAAGAAAAATAGTATAAATTTGCAGACTATTCTTGCACGAATTTTATTTGAGTGTGCATTTATGGGAGTCCTTTATTTAGCATTAATAATGGATTCGGTCTTACAAAAAAGATGATATATAGTTATGGTATTCAGCAGTTTGTATTTTCTGTTCGTCTTTCTTCCTTTAGCTTTTTTGTTGTATTTTATCACTCCGGTTAAATACAGGAACTATACGCTATTGGTTGAGAGCCTTTTTTTCTATTCTTTTGGAGAGGGAAAACTCGTCATCTTACTGATGTTTTCATCCGTCTTCAATTATTATGTAGCTAAATGGATTCAAAAGGAACGAAAGAAGGGAATACTGCTCTCGTTGGTGGTCAATCTGGGCATCTTGTTTTGCTTCAAATATTTAAACTTTACATTAAACAATATAATATGGATGTTTGGTTTGCTCCATATCTATTGCCCGATACCAGTCTTGAATATTATATTGCCTATCGGTATTAGTTTTTATACCTTCCAAGCATTGTCCTATTGTATAGATGTCTATTATGGGAAGGTGGAACCGAGTCAGAAGTACATTAATTTTGCCACCTACCTATGTATGTTCCCTCAGTTGGTGGCAGGACCGATTGTTCGTTATACGGATATTGAAAAGCAAATGGATGATCGTCATGCAAAACTGGATCGTATAGCTTCTGGTGTGGAACGTTTTATCATCGGATTGGGAAAGAAAGTACTTATAGCTAATACGATGGCTGGTGTGGTGGATGGCATTTTTGAAATGCAGGTGAATGATCTCTCCTCGTCAATGGCATGGGTTGGTATCTTGGCTTATACTTTCCAAATCTTTTTCGATTTCTCTGGCTACTCGGATATGGCTATTGGATTGGGTAGAATCTTTGGATTTGAATTTTTGGAAAACTTCAATTATCCATACATAGCAAAGAGCGTAAAAGATTTTTGGCGCAGATGGCACATCTCCATGTCTTCATGGTTTAAAGATTATCTCTATATACCATTGGGTGGTAATCGTTTAGGAAATGTGCGTACGTATATTAATCTGTCGATTGTCTTTATTGTTACCGGTTTCTGGCATGGCGCCAGTTGGCATTATATTGCATGGGGCATGTTCCATGGATTCTTTCTGGTGATTGAACGAATCGGCTTTGGTAAGGTGCTGGAGAAGATTCCTGTGGTGTTCCAACATCTATATACCTTGTTGGTGGTGACAATTGGATGGGTCTTTTTCAGATCTAATACAACGGCACAGGCGTTTGGTTACATAAAGAAACTCTTCTCTTTTTCGTCTGGAAGTCCGGAGACCATCTGGCAGGCAAATATGTTGGTGACAGCTTTCGAATTGGTTGTCTTTATATTGGCGATCTTCTTCTCTCTCCCTCTTGCGAAGAAGTGGCTCGAACGACATGCTAATAATATATATGTACAGTGGGGGTGGATGTTTATCCTTTTGATGATATTTGTATGTTCAGTTGTCTTTATCAACTCGAGTGGATATAATCCGTTTATCTACTTCAGGTTTTAAATGTTTGTAGTTATGAGAAATAGAAATATATGTTTCATTGTCTTGTTTTCACTTCTGCTGGTGACGCCAGCCATCGTTTCGTTCTTCCGTAGCGATAATGATGAGGTGAATATTGAGAATCGCAAATCAGTAGAAAAACCTGTGTTTGCTACTGATACTATGGAGAATGCCACCATCAAGCAAAAGGTCGCTTGCCTTGTGAATGGTTTGAAGAACTACTGTGCAGACTACAATAGATATTATGAGGACCATTTCGTGTTTCGTAATCAGATGACAAAATGTTACATGGCGGCTAAAATGCGACTAGGAACAGGTACGATGGGAAAATCCATCATGGTAGGTGAGGATGGTTGGTATTTCTTGGGTGAGTTTTATTCTAATATCGTGTCAGAGTCGATGGGGTATAGACCTTTTTCGTCAGATGATATGGATGAGATAGATCGGAATGTGCTTCAGTGTAAGTCTTTCTGTGACTCGCTGAATATACCTCTCATTTTTGTCATTGCACCTAATAAGATGTCAATCTATTACGAATATTTCCCTTATCAAGCGGAACGAAGTGCGAGTCGCTATGATCAGGTGAATGAACTGCTACTCAATAAGGAAGTTGACTATATTGATTTGAAGAGTTTGTTGTTGAGTAATAAACAAGGAGGCAAACCTTTGTATCGAAAGATTGATACTCATTGGAATTTCCGTGGTGCGTTTATCGCCTATAGCTCTATTATGAATAAGTTCATCTCGTATTGTCCAAATATGAGGCTTATGACGGATTCTATGTATGTAAAAGAGGATGCTATGATGTATGGTGATTTGACTACCATGATGACCATGCCTGAGACGATGGAAAATACGGAGATCTTTTATCCAATATGCCAATCAACTTTAGTAGAAGTACCTACGCAACGTGAATGTGATGGGTTGCAATACGTAAAAAGAAGTACGACTTCTGATGCAAAAGGGAAGATGCTAATTTTTGGTGATTCTTTTGGTTGTGTTTTG
The DNA here is from genome assembly GCA_017430235.1 of Paludibacteraceae bacterium. GTDB lineage: Bacteria > Bacteroidota > Bacteroidia > Bacteroidales > Paludibacteraceae > UBA1181. The sequence continues at coordinate 8,319 of JAFRNH010000013.1, read as the reverse complement.
TTCCATTATTTCGCCACTTCGTGTCATGAAACTATATTTTATCAGTCAATTGGTGATGTATGCTTTGATAAGGAGGTGGTCCTTCGTGAGAAGCCAGATTGTATCTTAGTGGAGGTCTGCGAACGTGAATTGGAAGCTCTCTGCTCTGTGTTTGGAGAACATCAATATTGTGAATAACAGGTAGTCCTATACATAAAAAACAGGCATAAGAGGAAGACTTATGCCTGTTTTTCTTTTTATGCTGATAAAAACTAAAAGCCAACTCTTTTTCGACTGTTCGTTTGCTGATAGCTGAACTCTTTTTCTGAAGAGGCTGCTGTGAAGTCGGCGGCACATAAAGAGATCTCCTTCTCATTCTGAAGTTGCGTTCTCATGGCTGCCTTTGACCATGTGCGCTCGTATAGGTTTCGTACGTATCGAGCGTTAGGGAATTCTTCTGAATCGATGTATTCTTGTGGCATGTTGTCGAAATAGTCTTTCACTGCCTTGCCGAGGTCTGGATCGCACTCGAAGTGTTTCTGAGCCATCAACATGAAAATCTGAGCCAACTGCTCCTTAGTGTAGGATGGGAATTCAATGACGTATGGCATACGACTGCGTAATCCCATGTTTCCATCCATCAATGTTTCCATTGGTTTTTTGTAACCCGCCATGATAACAATGAAGTTATCTCGATGGTTCTCCATCTCTGCGATAAGCGTAGTGAGTGCCTCTTTTCCATAGTCGTTTTGCCCGATGTCATTGCGATACAAATCGTATGCTTCATCAATGAAGAGGACAGAGCCGTATGCATCACGACAGATAGCAGCCGTCCTTGGTGCCGTCTGACCTACATACTGACCACAGAGGTCTCGCGCCTCATACTCGAAGAAATGACCGTTTGTGAGTAGTCCGTTTTCTGCGAAAATCTTTCCAATGATGCGGGCAACAGTGGTTTTACCTGTTCCAGGAGCACCAAGGAAACGCATGTGCATGCATGGATGTTCGATCTTCTTGTTCTCTACAGCAACCTTGGCTTGCGTAACAATCTCCTTCACACTCTCGATGATCTTTTCCATGCCAATCATCTCACTCAACTCCTCAAAGCCATCTTTGACCTTCTCGTTGAGGGTTTGTGCAAGACACTCTATGTCTTGTTTGTGAATGATGCCATCTCTTTTCTCCACTTTCTTCCGAATGTCGGCCTTGTGCTTTTGTAGGATGATCTTATCCGTAACCTTTTCCACTGTGCGAAGTCCGTAGAAACGTCCGTCACTCTTCTCTTCCCGAATGAGGGTATGGAATACTTCACAAGCAGATTTGTCCATCTTGAAATCATAATCATTCAGAATCTCTTTCGCTTTCTCCTCCAACTGCTCGTCTGTGAATGGTGGTATCGTAAATGTCTTGATGAGAAGAATGTCAGCAAGCATGTCTTCCACCTTTTTCAACTCGTGAGGTTCAATGTAGGGAACTCTAAACACGAAGTTGAAATTGTTGGTATAATGAGAAAGTTCAATAAGCAAATTCTTTAAGGTGAGTTGCTTTGAATTTTCAAGGAATTCACTGATGTCCAAGCAGATGAGACTTCCATAATTGTTTTTCTCATAGATGACGCCAAAAAGGTCTTTTATGCAGATGCGTGAACCTTCCGTTTCGTCAGAGAGAATGTATTCAAAATAATATTTCTGAGAGAAAGCCCCGATGTAAACACCAAGAAGTGTTAGCAGGTTGATACCTCTGGTTAATCCGCATCCCCCGTTGATGGCAAACAGGTAACTTTGGGAACGGAAACTCTTCTGGGATTTGTGTTTAAACATGTCGTCAGCATAATCGGCACATTCGTGAGCAAACTCTTTGAATGAATCCCATCCAATCAGATTGTCGATGTCGCCCACCAATGAGTTTAACGCGTTTTCATCGAATATCAGAGAACTTTTTTTCTCTTCCTCTCCCGATTCTTTGCTTACGGTAAGAAATGAACTTTCACCAATTAGACAGAAACAGTCGTTCTCTTTTTGCGTTGGTGTGGAGTGTTGATTGACCTCCTTGAAGTTGGATACAATCTTGTCGGATATGCATTTCGTTACCTCTTCGATAGAGTTGGGTGAGCTGATGGTACAACAGAAAAAGGAGTTGTCCACTTGCTTGATGTCAGAGACGTTGTTTTCCGAGAAACAAGCTTCCATTACGCATGGGAGCTGTTCTAGCTCAATTTCACGTTTAGAAGAGAATATGCCCGATTTTATAAATCCGACGGTGATTTTAATCGTATAGTTCATTGTTATCTTACCTTTCTTGATGAGCGTTGCTAAAGGTTAATGTGTTGCACATCTTCCTGTTAGTCACTAATCTTATTTCAGAGATGCAAAGATACTCTTTTTTTTGACATAAGGTGGGGTTCTATGATTTCACTCGATAAAAAAACAAGGGAGACCTTGCGAAAAGCCTCCCTAGTCGTATAATAGTTATGGAAACGAGATTACATCATTCCGCCCATACCTCCACCCATTGGAGGCATTGCTGGAGCTGGTTTGTCTTCTTTCTTCTCTGCGATGACACATTCAGTGGTCAACATCATACCAGCGATAGATGCTGCATTTTCCAATGCTACACGAGTTACCTTAGCAGGGTCGATGACACCAGCCTCGAAGAAGTTCTCGAACTTGTCTGTACGAGCGTTGTAACCGAAGTCGCCTTTGCCCTCTTTTACTTTCTGTACGAAGACTGCACCTTCCTTGCCTGCATTGGCAATAATTTGACGAAGAGGCTCCTCGATAGCACGTTTGATGATTTCGATACCTGTTGTTTCGTCTTGGTTGTCACCCTTCAAACCTTCCAATGATTCGATGGCACGAATGTAAGCTACACCACCACCAGGAACGATACCTTCCTCAACTGCAGCACGTGTTGCACTCAAAGCATCATCCACGCGGTCTTTCTTCTCTTTCATCTCAACTTCAGATGGAGCACCTACATAAAGAACGGCTACACCACCAGCCAATTTAGCTAAACGCTCTTGCAATTTCTCTTTGTCGTAGCTGCTCTTGGTTGTTTCGATTTGAGCTTTGATTTGGTTGACACGCTCTGCAATGTTCTCTTTTGCACCAGCACCATTGACAATTGTAGTGTTATCTTTGTTGATGGTTACCTTTTCTGCAGTACCTAACAAATCGATGGTTGCACTCTCCAATTTGATACCTTTCTCTTCTGAAATAACGATACCACCTGTTAGAATAGCGATGTCTTCCAACATCTCCTTACGGCGATCACCAAATCCAGGAGCCTTGACAGCAGCTACCTTCAAAGCGCCTCTCAAACGGTTGACTACAAGGGTAGTCAATGCTTCACCGTCGATATCCTCAGCAATGATCAACAAAGGACGACTAGATTGTGCAGTAGCTTCCAAAATAGGAAGGATGTCCTTCAAAGAAGAGATCTTCTTGTCGTGGATTAAGATGTATGGGTTTTCAAACTCCACTTCCATCTTCTCTGTGTTCGTTACGAAATAAGGTGACAAGTAACCACGGTCGAATTGCATACCCTCTACCACGTCTACTGTAGTATCCATGCTCTTTGCCTCTTCAACGGTGATGACACCCTCTTTCTTTACCTTTGACATTGCATCGGCGATCAATTTACCGATCTCATTATCGTTGTTGGCAGAGATAGTTGCAACTTGCTCGATTTTACCGTAATCGTCGCCTACCTCTTTAGCTTGAGACTTGATGCTGCCAACTACTTTGGCAACTGCTTTGTCGATACCACGTTTCAAATCCATTGGGTTGGCACCTGCAGCTACGTTCTTCAAACCTACAGTGATGATAGATTGTGCCAAAACGGTAGCAGTAGTGGTTCCGTCTCCAGCATCGTCACCAGTCTTAGATGCCACTTCTTTAACGATCTGTGCACCCATATTCTCGTATGGATCAGCCAATTCAACTTCTTTAGCTACTGAAACTCCATCTTTTGTGATGTGAGGAGCACCGAATTTCTTTTCGATGATTACATTACGACCCTTAGGTCCTAACGTTACTTTCACTGCATTAGCCAACTCGTCAACACCTTTCTTTAATAGGTCGCGAGCATCTGTATCAAATTTAATTTCTTTTGCCATGATTTTGTTTGTTTGTCGTAGACTTCAGAACCTTATGTAGATTCACTTGATTCTTACAATCTAACTTTGTTAATGATAATTTGTTGGAAAATTTTACTGGTTGAGTGTATACCTATTATATTATATAACAGCAAGTATGTCACTCTGACGCATGATAAGGTATTTTTCTCCATCCAACTCCAATTCTGTACCAGCGTATTTGCCGTAAAGAACGGTGTCGCCCACCTTAACCACCATCTCTTCATCTTTGGTTCCTGTTCCAATTGCAAGGACTTCTCCCTTTAATGGTTTCTCTTTTGCTGAATCTGGAATGATGATTCCACTTGCAGTCTTCTCTTCTGCTGCAGCAGGTTTTACCAAAACTCTGTCTGCTAATGGTTTAATGTTCATTTCGTTTATTATTTAATTATTAATTTATATTATTTGCGCATTTGAGGTCGTGCTCCTTTCGTTCACAACCACATTGAGTACTGCATAATTTGTGCCAAATCTTATTTCACACTTTTTTCTGACACAAATGTCGTGCAGGAAGAAAAGTAGTGTGACAATATGTCAGTGTGGGAGGAGACCGTTTGATTTTTGAATTGAAAACTTAGCGCTTAATGCTAAATTCTGAAATTCAATTGTTATCTTTGCGTCAGATTTTAAATACTAACTTAAATTATTTCTATTCTATGGGATTACTAACAGGAAAGACAGCCCTGATCACTGGTGCTGCTCGCGGAATTGGTAAGGCGATTGCATTGAAGTTTGCAAGTGAAGGAGCCAATATAGCATTTACAGATTTGGAAATTGGTGATTTGGCACAAGCAACTGTGAAAGAGATTGAAGCTTATGGCGTGAAGGTGAAAGGGTATGCATCTAATGCTGCAGATTTCGAGCAGACACATAATGTGGTGAACGAGGTTGTTAAGGAATTTGGTACAATAGACGTTCTTGTTAACAATGCTGGAATCACAAAAGATGGATTGATGATGCGTATGTCTGAAGGACAGTGGGACGCTGTTTTGAATGTCAATTTGAAATCAGCATTCAACTTCATTCATGCTGTGACACCAGTTATGATGAGACAACGTTCAGGAAGTATTATCGGAATGAGCTCAGTTGTCGGTGTTTCTGGTAATGCAGGTCAATGTAACTACTCTGCATCTAAGGCAGGTATGATTGGTTTGACAAAATCAATTGCAAAGGAGATCGGTTCTCGTGGTATTCGTGCAAATTGTATCGCACCAGGATTCATCATTACAGATATGACTGCTCAATTGTCTGAAGAAGTTCGCAAACAATGGGAAGCAACAATTCCTTTGAAACGTGGTGGAACTCCAGAAGATGTGGCAAATGTAGCTCTTTTCTTAGCTTCTGATTTGTCAGGTTATGTTTCTGGTCAAGTAATTCATTGCTGCGGAGGTATGAATATGTAATTTAAAACTATTGGTTTTAGATTTTTTATATATAAATTTGCAATCCGATTCACTCGGATTGCAAATTTTTTTTGGAACAAAGTGAGTTGGATTGTGTTTTTGAATATTACTTTTTGGAGTTTACTTTTATTAAAAAAGACTTTGAAGAATGAAAAACAAGTACGTTGATTTGATCGAACAGTCGTTCGAATTCCCTAATGAGGAGTTTAGCGTTGTGAACAATGATTTGTATTGGTTTAATGTTCCATTGATGGATATTATTAAACAATACGGAACGCCGCTACGTATCTCTTATTTGCCAAAGATCGCTCAGAACATTCAACGCGCACGCAGATTGTTTAATGTCGCTATGGCAAAAGTGGATTATCAAGCGGATTATAATTATTGCTTTTGTACGAAAAGTTCCCACTTCTCCTTTGTGATGGAAGAGGTACTTAAGCATGATGTGAATGTTGAAATATCATCGGCGTACGATGTGAACTTGTTGGAATGTTTGCGCGATTCGGGTCACTTGGATCCTAGTCGATTCGTTATATGTAACGGATTTAAAATTCCTCAATATGTAGAAAATATTCAGTCTTTGATTAGAGGCGGTTTCACGAATGTGATTTCTGTTCTTGATAACAAGGAAGAACTTAATATGCTTCTTAAAGACTTCGATCAGAATGTTAATTTGGGTATACGAATCGCAACAGAAGAGGAACCTAAGTTCGATTTTTATACTTCTCGTCTGGGTATTCGATTTACTGATATCATCCCTTTTTATAAAGAAAAGATACAAAACAATAAGCAAGTGAAACTTAAAATGTTACACTTCTTTGTGAATACAGGTATCAAAGATACTTCCTATTATTGGAACGAATTGAATAAAAGTATCAACCTTTATTGTGAATTAAGAAAGATATGTCCGGATTTGGATAGCTTGAACATTGGTGGCGGTTTCCCATTTCAATCTCACATGGATTTCTCATACGATTATGAATACATGGCTGAAGAAATCGTTGCACAAATTAAGAATGCATGTACGCAGGCGGGTGTCCCAGAACCTCATATATTTACTGAGTTTGGTTCTTATACCGTTGGTGAAAGTGGTGCCATGCTCTATTCAATCGTAAATCAAAAACAACAGAATGACCGTGAGTTGTGGAATATGATCGACAGCTCATTTATTAATACAATGCCTGATACATGGGCTCTGAATCAACGATTCCCATTCTTGGCGATAAACAATTGGGATCAGGAATACGAACGTGTGCATTTAGGCGGACTAACATGCGATAGCGAAGATTTTTACAATGCAGAGGTTCACTCCAATGCCATCTTCTTGCCAAAAATGCAACAGGGAAGAGAACAATATATCGGATTCTTCCACATGGGTGCTTATCAGGAGGCGTTGAGCGGTTATGGAGGTATTCAACACTGCTTGTTGCCTGCTCCTAAGATGGTGGTCATCGACTTGGATGAGAATGGTGAATATTACACCAAACTCTTCGCAAAGGAACAGAGCTTTAAATCCATGTTGAAAATATTGGGCTACTAATCGATGGCAAAATCACGCAGATTCTACATCTTTAAGGTCATCCTTCCTCTCATACTGCTCATTGTACTGATCGTATGGGTGTGCTCACGTTGGAATGTTTGGTTCGGTAATATACCAGAACCCTCCTATGTCATTCCTAATAAGGTGCAACGCGTACTCCTTACTGTGGGCCCAGATGCTGATTCTCGCTATATCAGTTGGCAAGACTCCGCACGCTTGGAAGGAGACGAAACGACCGTTGTGGAATATGTGGATTACTATTCTCTCTCGACTCCATCCGACACCTTGACGGTTGAGGCAACTCCGACTATTTATCACTCCAGAGCCGGCGTAGATGCTTTCTATCACGCCTTGCTAAATGATTTGCGAAGAGGTGAGACTTATTCGTATAGAGTTCGTTCTTCGCACGATACGACGGGGTGGTTTAATTTCGAAATGGATACTACTCATCAATATTCGTTTCTCTATATGGGCGATGTGCAAGATGAGCTGGATGGAGGTTTCGACTCCTTGCTTCCCTCTATCATGGAGCGCAATCGGCAGACGTCATTCTTGCTGTTTGGCGGCGACTTGATCGAACGTCCCATGGATTGCTATTGGAATCTGGTGTTTCGCTCGTTGGATACCTTTGCCACCCGTTATCCAATCGTGTGCGTGCCAGGTAATCATGAATATCTGAAGGGCCTGTCTCGCAAGTTGGAAAGAAGGTTTACCCTTACATTCCCTTATTTCGAGGTGGAGGACGAATCGGACAATGCATTGTACTCTTTTGCGAAAGGAGAAGCTCGCTTCTTCTTGCTGGATTCTAACAAGGATATTTGGAATTTAGGAGAACAACGGGAGTGGTTGAAAAAACAATTGGCCGAGAGTAAGGAACAATGGAAGATTGTTGTGTTGCATCATCCGCTCCATTCTATAAAGGGTGCTGCGAATAATTTAGGTGTTTGGGCCTATTTTGATGGTGTCATCAAAGAGGCGGGGGTAGACCTCGTCTTGCAGGGCCATGAACATGCTTATGCGAGGAGTTGTGTTGATGTTTCGGAGTCGGGCGAAGTCACTTCTCCGTTGTATCTTGTGACATACTGTTCTCGAAAGGATTATGCGATGAAATTCTATGGGGATGTGGAGAAATGGGGTACTGACGATCGTTTCTATCAACAGATTTCCGTGTCGAAAGATTCACTCGTTGTTCGAACATTCGGTGCAGAACATAATCTGTATGATGATGTGGTTTTGGTGAAGAATGATAAAGGAAAAAGACT
>JAFRNH010000092.1 GCA_017430235.1 Paludibacteraceae bacterium | reverse complement strand
GACGGTAAGAGTATCCATTCTTATCATTGTAGAAATAGGCACCGAGTCCCACGTTTTTCAGCACACGCGTACGACCGCTCAGCGTCTGGGTCATCGGATGATCTTCCTGTCCCATCCACTGGAAACGTCCCGTCAACATCAGGTGTGTACAACGCTCCGCACCTGCCACTGCAGGATTCACCAAATAATAATTGAAATGGTATTGATTACAAACTATTTCTTCCTGAGCGTAAGCATGAAGCAAAAATGCGCAAGAAAAAACGGTTGTTAAAATTTTCTTTATTCCTCTCATTCGATCCTTCTTTAGTTCTAAAAACTTTAATAACCTCCCCACTATAATACTATAACCTCACTGTCTAAAGAGAATTACATTACAAATATATTAATCTTCAAGGAATCTAGCGCCTTTATTAGAAGTTTTTTCGATTCTGAAGGATAACATAATTTCACTAGCATTGCGAGACAAAGAATTAGCCACATCACCCAATCCTAACTCAAAGGCGTATCCAACACGGAATTTTTTGTATTCAAAACCAACGTTCATGTGAACAAAATGAGAAGAGAAATTATCAGTTCCATTAAGGTCAGGACGATAAGTGAAGCCCCACCAAACAAAACGTTTGTAGAACATCATCAAGTTAAGTTCTGCACGATTTGTTTTATTTCTGTGTGTATAAATCAAGGCAGGAGCCAAATCGAATGTCTCTGAACATGGGAACAAACCTCTGATATACCAATTGAATTGGCGACCAGGAATAGTTGTAGTCACCATCTCCTCATTATTAAGCAAGTGATTAACAGAAGCACCGAACATAAACTTAGGCATAGCCAATTCAACACCGAAGTCCATATCAGGTTTAACTTCAGACAATTTATCACCATTGTTCAAAGTAATTCTGTCCAACTCCTCAGGATCCAAGTATCTGTGTCTTTGAGGATCCAAGTAGTGATGCAAGATACCAGCAGACAAACCAAAAGACATCAAGATACTTTCGTTCAAGTTCAAGTGGTAAGCATAAGCAACCTTAGCATTGATTGTACGGCTAGCGATACCCAAATCATCGTAAGAAGCAGTAAATCCGATACCAGAGCGAACCTTATCAAAATAGTTTGTGAGGTTCAGCACTCCAGACTTAGGAGAATCGTCCAATCCAATCCACTGCCAACGTCCGAGTAAGAATATATCAACATCGTCCGTGTTACCCGTAGCAGACGGGTTCATGTTCACTCTTGAGAAAAATTGCTGAGAAAGCATCAAATCGCGTTGTGCGAAAACAGAGACGCTAAACAACAGCGTAATTATAGTAAAAATGTATTTCTTCATTGTATATATCCTCCTCTATTTATTCATCCAAAATTTTAATATCTACACGTCTGTTTTGCTCATGCTCAGGTTCTGTCTGTGCATTAGGGATAACAGGGTCGTCATAGCTTCTACCGACAGCAACCAAATCGTTAGGACTCATACCTCTTTCAATCAACAAAGTACGAACGTATTTAGCACGTTTATCAGACAATTTTTGGTTATAATCATGAGAACCTCGGGAGTCGGTATGTCCACTGACCTCAAACTTAACACCAGGGAACTCTTTCATAGCAAGAACGAGCTCATCCAACTGACACAAGTACTCTGGCTTCATGTCTGATTCATTGAAGTTAAAGAAGAATAGCACCCAGTGGAAACCTTTAGGCTCTGTGATAGAAGCCAACGGACTTAAATCGAAATCTGGTTCTGCACGGAAAGGCTGAGGAACATAGATATCATCCTTACCTTTACCACCTGCACGGTTAGACATCAACATAACCAATTTCTTGTTTCCGATAAAGTTATAATCGTTAGCACTAGTGTTATATGTTGAATCCATATTTACGGGCTTGGTCCACACTTTTCTCTTCACCTTAACCATTTCGTTGATAGTGGTGTCCATCACTTCAAATTCCATTTCTCTGAAGTGAGAAACATACAAGTCCATACCACCGAAACCACCAGGTCTGTCAGATGTAAGATACATAGTTGTATCACCCACAATGAAAGCATAATCCTCGCGAGTTGGTCCATTCAACTTTTCAACGCTATCACTTGCGTTAACTGGCATTTTCCATTCGTAACCAGATTTATCTGAACGATCTCTTTCGATATACCAAATATCCTTACCTCCAAAAGATTTCTTAGGAAAATCTCCTGTGAAGTAGATCTTATTACCTCCCTCAGCTAATGTTGGGTTATAGAAACCAGAAACTCTGTTGTAGCGGAAAGTCCACTGACCCATTGCAGTAGAAGAACCACGAACATTTTTTCTTAATTTCTCCAATCCTTCAATATTCATCAACTTAGGTTCTGAGAATGAGCCGCCTTGAAGTTGCGCCTCATATAAATCAGAATTACCCAACTCATCGACTCTAGCGAAGTAGATGGTTCGACGTCGAGGATCGTAAGCGAAGGTACCCATGATACCAAGGCCACACAATTCAGGACACACCTCGACTTTCTCGAGATCATTCGATTCACCAATTACTGCACTATAAGCAGAATCGCCTACAAAGAAAACAACCTTACCGTCCTTATAAAAAGACATTGGTCTTTCTTGTTGATTAGAACTAGCTTGAGAAGAAACAAATTCATAACCTTCCCTAAACTCTTCATGTATAGCAAACACGTTGCCATACAAGAAAGAAATAATGCATAAGAGCAAAGCCCGCTTCATTTGTGAAAACATAACACTATATTTAATCAATTTTTATTATTTCAACTGTACCTTTATATTTCTTACCATCCTTAAGTAGGACATAAACATAGTATACTCCAGGATCTGCCATAACGTCACCCTTCATACCATTCCAACCATTATTGCCTTCAAAGACTTTATCTCCATAACGGTCGTAAATAGTGACATCATAACCCTCCATGTAGATATCATTCATGCCATCCTTAATATGAGGAGTAAATGCAGTAGGCATTAAAACACCTATCGTCACTGATGACGAAGTAACAGGACATACACCATCCGAAGCAAATACTGTATAAGTACTTGATGAGGCTGGTTTAAAGTCTGCCAAATAATTAGTTGGTGTTGTACCTAATAACATATCTTCAATCATCCAATCAAATATAATCGGATTACCCTGATATACGTCAGCTACAAAATCAACAGTAGAACCGATAACCACTTCTGCTTTTGAAGCGATTAGATTAACCATTGGTTGCTCATGAACTTCGATAGGACCGACCTCTACTGTTACATCTGGACATACAAAATCAGTAGCAACTATAGTATAGTATTTTATACCTGCCTCTTCTGGAATGCTCTCTAAATATCTCTGATCCGTATATGCAGGCTCAGGGAACAAGGAAGAGAGTCCGTACCATCCAAATGCAGCAGGATTACCTTGTGTTACTGTGGTTGTCAAGTGGACTGTTTCGCCCAAACAAATTTGATAATCATTTTCTGGAATTGTCACATCGAAAATGAGTGGCAAGTGAACGTCTACCAAGCGAGCACCTGTTATATCAAATGCTCCTGGACAAACATCGTCATAAACAACTGCATAGTAGGAGTTAACCGTTTGATCTGGATAAACATCCCATGAGTATGACATATCTGTTGTTTTTTTAGAATTCAATAATGTATTTGTTGCTGCATCATAAAGTTCGTATCGAACTGGTTCACCCGAGTAAGAAGTTGCCGTGATAACAACAGGAGAACTCGTTGGCTCCATACAGAATGTAGGAGATGAAGCCGACAATGATACGATAATTGGATCATGAACTTTGATAGATACAGTATCCGACTGTAATGTAGGGAAACGATCCGTACCATAGCAAATACCATCAGAAATATTGGTAAAGAACTTATGGTAACCAGGAGCTAGACCTGCAGGATACAATGTCTTATTTAATTCACCTACAGAGCCAACACCATCTTCTTGCCAAGAATACATCTTAATGTAATCTTTAGAACCCGCAGGGTCAATTTGTACCAACTCTACAGAGAATGGTTCGTCTTTACATACTACATACTTAGAGGCTTCTATATGAGCCTTAAATGGAGTCTGAAGGTGAACTGGCACTGCAGCTGAAGTAACAGGACCACAGACATTACCATCATTAACCGTCAACGAATAGGTTAATATATCTTGTGGATTAACTCCCTTATAAGAATCCATTGTATCAATAACGTAAAGTGCGTTACCACCATTTTTCAATGTATACGTTGTTCCATTCAAAACCGAATTGAATGTGTTTTCATAAGTAACGTATGAGTCAGATGATTGGGAATTAGTTCCCTTAAGAATTACGAAGTCACCTTTTGAACATGCATAAGCTTTATCTGCCACCAAATCCACAGTGAATGGTGTGTTGATATCCACGACATCTTGTGATACCACAGGACTATTAGAGAACACACAAATACCATCGGAAGCAGATACTGTGAAGAGCACGTCATCACAAGGAGTCATCCAACTTTCCAACTGAGAAATTTCGAAGGTAGTGGAACTTGTGCTATAAGACAATGTATCACCATTTCCAATTCTGCTATAGATGAAGGTTGGGATATGATTGATAGCATTTGATGGAGAAACCTCGACATTCAAGCTGACAATATCGCCTTCTCTATAACATACCTTGTTAGCGGTTGGAGTCAATTTCAAAGTGAATGGATCATTCACATCGAAATGAAGTGGTTCTGTCGAAGTAACCTCCGCACAAATCTGGTCATCAGTAACCACATAAATACTGAATGAATTACCTGCAGTGAACAACTTCTCGTAATTATTCTTTGACAAAGTAAGTTTTGAATCTTCAGGACCACCAGCCTTCAATACTTGCTCGTTACCTAAAGAATCCACCACATACCATGTATAAGTTTTGATATAAGAGCGAGAAGTTTCAGGTAATACCACTGTTGAGATAACAGCGCTATCAGTAGAACAGATTCTGTCTTTTGCACTCTTCAAAGTAACTGTATAGTTGATAGCAATGTTAGAAGTGAACTCATGTTCAACATCTTTACAAATACCATCCGAAGTAACCAATTTGAAGAGACCCGTCATACTCTGTTGTACAGGGTAAGCATAAGACAAGCCGGTTGAGTTAGGCAAGTCATTTCCATTCAATGTCCACTTATAAGAAGTGATATGATTAACCGCTTTAGCAGAATCTATTGTAGCAATGATATTGAATAGGTTGTTAGACTCTGTCAAGCAAGAATCTGGTTCGTTGAATTTCCAATCATAACCATTATACTTAACGGTTGCCGTATTAGACTCGTTATCACTCTTACAAGTTGAGTCGTAAACAGAAACTTTATAAGTAGCCGTATTACCTGCTGTGAAGATAGAAGGATATGTCTTGTCATCAATTGTAACAGAGAATGAGTCTTTCAAATTATTCACATCCTGCAATTTAAGACCATTCATGTATAACTGAAGTTTGTTAATATTGTACAATGCAGTTGGAGGTGTAATCTTGATTTTGATATCATGAGAATTATCATCCAACAAACAAAGCGTATTAACAGACTCAATCATAAGGGTGAAACCGCCCTCGCGAATTTCAACATCAATCTTTGATTCAGCAGGATCATGGGTAACAGTCTCACAAACATCCGTTGTTGTAGCTACGACAGATGCGAACAATTGTTTAGCCTTAATCTCATTCAACTCTGAGTTCAACAAATCACGGTTTGTAAAGGACAAATCCTTGGTTGTCGTGATAGTATCCAAAGTAGTATTATCAGAGAATTCGATGTGCCACTTGTATGACGTGATTTTCTCATCAATTTTAGCAGCCTCAGCAGCGCTCATTTTCTTCGTGTCTACTTTAGCTGTGAGTGTCAATATTGAAGTACTATAACTTCTCTCATTTGTAGAGACACAGACAGGGTCCTTACTTGATGAGATAGTCATTGTATAATGTCCATTATGAATTGTGTAAGGGACTTGAATTTCATCCTGCAAGAAACAATATTTGTCATCCACATTTACAGGAGTGACTTTCACATTTCCTTCTATTGTTGAATAAGCCTCCAAATTATCTGGTGTGAATGTTTGAGTTGAATCGTCAACAACAACAGCCGAGCCAGGAACAGAAGACCAATCGAACACCAAAGAAGGTTCGCTATAATTACGGATGATTTTCACAGTAACCGAATTACAATCAACAAATGATTCTGCTGCAGACTTGATATCCAAGTTCATTTTAGCATGAGTCTTTATTGTTTGATAGAAGAAACATCCACCCTCATCTTCTGCTCTGAAAAGGAGAGAATCGAACTGAGCAAATGTAAACGTACCTAAATCTGTACCATCAGAAGCCTTAGCAGAGAATGTTTCTCCATCAAGGACAGTCAGTGTCAAGGAATCTTTAGAGACTCCTTTTACATCTTTTGTATAGATGACTGTACTATCAGCTGTCAACCACGACATTGTCCATTCATGATCAGGAACCGTAAGAATACGTTCTCCTGGAATGGTAACGATAGTACCAGGGATATTACAGAAGGAAACTGAATCTCTTGGAGCCATTTCACCTCCGTATGTATTACGAATAGAAACCGTAGTAGAAGCTTGGTGGTAAGTAAATTCGCATTCTGAGATATCGCCCCAATTTTCATCAGCCACTTTACGGATGACACTTGCATCATCGGAAATGATTACACGATAACGAAGAGTGCCCCAGAAATCAGCTTCTTTAGTAGAAACCTGAGCCGTATCAGCCTTCATCAAATCAGGATTGTTAACATAATCCATCAAATCCGTCCAAACAGTGTCACCACCAACCGCCTTTTGATATTGGAATATATACAAAGGATTTTCCAAGTATGTACTAGTTTGGAAAGCATGCAATGTGATAATCTCACCGCCACAAGATACCGCTTCTCTACCCAATGTATCACCATTTAATGTAGCCAACATATCAGCCTTAGGAATACATACGGAGAAGGTGATATCATCCAACAACATATCATTTCCATCACCAGGTTCACCATTGTTGTAAATAACGACCCAAACATCTTGAACCTTTTCACTCAATTGGATGAACTCATCCAAGCGTTTCCAATCCTCTCCTGCTCTTACGTCGCCAGAAGAGAGACTTGCCAACACGTTTGGATTATTTGATGAAGGCAATGTTCTTGCATCATCATCAAATTCCTTCAACAAACAAATTGTCAAGTTAACAGGATTTTTAGATGTAGAATTTGCATCCACATGTGTAGCATTACGAACGCTCATGCCGAAGTTGAAACGATCGGCAGGGCAAGCCAAAGATGCCTTCTGTGCATAAATAGCAGCTTTTGACACATTAGTCTGTCCTGCATTTACGAACAACATAGCACCATTTTTACCACCTGTATAATCGGAACAAGTAATGAAGTCTTGATTATCTCTATTGTGTCCGCAAGAATCTGGAGACATAACAATTGCGTAGTAACCATCTTGCAAACGAAGAGAAGCGTCTGTCACCCAAGAATCTGACTCATATTGAGAAAGCATTGGGTTTTCAGTCATGTAGAGGTGACCATTTGTACCAACAAATTGGTTAGCACCACCCACATTAGTAAATGTTGTTGCAGAAACCACATATCCAAACGGATCTGGTGCAACATAACTTCTTACAGAGAAATTGTTAGTAGAAGAAAGATCAACTGACATAGAAGCATTACCTGCTCTTGCAGTAAAGTAGCCAGAAGATTTATTATAATCACCAGAAGTATAAGTATCGTTACCGACTCTTACTGTTGTTTTATGGTTCACTTGTATCTCCTTAGAGAAAATTTCGCCACCTGAGTAGTATGCATCATCAGCCAAGAAGAAACCGAATGTTTCATAGAACAATGTTTTGGTTTCCAATCCATCACAATAAGACTGGTTTTCGCAATCTGGTTTTGGATAGAAGATTCCTTGAGAAAGGCCATTGTAATCAACCTTAAAATACATATCCATGGTGACGTTAACAGGCATTCTGTATGAACTCGTACCCAATGGGAACCAATTGATACTATCCACAGAAGCCGACCACTCGAAGACATCATTATTGATATCATCCAACATAGCCGTACCCACAGCCATCAACACGTTTGTATCTTGCAAGCAACTTCCTACAGGGAACTTAGATGCGATGAAGAAGGTACATTCATGAGCATCCACACTCGCATCACCTACATAATAACCATCCACATAGAGGGTATAAGTAGTTGGCTCAGTTGGAGCAACTTTAACAGAAGGAGTGGTGGTTTCTTGAACAACCGTATTACCCACCTTCCATGTATATAGTTTACCTTCAGTATAATTCGTTGATAATTCATCCGTTCCACCAATACATGCATAACCATGTTTTGCAGTAACGGTATAGCCACAATCTGCCATTGACTTCACTCTTACGGAAGCTGTTCCCACTTTCAAGCCATCTGCATAAACAGAGAACTTGTAATCGCCAGCCTCTCTAGGATATAATGTAGCAGTTGGAGTAGAAGTAGATGGATAGGTATTACCTTTATCATCTTTCCACTCATATAAAGTACCACTTGTATAAGTCGTTGACATCGTCACACCTGCGCCCAAGCAAACAGATTGATCTGAAACAGTCACCATGAAACCACAATTTTCTAATGTAGGATATACTGTTAATCTGCTTTGAGAGGAAGAACCTCCGGAAGAAACCTTAGCAACAAAAGTAACAGGCTTAACACCATCCATTAAATATGTGATACTAATTTTATTTGCCTGATCTGTTAATGTCTCGACACTACCCGTAGTTGTTTCAACACCCCACTCTATCTTATCTGAAGAAGAGACGCCAATCAACTGAAGATTAACCTCTGATCCGAAACAAACATTCTCTGGTATTGCCACAATCGACCCTTCACATCCGCCATCTGTTACATAAATGGTTTGATCAGAAGAGTCATATCTCATACAAAATTTACCTGTTTCTGCATCTGTTGTTTGGATTTTCATCTGCTCAGGCTTCGACTCATTGACATAAAATTGGGTAAAATGTCGAGTTGCAGAAACGTCAACATTTTTTACCGTTACACCATCAAAAGCGATGGTTCCATTAAATCCTTGTGCATCTACAATCGCATAATTTCCAACCACTTCTACCGTAGCAGAACCAGCCCATCTATCTCCAATAGAGCATGTCATCTCTGCATAAGCAGATACGAAATTAATGAGACAGAAAAGCATCGGGAATAAAAATCTTCTCGTCAAATTAACCTTTGGTTTCACAACTGTGTCTTTCATAACAAAATTATACTTCAACTCTTTTTGGGTTTAAAGTTGTATTACTCGCGAACCTCTTTGCTAGATAGTTCACACAAAAAAGCAAGCAAATATAAGAAAACAAAACAAGAAACAAAAAAATATATTAAAAAAACTAAAAACAAAATGTTTTTTAGAGTGATTGCATGGAGTATAATTTTTTATAAATGCCATCTAATTTCAACAAATCTTCGTGAGTTCCTCGCTCCACGATACGTCCTTCATGCATAACGCAAATCTCATCTGCATTCTTAATTGTAGAGAGTCGATGGGCGATAACAATTGTCGTACGAGACTTCATCAAATTTTCCAAAGCCTCCTGCACCAACTTCTCCGACTCTGTATCCAAAGCGGATGTGGCCTCGTCCAATATCAATATCGGCGGATTCTTCAAAATAGCTCGCGCGATACTCAACCGTTGACGTTGTCCGCCTGACAACCGTCCTCCTCGATCCCCTATATTTGTTTGATATCCTTGTTCCATCGCCATAATAAACTCATGTGCATTAGCTATTTTAGCAGCCTCCATCACCTGTTCTTCCGTCGCATTTTCAACGCCAAAGGTAATGTTATTGAATACCGTGTCATTAAACAAAATAGCCTCCTGATTTACATTACCCATATAGGAACGCAAATCATACAAGGTCATCGTTTTCACATTGACGCCATCTATGGTAATCTCTCCTTCATTCACATCATAAAAACGTGGCAGAAGATCAACCATCGTGGATTTTCCTGAGCCTGAGGCTCCCACCAATGCCACCATTTTCCCTTTCGGAATGGTAAGATTTATATCTTTCAAAATCCACTCATCTTCATATTTGAAGGAGACATTCTTGTATTCAATCTTGTCTGTAAAAGGTTTGGCTGGAACAGGATTTTTCACCTCTTTCAATGGATTAACTGCTTGTAGAACCATATCGATACGTTCCAATGAAGCCTTACCCTTCTGTATGTTATACATGGCTTTCGACAATTCCTTAGCTGGATTGATGATGTTATAGAACATAATCAAATAGTAAATGAAAGAGGAAGCAGACATCGAGCTATCTTCACTAAGAATCAACATTCCACCGAAGAACAAAACGATGGCAATCGTGACCGTACCGAGGAACTCACTCAACGGATGTGCCAACATATAACGACGATTCACCTTGGTGACCGTATTTCTCAAACGTTCATTGAAATTAGAGAATTGACGTATAACTGATTTTTCAGCATTAAAAGCCTTTATCACTCTTAATCCACCGAGAGTCTCCTCAATCTGAGAAAGAAGTTGTCCCGATTGTTCTTGTGCCTCCTTCGATTTTTGCTTCAATGATTTACCGACCCGTCCCATAATGAATCCCGACAAAGGCAAGACAATAAGGACGAAAATCGTCAACCTCCAACTAATATAAAAGAGAGTGCCGATATAGATCATAATCATGATCGGATTTTTAGAGAGCATTTCGATGGAACTCATGATTGAGGTCTCCACCTCACCTACATCCCCTAGCATACGAGTCATGATGTCTCCTTTTTTCTGTTTGCTAAAAAAGGCGAGGTTCAGGTCCACCACCTTTTGGTACAATTGGTTACGCATATCACGCACCAAACCCGTACGCAAAGGGATGATAAAATAGCTGGCCAAATAAGAAAAACCAGTTCGGAAAAAAGTAGCCACCACTAAGAACACACCCAACAGGAGTAATGTCAATAGTGGACCATGATTGTCAATGAAGGTAGTAATAAAATAATAGGCATTATTTTTCAAGGTATCCATGTTCCATTTAAAAGGCATGTATGTATAAGTAACTTGTTTTGCCTTGAAAAGGATTTCCAAAATAGGAATGATCAAAGCAAAAGAGAAGATACTGAAAAAAGCAGAGAGAATATTGCAAACGATATTCAATACTACATTTTTCTTATACGGGCCAACAAATCGTTTTATGAGTTTAACGAATTGTAACTCAGATACCTTTAGCATATTTTATGGGGTTACATACCTGTATAATTGTGAGGTGTGATAGCTCTCAATTCATTTTTCACAGACTCACTTACATTCAATGTCTCAATAAAATCTTTGATTGACTTCTCAGTTATTCCCTCGTTGGTACGGGTCAAAGCCTTCAATGTCTCATAAGGATTTGGATAACCCTCACGACGAAGGATTGTTTGAATACCCTCTGCAACGACAGCCCAACATTTATCGAGATCAGCATAAAGTGCCTTTTCATTCAACAACAACTTACCGATACCCTTCAATGAACTTTGAATAGCGATAATCGTATGAGCGAAAGGAACACCCACATTTCTGAGCACGGTGGAATCTGTCAAATCTCTTTGCAAGCGAGAGATTGGCAATTTGGTTGACAAATGTTGAAGTATTGCATTTGCCACGCCGAGATTACCTTCTGCGTTTTCGAAATCGATAGGGTTCACCTTATGTGGCATAGCGGAAGAACCCACCTCACCAGCTTTAATTTTCTGTTTGAAATATTCCATTGAGATGTATTGCCAGAAATCGCGGTTCATATCAATCATAATAGTATTGATGCGTTTCAAGCAATCAAAGATGGCACCGAGGTTGTCATAATTGGATATTTGTGTGGTCCATTGCTCACGTTGCAAGCCCAAAACATCATTCACGAAATGGTTACCAAATGCTTTCCAATCGATGGATGGATAAGCCACATGATGTGCATTAAAGTTACCCGTTGCACCACCGAATTTTGCAGGGATAGGCAATTGTTTCAACTGATCCAGTTGCACTTGCAAACGACTAACGAACACCATGATTTCCTTACCCAAACGAGTTGGAGAGGCTGGTTGTCCGTGAGTCTTTGCCAACATAGCGATATCTTTCCACTCTGTTGCACGAACAGAAAGTTCGCTGATCAATTGCTCCAAATTAGGAACATACACCTCCTTAATTGCCTCCTTAACGGAATAAGGGATAGAGGTGTTGTTAATATCTTGAGAGGTCAATCCAAAGTGGATGAACTCCTTAAATTCTTGTAGATTCAATGCATCGAAATGCTCCTTTAAGAAGTACTCTACAGCCTTCACATCATGATTTGTCACCTTCTCAATATCTTTAATTCTTTGAGCATCTGCCACTGAGAAATTCTTATAGATAGCTCTCAATTCTGCAAATTTTGACGAATCAAAGCCTTTTAGATTAGGAAGAGGCAATTCACATAACGCGATAAAATACTCTACTTCAACAAGCACTCTATAACGAATAAGTGCAAACTCCGAAAAATATTCAGAAAGAGCCTCTGACTTATTTCTGTATCTTCCATCCACTGGAGAGATGGCTGTCAATGCATTCAATTCCATATAAAAAAAATTTAATGAGTTGCAAAGGTAGCAAATAATTATGAAATTCGCACGACGAATGTGAAATTATAGTTTTTCCCATCATGAAATAATATGGTGAGTTCTATAGAATTCAACAAAAGGAACACATAGAACCCACCATAAGTTACACACTCAAATGAGCTGTAAATTAACAGTTTCAACTATTTCTTTGCGACAATAGCTGGTGTGTTATTGGTTGAGCAACCGCACTTATCTTCAGATATATCTGTCTTTGTAAATTTAATTCCCATGATAGGACCGAACATAACCAATTGAGCGATGTCAGCTTCGTTCTTCCACATGTAACTGATATTACTATCTCCCTGCTTTTTGAGTGAAGAATTTCTGAAATCAACTTTCCAACATGTATACAAAGGCTCACTTCCTATTCCCTCGCGCGCCAATATGGTTAAATCGGATGTTTTATCTTTGTTTCTATGTATCAAAGCCTCCGCATTATCCTGAAGGTAAATAGTGCATATTCGCTGTTCATCATCCATAAATGTCGTCTTCTCTTTAAAGCCTTTGCTTCTTAGGGATTTTTCAATTTCTGCAGTCAATCCATTCGGGAATGTCAATGTATAGAATTCTGTCGTGTTTGACGCTCCCATAAGAGCATTCACAGCATCTCCACTAACAGATTTTGCAATGTATGCCTCGAGTTTTTCTTCATCAATACTCTTATATTCGACATCTGCACTACCATACAAATAGATGTCATCATCATCATTTCTATTGACATACAATTCACAATCTGTCTTGAATGTGTAAATATTTTTTTCATTACCAAGAGCTGTGCATATTCTACCATAATTTCTCGCTACTTCCATTTTATCAGTAAGCAGAAAAACAGCAAGTTCATGCTTTGGATGGTAAGAATTAGACGAATTTTCCAGTATCAACATTCCATCGTAATCAGGGCTCTTATACCATACTTGATATTTCTTAATTCTTCTTGAATCCTTCGTTTGGAACATCTCTGTGAATTTGTCCTTTTTCGTGTCAAACTTCACAGTCTTATCTCCAATAATCGCATAGATACAATCAGGGTCTGGTTTTTGTCCAAAGCACACCTCTATTCTTCCCAGACACATATCGCCTTTATTCAATTCAACTTTTTTTGTGATTCGCTTTCCACAACAGTTAACCTTCATTTTCACCGTAGAACCTTTCATACTTAAAGGAAGATCGATATCAAAATATCCATTTCTTGTAGATTGCGAATAGGTCTCTTTGTTTTTACCTCTACCAGACTCTATGGAAATCATGGATTTAGATGGTCCACAACTATTAACCACGAAACCTGAGATGGAAATTCCTGTTGGGATATAGATAGTAGGCATAAATTTCCAATATCCTTCTGTTATCGTTCTATATGATCTATTAGACTCCACACCATAGCCATCTTTTGCTTTCACATAGGTGGTAACCTCTTTCGTGTCAGCCGAAACCCAAAAGCAATAGTAACTTCCAGAATTTATTTTGTATTCTTTTTGATCGACAATAGCAGTCACAACCACATTTCTCTTAAGTCTCTTATAATTAGAGTTGCGAACACATCCATACACGAGTATTGGTCTATCGATTACAAAATCATAATTTTTCTCTTCCTCAATTTCCCATGCATTTCTGAACTCGTACTTCTGATACTTATTAGCACCATTCAGAATATTTTTTTCATTAATTGCCAATGTAAAAGGATCATTACTATTACAATACAATCCGTATTCTCCATTCCTGTTAGTCAAGGCGGTCGACTTGTCTGCCATAATTTCAATACCATAGATTGGAGTCTCGTTTTTGTCTGTCACCTTTCCATGAATGTATGGCATATTAGGGAGGACAATATCTTGTGTGTAGACTGTCCCAGCATCTAAAGCAGCAACTTTATGGATAGGGCAATTTTTATAACCTGCATAGTCTTCTGGCTTTACTGTCACAAAGACAGGTGTCTTGCAAGGCACATAGGCTCTATAATAACCTGCGGCGTCTGTATAAGCACTTGTTTGGGATATCGTCACCAACACATTCGGCAAAGGTTTTCCATCCTTATTCGTCACCCGACCAACGATGGTTGCTCTAACCTCAGGCCAATCAAGATTATACCAAGAGAAGTGTTTGACACTACCCGTATATGATTCTCCACTCTTTGTCGCAATTCCCTCTTCAATCCATGTACCCTTTTCTTCATCAAAGTACCACAATGGTATTTTTTCGTATTTTTGTTCTTCTTTAAATCCTTCTGGAATAGGGAAAGACAAGTTACTCTCCACGCCCTCTCTGAGTTGTAGCTTTTGGTCGGCGGAGTCCTTTAGTGTTACCTCTACCATACCGTAAGACAGGAGGATAACCTCTTTCCCATCTGTTGTCACACCACTCATATCACCACCCGGCATCTCCTTCGTGAACGTCTCCGAATTAGGATTCAAATAATAAGCACTTGCAAAGACGGAGCCATTAAATTCGCTTCCATCTTTTTTATATACCAAAGCATTAGCAGGGATGGTGATTTGCATATTACCCACCTTAATGGTGCTTCCCTCTCTGTTATAAAAACGAGTCACTTCAGTTACACCCTCTTTTGATTCTTGAGGCATCAAGATTGCATCAACTCTGGCTTCCCCATCGACAATATTGGCAGTACGAACCACAGAAAAATATTCGCCACTTTCAAATCTGACAACGCATCTGCCATTCACAGCCCGACATTTCTCTAACGAGTATGCACCATTTTCACTTGTCACTACCGTGTCTTTTCCACTTGTGACTAACACGTTATCCAATGCATTTCCGTTAACATCTCTAACGAAACCATAGACATGTGTGCTAGAGATCGAATCTACGTACACATAGTCGTCGCAGTTCTTCAAATCACTTTCAGAACCACTATTGCAACCACTAAGCATTACCACGAATGAAGTGATTGCCAGCAATAACAAGTTTTTAATTTTTGTCATAATGATGTTATTTTTTAAGTGTGGAATCTACAAATACTATAATTATTTAACGGTGAATTTATCGGACTCACCTTAGGTTGTTATTAATTAAAAGCCGAACGCCTTTTTCAGGTCATTCACTTTATTATTAAGATTGTTTTCTTTCTCTTTATTCGATTTTTTTGCCTTTATCTCTTCTTTCGAATAAACCTGTAAACCAAAAGGGTCTCTTCCAGAATCATCCATTAAACTTTCCACATTGGTAATGGGTTTTCCATCCGAGGCGAAATAGTAATATTTACCTGATTTTTTACATCTATATAAAGATTCATTTAACACCACCTCCTCGTATACATCTCTCTTTTTCGTGAAAAAGTTTCTGCACTCATATTCGTATGGAGAAAGCATATCTATGTCAGTTCCATTCTTTTCAAACTTCTTTGGCGTCTTAATAATGATTTGAGAAGCAATCTCTCCTTCGCGAGTATAAAATTTGGACAATGACACTGATGAGATGATTGAAGATGATTTGTAGGTTCTATAATTAGATCTACCACGCATAATCTCATCCCAAGATGTTTCCACCCACTTTTTGTATATGTTGTTTCCAACTGAATAAAGAATCCTTTTATCCAATCCATTGGTCTGAGTATTTAAACATGTGTGTGGGATATAGAAGTCTGGCAAATTATCTTTGTTTTGAAATGTATTTTCAAAAACAATGGGAAGAGGGTATTCTTTGGATTGAGTTTCCAAATCCATAAAGAGCACCTTTGACTTTACCCCATCAAACACGTTTGCTTTCATCTTCCTTACCGGTGGCACGACCAATACACCATTGGTAATCTCCAAATTACGGAATGCTTCATTGCCAATGAATTTCAATCCAAACGGAATGATAAGATCTTTCAGTATCACTCCCTCGAAAGCCTTTTCACCGATTCCCAAAACATGATACTTAGCCATGACTGTCGTGTCTTTTCTGCCATACGTTGAAGGGGCATAAACGATATCAGGAATTCTCACAACACAATTCGAAACAGTAACACCGCTTACATACACTTCACCTTCATTGGCAATGATGTACTTTTGCTCTCCTTCGCTCCTGTTCATATTAAATCTACGCGCAGTAAACTCTGAAGATATGGTATATCTCAACCCGTCTTTCTCGAACGTGACACCTCTCTGATCTGCAAATGAAATCAAACAAGAGACAAGACTGAGTATTAGTAATGCTATTCTTCTCATTTTTTTATCAATTTACCATTCAACATATATTTTACCTCTTCCCCATTACTTACGAACTTAACATACCAACCCGATTTCTGAATTGGATCTGCCACAGGAATAAAATCCTGATAATATGTCGTTTTCCTACTCTTCTTATCGAGAACCGAATAATTAGCCCGACGATAATAACTACGCGTAAGATTTCCCCACGGATAACCCATTCCCTTTACGTCAACAGCACTTGCCGTGATTGTGAAGCCGTTCTTACTTTTCCTTGGCGTAGTGGAATAAGTTCTTTTATTGAATCGTTCACTTTTACTGACGAGGTCATTCTGCTGAAATTTCTCATCCTCATTGAATGCCTTATTAATCCATTTTTTGTAGTTATCTGCTGTAGCTCCATAACAATCGTCATACACATAACTATTCCTGATAAATCCAAGCATTCTAGTATTGGTTTTTATCAATCCCTTTGGCACACTTGGAACAAAGGAAGAGTCTGCCCTCATTTTTGAAAACGCATTTCCCCATGTGATCTTTCTTGTTATGTCAAAAATCAAATCTGCATCCAATTCGTCGAAGACTCCCAGTCCCAAATTAGAAATGTCATGAATCACCAAAGCGCCACTACCCATTTTCAATTTTGCGAAACATCCATTTCCTGCAAATTGCAGTTTGGGCAGCCATATTCTGTCATGTTCATGACGATAGAACAGACTGTCAGTAAGGCCTATAACCCTAAATCGATCTACTGATGGAGGTATAACAACATCGTTTAAACTTTTGTCAACATCCACCACCATCAACTCGCCCGAGCAATAAAACTTGTCCGGTCCTTGGATTGTATCAGTTGTTTCTTTCGAATCAACCACAAGGTAAGTGACCAAAACCTTGTAAGAAATCCCATCTCTTTTTATGATATCGCCTATCGAATATTCATTAGCAGATAGGCTAAAATTTTGAAATACAATTGCTATTACAATAGCAAGAAAAATACGTGTTATTCTCATGTTTAATTTACTTTTTTTATCACTGCAAATTTAGCATTTTTATCCCTAATTTAGACAACATTTTATATTATATTTAGGCAACTTGAAAAAAAATTCAGAGACCTTCTTTCTTAACAAACGAAAAAAGGGTTTTATTTGTATTTCTCATCGCCATGTTTTTCTTTCCATTCCCGAATCGATTGTTCAAACTTTTTCACCTTTTTGGCGCTTTTATTCTTTCGGAACCATTCCGAAACCTGAATCTTTTCAGGAATCTCCTTTCCTCTAT
>JAFRNH010000091.1 GCA_017430235.1 Paludibacteraceae bacterium | reverse complement strand
TTCTTATTACGAAGGATTCCTCCATATCCACGCATAGCCTCTGTGATAAGGAAAGATGGGCGATCGCCCGGATGATACAAAGCAGTAGGATGGAACTGTACAAACTCCATATCCTGCACCAAACCCTTAGCACGATAGACCATAGATATACCATCACCCGTAGCCACAGGAGGGTTGGTGGTTGTTTGGTAAATATTACCGATACCACCTGTTGCTATCATAGTCATTTTAGCAAAGAAGGTATGTACATGATTGGTACGTATATCTAATACATAAGCACCATAACACTCAATGTTAGGTGTAGTATGTTTCACCAACTGTCCGAGGTGATGTTGGGTAATAATTTCAATGGCAAAATGTTGGTCGAACACATCAATGTTAGGATGTTTCTTTACCGTTTCAATCAAGCTATCTTGAATCTCTTCTCCTGTGTTATCTTTATGGTGAAGAATACGGAAATCAGAGTGACCACCCTCCTTGTGAAGGTCAAAATCGCCCTTCTCATTTTTATCGAAATCGACACCCCACTCCAACAGTTGTTTGATTTGTCCAGGAGCCTCTTCAACCACTTTTCGAACCACCTTTTCATCGCAGATTCCATCACCTGCAATCAATGTGTCGACCACATGATCTTCAAAGTTATCCGTAGGTTTTGTCACTGCAGCAACACCACCTTGAGCATAGTGGGTATTTGCCTCCTCCATATTGGTTTTGCAGAGGATAGCGACCTTTCCTTTGTGTGCCACCTTTAACGCAAAACTCATTCCAGCGATGCCGGAACCAATTACTAAGAAATCATATTTCTTTACCATGTTTTTGCAACTTCAATCTTTATTAATTATTAACCATAAATCTCGGCCTACTTACGATAACCGAACTCACTTTCTCACAAAGTTATATTACTTTGCAATTAGTTGGGTAATTATTTACATTTTTTTTCTAAATTTGCATTACCTATCACAAGAATGTGGAGGGTATTTCCATAGTCATCGGGTTCAACTATTGAAGTACGGGAAAAAAGAATAATAGGACTCTAACGCATATAGATTAAGAGCATAAAAAGGCTTATGAGTTTTAGAGATTTATTCATTAAACCTGAAGCAAATGATCAGCCATCGAATCGTTCTTCCAAGCAAAATGAGAAGGATGAGAAGAAGGTAAAAAAAGAGGAAAAGAAAGAAGAGGAGCAAAAAGATGCTCCTAAAGATATCGTCTCATATTCATCTGAAGTAGGGACAGAGGTGAGTCTGGACATACAGAAGAAGATATGGCAGACGTTGGTGGATCGCAACATTCCAGGACCAGACATGATGGAGTTGATCACCTATTCAGCCTCTTTGGAGACGATGGGGCTTCAGAAGGATCAGCGATACATTGCCGCTTTTAACATGTTGAAAGCTCAATATCCCAATTTTGACAAAACAACATTGGTCAACTCAGTGGATACCTACATAGGCTTCGTGAATGAGGAGTTGGCGAGTGGTAGAAGACAATTCAGAGAGAAGTACAAACGGGACGTGGAGGATAAGAGAGTGGAGATACAATCTTTGGAAGGTAACAACAAGTCCATTTTGGAACAGATTGAAGAGTTGAAGAAAAAGAGTGAGGCAATCAACGAAAAAATTAAACAGATTACTGCTGAAGTTGAAGTGTCAGAAAAGGAGATTGCGCATAACGAGCAAGTCTTCATCAACACGGCAAAAGCTGTTATCGAGAAGTTAGAAACTGATAAAAATGTAATGTCAAATCTAAACATATAAAAGAGATATGGATACTGAATTAATTCCAAACAACAATGTGGAGAACACAGAAAACAAGAAACCTTCTATCAAGGACTTGTTCAACTTGCCAGGAGGTTCACTTGCAAAAATATCTGCAGTGGCCATTGCTGCAGGTTTAGGGTATGGTTTCATAAAGATATTACCAACGCTCATAGTAGCGGCTTCGAATACATTGATTTTCATTGCCGAATTAGTGGCTATTGCTGCTATTCTAGGAGTCTTGACCAGTAAATCATTCTGGAAATGGATTTCATTGTTTTGGTATCAGCTCAACAGAAAGATTGTTGGAATCTTTGTTAAGATAGACCCCATCTCGATTTTGGAGCAATCCATTAAAAAGATGAAAGACAAATTGAACAATGTTCATGAGAACCTTACCAATTTGAAAGCAATTCTTATCAAGATGAAGAGAAAGTTGCAAGAGTATGAAGATCAACAAGCCGATAACATCAGCAAATTGAAGATTCAAAACTCTCGTTTGAAGATCGGAGGTATCAATCCTAACGAACAACTTCGTATAGAGATGAGCGTAGGCACATTAAGCAATGATATTGCACAACTTGACAAAATCATTGAGAATCAAAAACAGCGTATCGCCACTTCTGAAAAGTATCAAGAGGTGATGGAACGTTTGGAGATCATTGCCAAGGCAAAGGTAGAGCGTTCAACCCTTGAGTTAAAGAGAACAAAAGATGCATACGAAGCAGCAGAGGCTCAAAGAAGTGCCCTCAAATCTATCTCTAACATTTTAAGTGGAGATTCTAAGAGTCTTGAGGAGGAGATGGCTATCGAGCACATCACCAACACGATCGATTTGAGTGTTGCTGAAATGGAACGCTTCTTGGACGACTCCAACAGCATTTTGGAAAATTACAATTTGGAGAGTGCCATGAACGTTGAGAAGGTGAACAAGATCATCTCTAAATATAGTCAGAAAGGTTCATTCTCTTCATTCTCTGAAGACAACATCCTCGATGTTCCTTATGAGGATTTGAAGATTCAGAACACCTCTTCTTCTAAATTGGAGGAAAAGAAAGAGGAAGTGATTGATAGAAATAAATGGTGTTAACAATATAATATTTAAGATATGGGCTTTTTCAGTAGATTAACATTCCTTGGAAGAATGGTGATTATTTCCATTATTGTTGCCGCAGTAGGATTTGTTCTACACTATACGGGCGCAGTAAAGGCTGGTGCAGAATATTATTCAAATAAGAATGCCAATGCCACCCAAACAGAAGTTGTTTCTAATCCGGTTGACGAAACCAAATAACACAGTGCGTTTCTAAGAAACCCACCACAAAAAGAGGACTATTATACATCTGACATTTTTTAAATTGTCATTATACGGATGTATAATAGTCTTCCTTGTTTCGCCATTTTACGAAATGGATTCATAGAACCCACCTATATGAAATATTCTGATTCATCAATCAGTCCCGATCGAATAGCTCTCTTAATGGCTTCATGAGCAGTGTTCACGCCCAGTTTCCTAAATATATTCTTTCGATGAGTATTGATGGTATGAATACTAGAGTAGCGTTCAGCCGCGATTTCTTTTGTTGTTTTGCCTTGTGCAATAGAGCGAATCACCTCTACCTCTGTTGGTGTTAAAGTAGAGGAGATGGCGGTTTCACGAGATTGTTGTGACAATAAAATCTCAGTGATACGTTGGCTGATATAGCGCTGACCCCGTACAGCCATTTGAATAGCATCTTTCACCTCCCTCAACGAAGCATCTTTAAAGAGAATACTGATATTATGGCTTTGGTAGACCACGGAACGTAAAAACGATTCCGTGAGATCATCGCTAAGTAAAATCCAATTAGTTGTAGGAATACGTTGCGTAACAATAAGTAGGTTATCTACGTCGAAAAAATCAAATAGCGTATAGTCGAGAATGATTACACTACGCTCATTTTCTTGCATTCTTCCTACCAGTTCAGCCTTGCATGAAGCATAGGCTATTTTTTTGTCATCAAACTCGTCAAGCAACCGTTCGATTGCATACCTCGTCAGTTCCTGATTATCCGCTATGATAAAATTCATATTTCGTTCAATTTTCTTATGCAATCTTACAAACAATTTGTGATATACGCAATACCTTACCTATAGTATTTGCTACCAAACTTATGTTATGCAAACGAAACATGACAGCATAAAATCACAAACGTTTGCGATATGAAATGCCGTTCGAATGGTATTTTATATGTTATACAACACATTTAATTTTGTCTCATGAAATTTTTAGATGTCGAACTTAATACAGAAGAAGCATGAAGACAAAGTATTTATTAACCATTGTGCTTGCAATTGCAATCTTTGGCAACGTCGCAGCAGAAGAGACTGGATCAAACGGATCCGGATCAGAGAACATTTACATAAAAAGTCCAAAATTTGCACAGCCATTGTTGGAGAAATGGATTCAGGAGTACTCAAAGGTAGAGCCTAACATACACTTTGAGATAGTGAAGGGGAACAATAATGGTAAACAAATTGATATGATGGTTGTGGTGTCTGACGAGCAGATGGGTCAGAATGCCAATGACAAGGTTGTCTACTTTGGAGAATATGCCATTCTTCCTATTACAGCCAATCAGTCGGAAGCTGCCAAAATCCTTGAAGGGAAGCATCTAAATGCAAAGACACTCAAACAGATCTTTTTCTTCAACGAGGACTACGAGGAGAACTTACGGAAGAACAAGCAGTTCGAACGTCTTGTTATATACAGTGGAAGTAACAAAAGCTCTATCGCCCATATTTTCGCACAGCATTATGGCGAGGTAGTTGACAACTTCCGAGGTAAACGTATATCAGGCGACGATCTATTTTTAAATACTGCTTTGTCTAAAGATCCTTTTGGTATTAGTTTTAACACTCTACCCAACATATTCGATTTGAAGAGTCGTCATTTAAAAAATAACCTAACTCTCATAGGATTAGATTTAAAGAAAGAAGTAGCAGGCAACTTTACCAATAGTTCATCTCTCGATGATATAATCAAATCACTTGAGACCGAGCGAAATGATAAAATTACAATTGGAAAGGTAGGACTCAGTTATAACGGCAATGACGATGCCATCAATCGTTTCCTTAGTTGGATACTTACCAATGGAGTACAATACAACCATGAGTATGGCTTGTTGAACCTTGATCAGAAGGTGGCTGAGATTCAAAAGATCAATATTACATCAACCTATACTGCACAGAACAATAAGTAAAAACGAATTAAGGATTATGAAGAATTATTGGAAATACATACTTACAATTCTATTTTTGGCAAGTCCGCTTTGGATTTTTGCAGAAAATGTGATCACGGGAGTGGTCAAGGATGCTCGCTCTGGCGAAACCCTTGTTGGGGCGACAGTATCAGTAAAAAACGAGAAGGGCGTTGGAGCACTGACCGACTTGGATGGAAAATTTAGTTTGTCAACCAACAAAGAGGCACCACTAACACTCCGTGTAGAGTTTATCGGTTATCGTCCATTAGACGTAGATGTCTATGACTTTGAGGAGCCCTTAGAAATTAGTCTTGTTGATAATGCAGATGTACTCGACGAGGTGGTCGTAGTTGGATATGGAGAGCAAAAAAGGTTGGAACTAACAAGTAGTATATCAACTGTTAGCAAAGACCCTCTTCGTCAAAACAACACATCTGTCGAGAGTGCCCTGCAGGGAGCTGTCTCAGGACTGAATGTCACACAAACTTCTGGTCAGCCTGGTGCCGCCAGCATTGTCCGAATCCGTGGAGGTAACTCTATCACAGGAGGTAATGAACCACTTTATGTGATTGATGGTTTCATCGTCTATAACGATCCAGCCTCAACACGTACTGGAGCGAAATCAAGCGATGCATCGCTCGACCCATTAGCCTTTTTAAATCCTGCCGATATTGAAAGTGTTCAGGTTTTGAAGGATGTGAGCGCAACGGCCATATATGGTACACGTGGTGCGAATGGTGTGATCATCATCACAACTAAGAAAGGTTCTAAAGGACACAACAATATTAGTTACAACGCCTCTTTCGGTTGGAGTTCAATTGGGAAGAAACTTGATTTCCTCAATGCACAACAATGGACGGATATCTGGCACGAACTATACAAAAACGGAGAATTAGGTTATGATTTGGAAGATCCCAAAGAGAGCTACGATTGGCAGAGCGAAGCCTTACGTACTGGGTTCCAACAAGAGCATCAAATCTCTGTGGTAGGTGGTGACGAAACCTCACGCTACAGCGTCAGTGGTAGTTTCAAAGATCAGGATGGAATCGTGAAAGGAACAGGCATGAAACGTTTCACCGGACGTGTCAACTATGAACGTAATGTGTTTAAAACCTTATTGGTTGGGGTGAATGCTAATGGAGCCTACAACAAGGTATCAGGTGTAGCCGACAACAGCGGTAGCATGTTCCAACCAAGTCCGTGGGTGGCAGCTATCTCACATACACCATACACTGCTATTTATAACGCAGATGGTTCGTACAACTACGACCCTACTCCAACCAGTGTTGATATATATAACGGAAAGGTAGGAAATCCTATCAGTGACTTGGAAAATACAAAGGCAGAGACAAATAATAATCGTTTCATCGGTAGTGGATTTGCAGAGTGGACTGTCATTCCACACTTGAAATTGAAAGCTAGTATAGGCGCAGATCTCTCGAACACACGACAGAACTATTATGCACCTTCGTATACAACAGGCGGTCTTGCCAACAACGGATATGCCTCTGTAGGAGAAGCTAGCACTGTCACTTGGCAATCAGAGTATACCGCAACCTACAGTAACATCTTCAAGAATATTCATTCCTTCACTGCATTGTTTGGATACACTGCGCAAAAGACTGATCGTAGTAATTTTGCCACAACCGCGTATGGTTTCAGCAACGACGCCACTGGATATGACAATCTAAAGGCAGCTGCCACGACTCTTCCTTCCACCAGTGCTCACTACATTTCCACTTTGCAATCATGGATTGGTCGTTTGAACTATAGTTATGATTCGCGTTATAACGCCTCCTTGACCCTTCGTGCTGATGGTTCGAGTCGTTTCGCAAAAGATCACCGTTGGGGCTTGTTCCCTTCATTAGGATTGTCATGGAACCTCGACCGAGAGAAATGGATTCACCTAGGTAAGAATGTAGATTTCATCCAATTGCGTACATCTATCGGAACGGTAGGTAACCAAGAGATTGGTGATTATCAATATGCCGCCAACGTTGTGCCACGCACTGTGATCGTAAATGGACAACAAGCCATCGGATATGTCATCGAAAACAAATCAAATGAGGATTTGAAATGGGAAACCACCACCTCATATAATGCAGGTGTCAACACAGGATTCTTCAAGGATCGCTTGACCATTACATTCGATGCATACTACAAAAAGACAAAAGATTTGTTGCTAAACGTTCCTATCGAACAGGTGACAGGATTCTCTACCGTGTTACGTAACGTAGGATCTGTCGTCAACAAAGGATTTGAGTTAGAAGTAGGAGGTACGATTATTGATAAACGATCATGGAGGTGGACTGTCAATGCAAACATTGCACACAACAAAAATGAAGTCACAAGCTTGGGTGAGTTAGATTACTTCTTACCAGACTTCGCATCAGTAGGTACATTGCAGTATATCAATCCATTGATTGTGAAAAAAGGTGAGCCATTGGGTACCTTCTATGGCTATCGATTCAAGGGTATCATCCAAAAAGATGAAGACTTGAATGCACTTCCAACCCAGACCATTTCGTCCGTAGAACCAGGTAACCCTAAGTTTGAAGATGTCAATGGCGATGGAGTGGTTAACGAACAAGACCGTGTGAAATTGGGAAGCATTCAACCTAAATTCACCTATGGTTTCAGCACCAAATTATCATATAAGAGATGGGATTTATTTGTTAATGTAAGTGGTAGTCATGGAAATAAACTCTTCAACGCTCTTGCCTGTCGTCTGACTCGTGGTAATGGATACTATTACAATCCGTTGGCTGAGGTGGCAGACCGATGGACAGAAGATAATCCAAGCAATACCATTCAAAAGGCATCAAGCGCCACTTCCATCTATGCTGATGATCGTTTTGTAGAAGATGCAAGTTACTTAAAGTTCCGTAACATCCAGTTGGGTTACACCCTACCGATCCCACAGATTGTCAAGGATGCCAAACTGAATCTCTATGTTTCACTACAAAACTTCTTCACCATCACGCGCTATTCTGGTTATGATCCTGAAGCTAATCGTAATGGTATTGATGAGACCAGTTCTCTTTATCAAGGTGTAGACTACGGAGCATACCCTGCTGCAAAAACAGTATTATTTGGTGTAAAAATAACTCTTTAAACTGATTGATAATGAATAAGAATTTGATATACATATTTGCTGCGACATTGACGCTTAGCAGCTGCGCAGATTTGGAACTGAATCCTCTCAGTTCTATTGACAAAGAGACTTTCTACAGTAACAAACGAGATATTGAGACCGCCGTCAATGGTATCTACCATGAGTTTACGGTCGACGGATTCTACGGAATGTTCAACAACCAAAGTATATACATCAACGATTTGCAGACAGATTATGTGAAGGCAGGTGCCCAAACCAATTCTGCTCATATCCGCGAATTGTCCAACTTTGCCGTACAACCAACCAATCTCTTTGTGGATTATGCATGGAAGGAACATTACATCGCCATCAATCGTGCCAATGTGGTGATTGACAAAGTAAGCAGCGCCGATTTCCTCGATGAAAAAACCAAGGCAAACTTCATCAATGAGGCTCGTTTCTTACGTGGATTCATGTACTTCAACTTAGTACGTTACTTCGGTGGTGTACCCATCGTACTACACGACGGAGAAGGAGAAGGTGCTGCACGCAACAGCATAGACGAGGTATACGACCAGATCGTAGAGGATCTTTCTGCTGGAGAGAAACTACCCGCAGACTATACCACCCTCGACAGCAAGGCTTCCAGCCTAGCAGCGTCAGCCCTACTTTCAAAAGTTTACTTAACATGGGCCCAAACATTGTCAGATAAAGGCAGAACCAACCAAAAGGAGTTTTATCAGAAGTCCATCAACTACGCAGACAAGGTTATTGCCTCTGGTAAATACCAACTGCTTGACAACTTTCTCGACAATTGGGCTGTGAATAAGAAGAACGGAAAGGAGCATATCTTCTCTATCGAACACGAACGCGGCATCAATGGTAATGTGACCGGACACTGTACCTTCGCCACCAATTGGGATGATGCAGAACCCGTACTGCTTGCCACCAGTGATAAGTATTACGAAGAGAGTGACCCTCTCGATCAACGACGTGACGGATCTTGGGCTAAACGACTTCCAAATCCCAATACAGGAACCGATTATGTCTTCACCATTCCTCGATTCCGCAAGTACATCGATACAATCAACTATGCCAACCCAGCTTCTTCTGGTAATTCAGCCGGTCAATCCACCAACACGACCATCATCCGTTATGCTGAGATTTTGTTAATCAAAGCAGAAGCAGAGAACGAGTTGAATGGTCCAACCGCCAGCGCTTACGAAGCCATCAATCAAGTTCGTCGCCGTGCTTATTGGAATCCACACAAGAATGTACAAGAAAAGCCATCAGACGGATCTGATTTGGATTTAAGTGGTCTGTCACAAAATGAGTTCCGTGAACGCTTACGCGAGGAACGCCGATTAGAGTTCGTACTCGAAGGACAACGTTGGTTTGATTTGATTCGCTGGCATATCCTTGTCAAATATGTGAAGGAACACACACCAAGCGATACAGAGACGCTTGGCACAAAAACAACCAAGGCGCAGAATGTCTCAAAAAAGAACTATCTGCTTCCGTTGCCACAAGAACAAATCACCCTCAACCCACGATTGAAACAAAACTGGGGATATAGCGGAGAATCCGGAGAAGGCCCTTACGGACCAGAATACGAATAATTAATTAAATATCACATTTAGAATATTAATCAAATAAAAAAACAGAGATAATATGAAGAAGATTTACGCAAAATTTATTGCCTTAGCACTATTGGCATCCATAAGTTTAGAAAATATCGCTGCACAGCAGCAAGTCGCTAATAATCGTCGTGAACGCATCCTTCAAGTGCTCGATCAAAGTCGTCCGAATGATTACGTTCCCGCTGCATTCTTCCTTCACTTCGAGAACAAGTTAGGACGCAAAGCGGTACAAGACCACAAAGATTTCTTCCGTGCCACAGATATGGATTTTGTGAAGGTGTTCTATGAAATCGTAGTTCCACGCATCGAAATCAATTCAGGAAAGGATTGGGAAAAAGTTCCCGTCTATGGAGAAGATTTCTTCGCACCTCAAGTCGCTGTCATTGAAGACTTGGCTCGTGAATTTGGCAACGAAGCATTCATCCTTCCTACGGTTTATTCCCCATTAGCTTTGGCTCATCAGACCTTAGGACGTGACAAGGACCTGAAGAAACTGGCAGAAGAGAATCCTGTTGCATTCGGAAAGGCTATCAAGAACTTGGCTCTTTCCATTGAAAATTATCTTCGTGCCGCTCGCAAGCATGGTGCCGACGGATTCTATGTCTCCAGTCAAGGTGATGATGGTAATTCCCTCTCCGCTAAAATTTGGAAGGAACAAGTTCGTCCATGGGACAAATACGTATCTGAAGTAGCCAACGAAATTGGAATCATTAACATCCTACACATCTGCGATTATGGAACACCATTTAAAAATGCAGAGGCACTCTACGCATTTGCCGATTATCCAGCAAGCATTATCAATGTGCCATTGAAATTTTCAGATGGATCTGTTCTCAATCTGAAAGAGGCTCAAAAACGTTTCGGAAGACC
This sequence comes from Paludibacteraceae bacterium, assembly GCA_017430235.1. Taxonomy (GTDB): domain Bacteria; phylum Bacteroidota; class Bacteroidia; order Bacteroidales; family Paludibacteraceae; genus UBA1181. The sequence goes on along the minus strand of JAFRNH010000091.1, from coordinate 25,197 downwards.
AATCTTCGGAGGACTTGAACGATTGGGAGTGATCACTAAAGGTAGCATCGAAGAGATTAAGAAAGAGGTGGACAAGGTATTGGAAAACGCATCGCCAAACTTTATCCTTGGCGCAGATTGCACCGTACCAGGAGACACTGATTGGGATAAACTTCGTGCTGTTATCGATTATGCACATACTTGGAGACAAACACACAAAAAATAACCATTACAATTATTTATGAGACAACACTTCATTTGGATTGGCGCCCTATTATTGGGTGCCATCCTTGGTTTATTACACATAGGTTGGATAGACAATACGGCCAACTTTGTAGCCTCTATCTATGTTAGGCTATTTCAGCTATTGGCTGTTCCAACCATCTTTTTAGCTGTGACCACCACTTTGGCTTCACTGGGAAAAGGAAAAGAGACAGGACGTATTTTCGGACATACCATCACTTATACATTGTTAACAACAATTGTAGCAGCCACGGTAGGTATGTTACTCTATGTCATCATAGCGCCAGAACAGATGCCTGTTGATGCTTTGAATCAAGAGAATCAGGCAGTGGCGAATGCATCACAACTGAGCTATTCGGACCATCTCTTATCCATCATTCCCAATAATGTGGTGAAACCCTTTTTAGAGGGGAATGTACTATCGCTTCTCTTAATCGCAGCAGCCGTTGGAATCGCACTTACTCGCATTCCTGAAAGCGATCAGAAGAAAAGCGTACTTCATCTACTTCATGGATTCCAAGAGATTCTCTTCACCCTAATTCGTGGATTGATTTGGATCTTACCCGTAGGTATCGTGGCTTTTGCCGTTCAATTGTCATCCCAATTAACAGCAGGAACAATAGCCGATTCATTAGGTAAATATGTGATTGTGGTCTTGGGTGGCAACCTCATACAATTTTTTATTGTATTACCGTTGTTCCTTTTGATACGAGGATTAAATCCCATACACACATTAAGGAAGATGTCGCCAGCTGTCTTGATGGCATTGTTTACCAAAAGTAGTGCCGCCACATTGCCTGTGACCATGTCGACGGCAGAGCAACAACTGGGAGTTCAATCTAAGATAGCACGTTTCGTCCTACCTATCTGTACCACCATCAATATGAACGGATGTGCCGCCTTTATCCTTGTTACTTCTCTTTTCGTGATGCAACAAGGAGGTATTGAAATCACCTGGGCCACCATGTTAACATGGTTGTTTATCTCTGTTGTCGCTGCAATCGGCAACGCAGGTGTACCAATGGGATGCTATTTCCTAACCCTCTCTCTGATGTCAGGTATTGATGCTCCTGTAGTAGTATTAGGAGCCATATTGCCTATCTACACCATCATTGACATGGTAGAGACAGCCGTGAACGTGTGGAGCGACAGTTGTGTATGCGCCATGACAAACAAAGACCTACAAGAAAACTAAACAATTCTTATTCATCCATAATCGTCTTAACATCAAAAAAATAGCCCCGAAAGTTGAAAAACATTCGGGGCTATTTTCAGCTATTTTTCACCTCAATCATAGAGGATACTCTTCAAATGCGTATAAAACAGTGGATAAATATCGTTCTCCAGTATCTGGGAACAATGTCAAGATGGTTTTGTCTTGGTTCTCTGGACGTTGTGCCACAACAGAAGCAGCATAAGCAGCAGCTCCACTGGAGATTCCAACTAAGAGACCTTCCTGTGCCGCCAATTCACGACCTGCTCGGATTACATCATCATTCTCCACGTCAAGCACCTCATCAATGAGCGTAGCATCATACGTCTTAGGAATGAATCCAGCGCCAATACCCTGAATTCTATGAGGACCACTATTTCCCCCATTCAAGACAGGAGACGACTTAGGTTCCACTGCAATGATCTGTATGTTTGGATTTTTCTCTTTCAAATACTTTGCGACACCCGATACTGTACCTCCCGTACCTACACCCGCTACAAAGATATCGATCTTTCCATCGGTTTGCTGCCAAATCTCCGGACCTGTCGTAGCATAATGTTTAGCAGGGTTCGCAGCATTTTCAAATTGCTGTAATATAACACTTCCAGGCGTTTGATCACGCAATTCCTCTGCCTTTGCAATGGCTCCCTTCATGCCGTCCTTACCCGTTGTGAGTACAACTGTAGCACCATAGGCTTTCACCAAATTACGACGTTCAATACTCATCGTCTCCGGCATGGTAAGAATCAATTTATATCCTTTAACAGCAGAAACAAAAGCCAGTCCCACACCCGTATTACCACTCGTTGGCTCAATAATCGTTGCTCCAGGTTTCAACACCCCCCTCTTTTCAGCATCTTCTATCATAGCAAGTGCTATACGATCTTTCACACTGCCTCCCGGATTAAAATACTCTATTTTAGCAAGAATACTTTTCTTAATCCCCTTTTGCTTGGAATATTTATTTAATTCCAGAATAGGGGTATTGCCAATAAGGTCTGTCAGTTGTTTTGTTATTTGCGACATAATTATTTATTTTGATAAAATTACTTCTTTCACGAAAATAGGACGATACAACAAAGTATGCAATCACATATTTACGGCATTTCATATACCAAATGTTTGGTATGTTCCACCATAATTATGCAGCTACTCATCATTTCATCCACTTCATACTACACTTCTTAGCCGTTTCGATGATTTCATCCTCTCCCTGCACCTTACGGTTTCTCATCAAGATCTTACCATTACAAATCATCGTATCGATTGCCTCACAATTAGAAGCATAGAACCAGTTGGAATACATATTGAAATTCGGAACAAAACGCTCGTTATTCATATCCAGTAGCAGGGCATCGGCCAATTTTCCGACAGCGATTTCACCCGCATCTATGCCGAACACCTTAGGAGCATTGGTCAGCGACCACTGCTTTAAGACATCGACTGGCAATGTCTCTGGTCCGTAGTTGCACTTCGCTATCATCGCAGCAAACTTCGTCTCCTCCTGCATATCCAAATTGTTGTTAGACGAACAACCATCCGTTCCAATCATCACCTTATTGGCGCTCTCCTGCATCTGTAATGATTTAAAATAGCCTGATGCCAATTTCATATTAGACACAGGATTATGGGCAATGGCAACGCCTCTCTCTTTCAATATCTGAATCTCTTCCTCATCCACATGCACCACATGAGCGGCTACACAATTAGAGGAGAGAACTCCCAAGCTATCCAACCAGCGAACTGGAGTCAATCCATGTTCTGCCACACAATCAGCCACCTCCTTTTCCGTCTCCGACAAATGAAAATGAAGAATCGTATTGTGTTGCTTCGCATACTCTGCACAACGCACCCACAGCTTATCACTCACTGTATAAGGTGCATGAGGAGCCACCGACATACTAATTAGTGGCGACTTCTCCTGATACTCCTCTATCAAATCGAAACTCTTACGAAGCTTCTCTTCTCCAAGGAAATCCATCATCGTGACACCCAAACAAGCACGAACACCCATCTCGTCTGTCGCCTTCCATACCGCATCCATCATCCAATACATGTCATTATAAAAGACCGTACCCGATTTTATCATCTCCAAAATGGCCAGACGAGTACCAATATAGATATCATCGGAGGTCATCTTCGCCTCAAACGGCCAGATATGATCATTCAACCATGGGAATAACGGCATATCATCTGCATATCCTCTTAATAAAGACATGGCTGCATGGGTATGTGCATTGTAAAAAGGTGGAACGATAGCAAACTGACTTGCCTCAATCACCTCATCGTCTTGCTCAGGTGTGATTGTAGTACTAATTGAAGAAAAACGGTTGCCCGTAATTCTTATATTGGTGCGTGTGCCATTCAACAACACGTCTTTCAAAAATAGTGACTTCATTTTTATAAAATTTAAGTGGGTTCGATAAAACTCATCGCCCCACAATTCATACGAATTATTGTTTTAGTGGTGAATTTATAAGTCTCACCCTGATATCACAAGAAAGTGCAAAAATCCAACAGAACTATGAAACCTTCCACCACTCTGATTACTTTACAAAGTTAATGGAACTTCTATAAAAAACCTTTTTTATGCATTGTTTTTTGAATTGACTTTTTAAAATTATTACTATTTTTGCGATGGTTGACAGGTAATCTCGTTCGATAAATAAGTATTTATGCCCAAAGGAAAAAAGACATGTGAGATTCTTAGGAAAGTCCGACAGCAAGTAGCAGACGCTAACGGGATTGCTTACACACCCGCTGTGTGTACGCACAAGGGGGAGTGTGCAGGTACATGTCCGGTCTGCGAGCGTGAACGCCAATACATTGAAATGCAATTAGCCAGTAAAGCGAAAAAGGGTAAGGCGCTCAAAATTGTCGGGATTGCTGCAGGTCTCTCTACCATGGTGGCTTGTCAAGAGGCAAAAGGTCAGGAATCGTTGACAGAAGATTCTCTCATCCAACAAAAGTTTCAATGGGAATATAATGACTTTACAATGGGAGTGGTGGGACCTCCTCCAGCAAATATGATTCAGGTGGAAGAGATGGCTGAGTTCATCTCGAAGTTTCCCAATGATACATTCTTGATTGTGGGACATACGGATGGTATAGGAGTAGGAAGTTTTGATTATAATTTAAAACTGTCGGAACACGGAGCAAAACATCTACGTAATTTTCTAGCAGGGAAAGGGGCGGACAGCACAAGAATCAAAACGATTGGTTGTGGATGGGAAGAACCTGCAACACTCAATCCACAAAATGTAACGAAACAGTTGCAGAATACTCGTGTCACGTTAGAATTCTACACCCCAGAACGAGTGAAAGAGATTGAGGATAAAATTGTAGGTAAGCCATCTGAAAAGATCTGGAAGTCATCGAAAGTGGATGAGGCTCCCCAATTTCCAGGAGGGAAAGAGGCATTGATGACATTCATAAAAAAGAACTTACGCTATCCTCTTGCAGGTGATGTTTGTTTCAAAGGCAAGGTCTTTGTCTCTTTTGTTGTTGAAAAGAATGGTTCTATTACGAACGTGGAAGTAGAGAGAGGTATAGATCCTGCCGTAGATAAGGAAGCAGTGCGTCTGGTGAAATCCATGCCCAAATGGAAACCGGGCATACAGAAGGGTGAAGCGGTCAGGTGTCGAAGTCTCTTACCTATCTCTTTTAATTATCGATGAGTTTTATATATTCATACGTCAAACAAAAATAATAACTATAACTTGCTTATGACAAGAGGGAAATCAATATGTGAGTTTCTAAAAAAGATCCGTCAGCAAATAGCGGATGTCAACGGAATCACCTACGCACCTACTGTGTGTACACACAAGGGGGAGTGTGCAGGTACGTGTCCGGCATGTGAATCGGAACGAGAATACATTGAATCACAACTAAGGAGAAAAAAAGATACAGGGAACCCTATAAAGATCATCGGATTATCTGCAGCATTGATGTCGGGATATAGCTATGCTTCCGACACCATTCCAGCATGTACTATAGAGCTGGAGACGCTTCAACTTATTACGGAGGATTTAAATAGTAATAAGGGGAATCTTCCAAAGATAGGCCAACCAGCACAATTTCCTGGTGGTGATACGGCGTTACACAAATTTTTGTTGGACAAACTGGAATATTCATCGATTGCTTTAGATAATAATATCATGGGTAGGGTTATCGTTTCGTTCTGTATAAATGAAGATGGCTCTGTGTCGAATGTAAAAATAGAAAGGGGTGTTGATCCATCATTGGACAATGAGGTAATCAGGGTTATAAAAATCATGCCTAAATGGAAATCTGCAACATATAAAGGTCAGCCCATTAGTTCATTATACTATCTGTCAGTTCTATTTGAATATGATCCTGACTTTAGGTTGAAAAGAGAGGTTTTAGATGGTACTGGTTCGGCAGTATATATAAAGGAACCTTCAACTGAAACAGATCAAAAAGCCAAAAAGAGAAGGAAGAAGAGATAATCGCTATTTTTTGCGACAATCCAATTCTCACCCATTAGAGCAGAAAGAAGCAAAATTACAGACCTTCTATTTCCTCTTTGGTGAGACCCGTTATCTCTGCAATATCTTCCGACGTCAATCCTTTCTGTTTCATCTTTTTTGCATTGCGAAGATTGGTTTCACGCTCTCCTTCCACTCGCTCTTTTCGCTCCGCAGTAGAGAGCACATTGCTGAAGTCCCAGAAGACCTTGAGGCTCTCCTCATATTCCGCACGGTCCATATTGGGTGAAGCTGTTCCAGGCATACACATGTTTTTTTAGTTAGCTGAACAAAGGTACAACTTTTTATGAGCCGAACAATTGGAGAAACTCATCATTCCAACCCACATTCTATCGTTTATAAAAACACCGTCAGCAGACTATTCCGCAAAATTTTCCAATTGATCACAAAGACAACAGGCATTTTGAAAGGGACTCCATATCGGGACAATGTATGACTTCATCATGATCCGCCGTCTGGAGGTACAATAACACAAATAGCATCGTATAGAGGGGTTTCCTAACCATGGAATACATAATTGTAATTTATTTTTATCCCCACGTCTGACATTCGTCCGGCAACGCAAAGATATAACACAATTCTATCTCAGCCTAACACTTGACTCTCAAGGAATTTAACTGCTAATTTATACCTTTTCCCCTTAAGTTGGTAAATGGGACGATTTTTCGGCAATATTATATCTCGAAACGAGAATATATCCACATAATTATTATTCCACAAAAACGTCGGAGAAAGGTTGGACATATTAGACATAGAGAACCTTTATTCAAGGTTCTCTATGTCATCACATGGGTATAATCCTATTCCTGTAATCTTTTCGGATTCCAACATATTCGCTAATTTCTCTGAGATGTAAATTGTGGACACATCCACATCCGGGAAAAATAGCATGTCGTATTTTTCGCTGTCATGTATTCTTAATACATCCAAAACAACATATATATCATTAGGGAATAACTCATCCTCATATTTCTTCATTTCTTCCAGACTATTTATCCGTAACACTGGAGCATTCTTTATTTCTTCCACATTCGAAAATGCTAATTCCGGCCATATTTTCATAGGTTCCGTTGTTTTTTTGAATATGGTTTTGTCGAAATCGATCATAGAATAATCATTAGGCAAAATATGAAGACAATAATAGGGGTGAGCAACTCCCTTATGATCTGTAACTGTTGCTTCATAATACCGATGCTCAGGCAACTTACACTGTTCAAAAATGTTTTTTACCCGTTCATTTATCATGAATCCAGGCACATTAACGCCAGAACTAACGAGATCCGTCAATTTGGACCCCTTCTCTAAATCAAATCTTAAGTCTGGCTTAAAATCGGGGAACTCTTCATCAACTAGACTCCAACATGAATCCATTGTTTTTTTATCGGCGAAAGTTAACTGTATAGCATTTCGCCCTATTTCTTTTGTAACGGAATTTCCTAATCTATAATATTTCATGGCTTCTAATCATTAATTTCACTTCAAATCATTGATTTTACCTGTTGAATTATTAATCTTATTTTTTACAGTATTAGCAACCCATTCCATTTTATCCTTTGCGGTTTTCAACTTTGCCCCATCCGCAATACCGGTTGGGTCAAAGATACCAACGATATCCAATGCTGCGCCGAGAACATCTTCACCGTCCAAATCATATTGGCCTCCCCAATCTATACCTAAAGACGCAGCACTCACGTTGATATTTATCAAATCCGTCTTAAACACAACGTAAGAATTGTTCTTACCCGCAATCTTGATATCGGCGCCCTCTATATCGACCAATGACATCGGATTGTTCATACAATAAACGTATGAACCCACCGCAGGATATTTCATCCATAAAGGATCTACACTCAACCACCTACATGTTTGGGTATTCAACGATCTAAACTCCGTAATATACGTTTCTTTCGCCAGATCTTTCTCCTTCTCATGACCCGTATAGCCGAAACGATAGTCGTCACCCGGATGGGAATAACTCCTTCCCGGCTGCGTCATACCAAACGGATAGTAATCCGACAAACTAACGACCGCAGGTTCGGCTGTAGCGGATGCCTCGTCCGAGATCACTGCCAGCACGTTGCCGAGGTGGTTGGTCAGCTCGTAGTGGGTGACAGTTGGTGTGGATTCACTCGCATTGACGACGTTCAGCGCCAAGTCACGCTTCCTCATGCCGAGACGGCCGGCACCGTAGAGGTGCTGCTCGGCGAGGGTGAAGGTGCCGTTATCAGAGTTTCCATGTTTGTGCTCGTACACCGCCAGCACGTTGCCCTGCGGGTCGCGCACGTAGTAGGTCGTCACAAACTTGTCCGTGCCGTCGGTCGTGTTCTTGTTGAGGGGAAACATCACAGACTTTCAATTTCCTCTTTGGTGAGACCTATCGCTTTGGAAATGGTTTCCACATCTACTCCCAACGCCTTGAGATTTTTAGCGCTACGGAGTTTCTCGTCTCGCTCGCCTTCCGCTCTTCCTTTTCGCTCCGCAGTAGAGAGCACATTGCTGAAGTCCCAGAAGACCTTGAGACTCTCGTCATATTCCGCACGGTCCAATTTAGAGAACTGTGAGATTTCTGCCACGTCGAAGAGCTTTTTGAAGATACCCTCCGTCAACGCTTGTGGCTTGTCGTCCAAGCGGGAGATGTTTTTTATCACATACAACCACTTGTCCAAGAAGGTTTCCAGCTCTGTCTCTTCCTTCGTGAACTTCGGCATCTCAATGAAGATGAACTGCAGGTTCTTGTTGAACTCCCTGTTGCGGTCGTCCTTCAGCGTGACGCGTGTGATGACCTCCTCATCCTCCTCTTCCATCACGAAATTGAGGATGCCCACCACATAGACGGGCATCAGCTTATAGTCCCATGGCTTCATGATGCTACCCTTCGTTCCTTGCTCACGGATGGCGAAGGAGGAATAGTATAGCGCACGGTCCTTGAAATGGTCTTGTTTGGCCTTTTGCATCTCCACGATGAAATGCTCGCCGTTTCCGGTCGAACAGTAAACGTCGTAAACCGCACGACGCTCATTGATGTTATCACCCAGTTGTTCCGGGTTGAGGTAGGTCACGTCCGTTATCTCGGAGTCCCCAGTAAGCCCCATGAGTTGGTTCAGAAAACTAATCAGTAGATCCTTGTTCGCCTCCGTCCCGAATACTTTCTTGAAGGCGAAATCCGTATAAATGTTTATGTAGCGCGACAACGCTGTTCCAGGCATGCACATGTTTTTTCTTTTTTAAGTTAACTGAACAAAGATATAAATTTTTCGGGAACCAAACATTTCTTAGCTTGACAAATGGTTCTAATAGCAATGAAAAAACGACTTACAATCGCTGTTATTTGTGATTGTAAGTCGTTTAAATTCAACGAACTTAATAGTCCTATATTCACTTATGGATTACTATCCGACGGTATTCATTGCCCTTAATCAGATAGGTGCCTGATGGAAGATTGATTTTGCGTAATTGCTGCTTCAATTCCTCATCATCAGACGAACGGATAATGATGGAACCACGGTATTTCCCATTCATGTCATAAACGTCGGTCGATAGTGGATAGGTGATATTATCAGTATTAATTTCAGCGATGGATGTCTCATCTCCATCTCCGATAAACCGGATCCAATCTAGATTAGCGTATGCTCCAGTTAATAATACTTTCAGAATATGTTCACCTTCTGCCAATTCCTCCGTCTTTCCTTTTACAATTGAATAGGTGTTCCAATCTTCCGTATTGGGAACCTCGATCTCCTGACTCACCTCTTTGTCATCCAAAAACAATTGTATACCAGATGTGTTGAGTCCGCATGCTGTTCGGAGTTCATAATCATACGCCTTTTGTTCATTCACCTGCACGCTATACTCCAACCACTCACCCTCATTGGTGTATCCGATGGCATAACCTTCTGATGGATCATCGTCAAGGGCAACCGTTACAATATCCACTCGGTCGTCTCTATATTGTTTGCCTTGGTTCTCCATATCAGCGTCATAATAGGCACGGTTTTGTCCTCCTTCATCGTAGTCCTCAAACTCTATCTTACCAGGAATGGTATGCATCACGTCATTGTAAGGTGTTTGAGGTACAATCACCGAATTGCTGGTAAAATACCAGTAGTCGAAATCGAACAGTTCCACATTAGAAGCACCCTTGAAAACGAAGAAGATGTCATGTTTTCCAATCGTATTTGCCACCTCGCACTCTATCTCGCGCCATGCACCATTCGTATTCTCAACCTGCAACGTACCTATCAACTCTCCATCTTGCTTATCCAAGTGGATTTCGATGCTCGCATTATTTTTGCTTGAAACAGAAGCGGTAAAGAAATCTGCGCCCATATCTCCAAAGTCAAGACAACGAACTTTGATGTAGTCGTTGTTGTGTATTTTATTGATATAGACTCCATTGCTGTTCTTATCAGCCCCCACACCATAACTGAAGGCCTTTGTTTCAGCCTCAACTCGTTTGAATGGGTCCACATAATGGATAGGCTTAATCACGCCCTCATCTGTCATATACAATTTAGGAATTGAACCATCGGCGTTCCATGTAAACTCCTCCACGGCTGCCGTACGGTTGTATCCACCGGCACCAGGCACACGTCGTTGGTTATGATAAAAGAAGAAACTGCGTCCCTTGAAATCAATAATACCACAATGGTTGGTAAAGGCGGAACCCGTGCTTGGCTCCATAATCAGTCCACCCCATGTCCATGGTCCCGTTGGTGAATCACTCGTAGAGTATGAGATTCGCTCACCCCCGTTTCCCGTACCATGTGAAGCATATAACATATAGTACTTGTTGTTACGTTTGTGAATCCACGGACCTTCCGTATAGACTGACGAGCCACCAGGTGAGAAGCCACGACTCATATCTGTCTCATGAATTCCCCCATCAAAAGAGATCATGTCTTCGTTGAGTTTTGCCCAAAACAATTTCGGATTACCCCAATAGAGATACGCCTGACCATCATCATCAATCCATACTGTAGGGTCGATATACTCCCAACTCGGCCCTGCCAGATGTCTATTTCCACTCAAAGCATTCTTAAAAGGTCCCTCCGGCCTATCAGCCACAGCTACATTGATAGCACGGCCGCCTCCTATTGAAGACTCCACCGTCACGTAGTAATAGTACTTACCATTACGACGGATGACTTGTGCAGCCCAGTCGCCATTGGCCTTAGCATTTGGGAAATCTCTGGAACTCAATATGAGTGTACCTCGGTCGGTCCAGTTCACCATATCAGTAGATGAGGAAACTCGCCAACCATTCATCGTAAAGAAAGAACCACCTTCGTCATTACCTGTATAGACAAACACAGTATCATCTATAACAACTGGTGCAGGGTCAGGTGAATAATAGGTCTGGATAATAGGATTATCTGCCCATCCTATGTGACATGTCAGTGCTACAATAGCCCCCATGATCAGTTTCTTTGTGCTTTTCATATTTCATATAGTTTAGTTGTTGTTTCTTATAATTTTCATATAGTTTTCCGATGACAAAAATAAATTTTCCCATAAGCTTTCTCTATAATAAAATGACCTTTTTTTAGTAAAATTATGTCGAAATAATTGTGAAACAAAAATTTTATAGTATGACCAATTTTTCCCCTTTACCTTGCTAATATCTAATTATTTTCGCACCGATAAACAAACAAAACTGAACATTAAAAAACCATAAAACGCCATGAAAAAAACAGGATTAATTCTAATGCTTTTGTTATGCGCTGTTGTGGGATTCTCTGATCCTCAGACTTTTTACGTGTCGCCAATGGGCAACGATTTGAATGATGGAACGGAGAGTATGCCCTTTAAGACGATAGCGCAGGCGCAAAAGGCGGTAAGAGCCATCAATGCTGATATGGATGATGATATCATCGTCTATTTAAGAGAGGGCACTTATGCATTGGACAACACCATCACATTCACCAATGCAGATGGTGGTATGAACGGCCATCGGGTTCGATACGAGAACTATCCGAATGAACATCCGTTGATCACTGGTGGTATGCCGATCGTAGGCTGGGAACTATACGATGCGGAGAAGAATATCTGGTGTGCCAAGGATGTCACAACTCGTTTCCGTCAACTCTATGTGAATGGGCAAAAGGCCATACGTGCTCGTCACCCTAATCTGAAAAGCGATGGTTCGCACAACATGTTCCGCCTAACCAAGGTGGATACTATGGGACGTGCATTCGATGTTGCTTCATCGTATGTCTCCGATTGGAAAAACTTCGATAAGGTGGAGATACACCTGATGATTGCTTGGTCGGACAATGTCCTTCGACTGGAAAAGAAAGAGTCGTATGGCAACGTGACGAAACTGATTCCTCGCGATCCTGAACGTACACGCCTTTTTAAACGTAAATATCCAATGTTGGGAACTGCCTTTATGAGCAATCCACCTAAACAGCAGTCTTTCTATTTTGAAAATGCATACGAGTTTATCGATGTCCCAGGTGAATGGTATCTGGATGAAACGACCGACGTGCTTTATTACAAAGCCAGAGAGGGCGAATCCATGGCTGAAGCCACTGTGGTAGCACCTCGCATCAATACACTTTTCAGTATAGAAGGATCAAGCACTCAGGATAAAGTGGGCTATCTGACATTTAAAGGATTAACCTTCGCTCATACCAACTTCCTTCGTCCAAGTCAGGAGGGATTCCTCGATTTGCAGGCTGGTATGTATAATATCGATGTTATCGCAGAAGGAGGACTCCTTGGTAGCAATAAGTTCCTTTTGTGGCGACCAGACGCAGGCTTCCGTGTGGAAAACGCACACCATATCATTTTCGAGGATAATGTATTCTCACAAATGGCTGCCACAGGACTCGATTTTGTCTCTGGTACGAACGATGACCGTGTGGAAGGAAATGTCTTCATGGACTTAGGCGGAACAGGTATCTGTGTAGGTAAATACAGTCAGGACTCGTTGACGGAGATCCATATTCCATATAATCCTACTGATAAGGATGAGATATGTACGCGTGATACTTTGAAAAACAATCTTATTTCGCATGTCACTACCGAAATACAGGGTGCTGTGGGCATTGGATGTGGTTATCCACGTGATATTCTGATTGAACACAACGAGATCTGTTATACCAACTATTCCGGTATCTCCGTAGGTTATGGTTGGACCGATAGACAGACTGCTATGAATCACAACCGAATCAACTGGAACTATATTCATCATGTGGCTCAATTGCTATGTGATGCAGGAGCTATCTATACGTTGTCTAATCAAGGTTATGAGGGTGAGATACAACATAATTATTCGAAATATATCAGTGCCTCGGAATGGGCTGATTACTGGGTGTGTCCAATCTATTTGGATGAAGGTACCAGCGGTTTTAACGTTAGTTACAACGTGGCAGAAAACGCACCAGATGGGATTGCTTGCAACAGTTGTGTCAACTATACTCAAAACCCTGACACCAAAGATGCATCTAAGTTGGAAGAAACCAGAAGATATGCAGGTATTGAAAGCAAATATTCATATATCAAAGAAATCACAGCCATACCGGATGTTGGTTTTGTAGATTATTTTCAACAGGAGCCATTCATCGAACGACTCTCCATTCCAGGCTTGATTGAGGCAGAAAACTATGACAAGGGAGGTGCTGGCATTGCCTATTCAGACCAAGATGCAGCGAACACAGAGGCCTTTTATCGAAATGATGGAGTGGATATCGTAACGGTGCTTCCTGATATGGATGAATCGGGAGGTTATGCCGTGGGTTATACCAATGCGGGTGAATGGATGGAATATTCGGTCAACGTGATGTATGCAGGTAACTACATAGTGAGAGCAAAGGTGGCCAGTGGATTGGAAAACTCAGGATTCACACTGCTTATGGATGGAAAAGAGATCATCGAACCTTTTGTGATTCCACAAGGAGAAGATTGGAACAGCTACTCGACAATGGATGCTAAAACCTCCGCTTTGGACGAAGGTGAACATGTGTTGAGATTAAAGATAACAGGAGGCTATGCAAATATTGATTGGATTCAGTTCGGACGCACAGAGGGTGAACTCTCCTCTAGTTCCATTGTCTCTGAGAATCTGATGGGATGGTTACAGAAAGGTGACTATTACCTTTATTCGATGGATGGCATACTACGATCTGTTATCTCTCTTACAGAGAAAACCTCTTTAGCTACACTGACACAGGAACTTAAAAACAGCAACCTATCATTGGGTGTCTATATCATTCAAGCCAAAGGAGGGAAAATTCGTCAGAAGATTTCAATTCAATGATTACCCCTAAAATAGAACTGTATGAAAAGATTTTTTATAGTTATCACGCTTCTTCTGACAGCATTTACACTGCGTGCCAACACGACCAAAGAGTCGATGAAACTATGGTATGATAGTGACGCTGGATCGACATTCACCAATGCGTTGCCAATCGGTAACGGTTACATGGGTGGTATGATCTATGGAGGCGTTTCGAAAGATTATATCGGACTGAATGAAGGTACGGTATGGTCTGGTAATCCAGGAAACAACAATAAGATGGGAGCTGCAGATAAACTCTCTGCCGTTAGAAATGCATTGTTCTCAGGCGATTATAGAACAGCGGAATCCATTGCTAGTGATATGGTGGGCTACCAGCCTGCTTCATATCAGCCAGTGGGAGACCTTGTCTTGTCTTTCCCAGACCACAAGGCATCCAGCTACCGACGGGAGTTAGACCTCTCCACTGCCATTGCCAAGACAATCTACACGTATGATGGCGTTGAATATACACGCGAGTATTTCGCTAGTTACCCAGATCATGTGATGGTGATCCGATTGACTGCCAACAAAAGCAATAAGATTACTTTTAATGCCACTTTGACGACCCCACACCGGAACAATTCACTCTCAACTGTAGGTAACACGATTTTATTGCAAAATGGAACGCTCAATTCCATCAAGTTTCAAACTCGCTTGCTTGTACGAAACGATGGAGGTTCTATCTCTGCTGCCAATAATACGATCAGTGTCTCAGATGCCAATTCCGTTACGTTGATATTGACCATTGCATCCAACTTCAAATCGTTTAATGATGTCACAGCCAATCCATCAGAACGAACAGAGGCTATTATGTCGGAGGCGAGCGAAAAGAATTATGATGATTTAAAAAATAGGCATTTGAAAGATTATCAAGCCTTGTTCAATCGTGTGAAAATGGATTTGGGTGAAGCTTCTTCCAATGCTACGGACATCACCTCTAATCGTGTGAAGAATTTCAACTCCACGAACGATCCCGATTTCGTCCGCCTCTATTATCAGTTTGGACGTTATCTACTTATCTCTTGTTCGCGAGGAACAGGTCAGCCTGCTAATCTGCAAGGAATATGGAACCGAGACACTTCACCTGCGTGGGGAAGCAAATACACTACCAATATCAATTTGGAGATGAACTATTGGATGGTCGAATCAGCCAATCTGTCGGAATGTGCCACTCCGCTTATCAATAAAATTAAATCCATGGTCTACAATGGAAATGAGACAGCGAAGGTGCATTGGGGTACAAGCGAAGGATGGGTGGTTCATCATAACACGGATCTATGGAATCGAACGGCTCCGATTGATGGTTCATGGGGCATTTGGCCTTCAGGTGCCGGTTGGTTGAGTACTCACCTGTGGGAACATTATCTTTATACTTTGGATAAAGAGTTTCTGAAGGATGTCTATCCAACCATGAAAGGGGCAGCGCAGTTCTTTTTGAACACACTGGTTCAAGAGCCTGTCAGTGGCAATGGTTACTTAGTAACGGCACCGAGCGACTCTCCTGAAAACACTCATGGTGGATACAATACCTGTTTTGGTCCTACAATGGATATCCAAATCATCCGTGATGTGTTTAGTCAAACTTCGCAGGCAGCTCAGTTGTTGGGTGTGGATAGTGAGTTATGTGAAAAGATGGCAGAAGCTTCTGCTAAGCTACCTCCACATAAGATTGGCAAGTACGGACAGTTGCAAGAATGGTTTGATGATTGGGACGACCCTCGTAGCGATCACCGCCATGTGTCTCATCTATACGGACTATTCCCAAGTGCTCAAATCTCGGTGTATGAGACCGCCGACTTGGCTGAGGCTGCTAAAACGACCTTGACACAACGTGGCGACATGGCAACGGGATGGTCTTTGGCATGGAAAATCAACTTGTGGGCAAGACTGCAAGATGGTAATCATGCCTATAAATTGATACAAGATTTGCTTACACCAGATAGAACTTACGAAAACTTGTTCGACGCGCATCCTCCTTTTCAAATTGATGGGAACTTTGGTGCTGTGTCTGGTATCAATGAGATGTTGCTTCAAAGTCAGGGCGGGAAGATTCGCATTCTACCAGCTCTTCCCAATACATGGTCCAACGGTTATGTCTCAGGTTTATGCGCCAGAGGCGGATTTGTCATTGATTCCATGGCTTGGAAAGATGGCAAACTGAGTTACCTATCGGTGGTTTCAAACAAAGGAGAAGAGCTTTCATTGGACTATAAAGGAAAGACCTTTGAGAGAAAGACGAAGGTGGGCGACACCCTGGTGTTTGATGCAAATTTGAAGTGTAAGGATAGTGCGATGGAACCACAGGTAGTGCCTGGTCATATTGAGGCTGAAGAGTACTTCGATATGGATGGAATTGAGATAGAACCTGATGATAACAATGATCTCAATATTGGTTGGATTAATGATAGTGATTGGTCGTCATATCTCTTGGATGTGACGAAATCGGGTCTCTATCAACTGACAGCCAGTGTGGCCACTGATGCAGAGGAAAGCTCAGTGATTTCCGTCGCAGATTCTTCTGGCAAAGTAATCTCAGAGTTGACCATCGACCCCGACCAAACTTCTGGATGGCACGATTGGTACAATGCAACTTCTGAAATACATCTCTCCAAAGGAATACAAACACTTACAATGAATTACAACGGTAATAGTACTTTCCTTATGAACATCAATTGGTTCGAATGGAAATTACTGAAAGAGGATGAGGAGACATCCCTCTATTCTCCATTATCTCAACAGTCATTCCCAGCTGGAGAGTATGCATTGTTTTCATTACAAGGAAATCTATTACAGACATTCTGTTTCGCATCCGATTTTCATAGTGAAGAAGCCTCAACCTTATTGAAAGCTCGAGGTGTGAAATCAGGAGTCTATTTAATTCGAAATATCAACGGAAAAGAAAACCAACTCTTAATTGTAAAGTAAAATTATGAATAAGAAATATATACTGATTGGATGCTTATGTGCCATATTATTCGACACATCTGCACAACAAAATGAGTGGAATGGAAACCCTACTGTTTATGGTGTGAACACACTGAAACCTCATGTCACGTCAATGCCGTATAGTTCGATAGACGCGGCTGTAACGGGTAACAGACGTGCTTCTGATTGTTATCAATCCCTATCGGGTACGTGGAAGTTCAGCCTTGTAGATAAACCTTCATTGCGAAATAATGACTTCCACGAGGATAGTTATGATGTATCTAAATGGGATGATATCGCTGTGCCTGGTTCATGGCAGACACAGGGGTATGACCGTCCTATTTACACGAACGTGACTTATCCATGGTCTGGTACGGACAGAATTAGTCCGCCAGCTGCCCCTACCAATTTCAATCCAGTGGGGCACTATCGTCGCACATTCAAAATCTCCGATGCATGGAAAGGTAAACGCATACGCTTGCATTTTGAAGGCGTCGAATCGGCCTACTATGTTTGGATAAATGGCAAGTATGTTGGATATAGTGAAAACTCCTTTACCGACCATGAATTTGACGTAACAGAATTGCTTCGTGATGGAGAGAATAATATCTCTGTTCAAGTCTTCCGTTGGTGTGATGGAAGTTGGATGGAAGATCAGGACTTCATCCGTCTTTCTGGTATCTTCCGTGATGTCTATTTGTATGCTTCCCCTAAGACACATATTCAAGATTTTAAAATCACCCCATCTTTGGCATCCAATTATAAGGATGGGGAATTCTCTGCTACAGTATGGGTGGATAATTTCGATTCGAAAGCATCAGATCCGCATACCCTACAGTTGTTATTGTTGGAGAAAAAGACGGGTAAGATTATCAAAGAGCAGACGGAGAATGTTGAATCAATACGTGTGGGTGGTGAGACTTCCATCGATTTTAAGTTTGATGTGACAGCTCCCGCATTATGGTCGGCAGAATCACCTAACCTTTACACAGTGGTACTCGTTCTACGTAATGAGGCAGGGAGTGTCATGGAGGCAGAAAGTGCACATGTGGGTTTTCGAAAGGTGGAACTAAAAAAAGACGCGAATGGAATAACCCGTTATTGCATCAACAATTCCCCTATCAAGTTTCGTGGGGTGGACCGTCATGAGATTGATCCCGACCATGGACGTGTCCTTTCAGATCAACGCATCTACGATGACATCGTATTGATGAAGCGATTTAACATCAATGCGGTTCGTACCTCTCACTATCCGAATGATCCACGCTTGTATGACATCTGCGATAGCTTGGGTATATATGTCTTGGACGAAAACAATGTAGAGTCGCATGGTGCCTGGGATGTGGTTCCTAAAAACAGTGACGACTGGCGTGGAGCAGCCGTTGAACGTATGAACTCCATGATACAACGTGATAAAAATCACCCATCCGTTGTGGTATGGTCTTTGGGTAATGAGGCAGGAAATGGCAATGTCTTCACCTCCATGCTTCAAACAGCCCATAATGCAGATCCAACACGTCCTGTTCATTATGAAGGAGATTGGAACAATGCCGATGTTTGCAGCTGGATGTACTATGGACCAGATGCAGTTCGTTCTTATAACAATAACAACAAACCCATCATGCTTTGTGAATACGAACATGCAATGGGTAACAGTGTAGGTGAACTGAAGGAGTATATCGATGCCTTCTATGCTAATCCGCGTTCATTTGGTGGTTTCATTTGGGATTTCATTGACCAGGGATTGCGCAGAGGGAACACCAACTATTTCAACTTTGGTGGTTTATGGGGTGATAATCCGAATGATGATAACTTCTGTGCTAATGGATTGGTTTTCCCTGACAGAACACCACAACCTGAATTGTATGAAGTGAAACATCAATATAGAAATATTTTAGTTGAGGCGGTAGACCTTTCTAAAGGAGTTGTCTCTATTCAGAGTCGTTTCAACTTTATCTCTATTAATGATATTGCTGAATGTGTATGGCAGGTGAAAGAGGATGGGAAAGTGATAAGTGAAGGTTCTGTTGATCCATCCTTATTGGCGGTGGATCCGTTGACATCTAAGCAGGTGACAATCCCATTCAAACGTCCGGATGTGAAAGCAGGATCAGACTATTACCTTGATTTGGATTTTCAGTTGAAAGAGAACACCCCATGGGCGGAACGCGGACATAGTATTGCACATGAACAATTCAAACTATCATTGGGCGCACCACTCTCTCCTCAAATCAATATCGCATCTTTGAATAAGCAGCAAGTAACAGAGGTGAATGATAACGTAGTGGTGGAAGGTGCTGACTTTTCCATTACATTCAATAAAAAGAGTGGTATTATGACAGACTACACTTTGAACGGTACGCAGTTGATTAAAAACGGTCCTGTTCCTAATTTCTGGCGTGCTCCAACAGATAACGACAAGGGAAATGGTATGGAGAGACGTTGTGCATCTTGGAGAAATGCAGGTAGCAAACGTAGTGTGAATGGATGTACGGTCACAAAAGTGTCAGATCAAGAAACACGTCTTGATTTCTCTATCTCCTTGCCACAAGCTGGAAGTTCTTCTATGAAACTCAGTTACACGATCTATGGAAGTGGTGATGTGATTGTAGAATATACCTTATCGCCAGATGGTAGTCAGGGTGAGATTCCGAATGTGGGAACACTCTTCACCATTCCAGGAGGATTTGAAAAAGTACAGTGGTACGGAAGAGGTCCGCATGAGAACTATGTGGGAAGAAAATCTGGTTCATACATGGGAATCTATTCCACTTATGCCGATTCGATGACGATTCCTTATATGGAGATTGGAGAGACAGGACAGCGTACGGATGTGAGATGGGCGACATTAACCAACTCAACAGGTTTGGGTATCATGGTGGTAGGCTCTCCATTGATGGAGTTCAGTGCGCAACACTACACACCAGAGCAACTGACGGATGTGAAGTTGCCATGGGATCTAAAACGAGACCAGGACATCACCCTTCGTGTGGATCTGCAACAGATGGGATTGGGCGGTATCAACAGTTGGGGAGCCAAACCATTGGACGACTATATGATGTATCCTAAAAAGAACTACAGTCATAAGTTCCGTATCTCACCTCTTCGTGGTAAGTTGGATGATTATACGGAGTTGGCAAATTTAGGATTCAAAA
Organism: Paludibacteraceae bacterium; assembly: GCA_017430235.1. GTDB lineage: Bacteria > Bacteroidota > Bacteroidia > Bacteroidales > Paludibacteraceae > UBA1181. The sequence goes on along the minus strand of JAFRNH010000091.1, from coordinate 4,893 downwards.
ATTTGGAGACAAGCTCAGAGAAGGTGGACTACCCTGAGATTGAGTATATTATACCAAAGCAAGAGGCCTATCGAGAGCATACGATTCCATGTCGTATTCAAGCAGAGGATTATGATAATGGAGGAGAAGGATTGTCATTCCACGATGAAGATATAGTGAATCAAGGAGGAGCTTATCGAGAGGATGATGTAGATATTGTTGCTTTGCCAGATGGCTATGCAGTGGGTTATACAAGTCGGGGCGAGTGGTTGGAATATACCGTCGACGTCAAACAAGAAGGTGAGTATGCACTAACGGCAAACGTATCCAGTGGATTATCGGGAGCAGGCTTCTTCCTAACACTTGATGGAAAGACAATCACAGATACAATTCAAATCCCAGAAGGTGAGAATTGGGACGTATACAGTGTGATAGAAAGTAAGACAACCAAACTCGCAGAGGGAACACATGTGCTTCGTCTGCAATTCACAGGCGGTTATGGTAATGTGGATTGGATACAGATAGGAGAAGTGAGTGAGACAGGAGTGCAAATCATCTCAAACGAGTGTTCAGATGCAGGACTATATTCAGTCTATACCCTTTCGGGCATCTATGTAGGCGATGTACAATTCAGTTGTTCACCAGATCAGCCAGTTGTAGAATCCCTTTTGCGCAAAAAAGGATATAAAGAAAGCGTTTATCTATTAAGAAGTAAAGAAAATAAAAGATCCCTGTTGATAGAACTATTGAAGTAATACGGACTGAAAAAATTCGTTTTCGACAAACGAGTAGGGCTGGCAACACACGTTACCAGCCCTACCTATTTATGTCGTCTTTACTGACGATTATTTTCTAATCAATTTCTTTGTCCCGATAACACCTTCATTGTTCTTAACGATGATGATGATTGTTTTATCATTGATTGTTGCCAATTTACCATTTAGGTTATAAGCAGCAACCAAATCACCGTTCAATACAACGATGCTACCATCAGCATCAATGTAAGCCTCAACATTGAACTGATCTATACTATTGATATCTTTTGTCTTGTTGAGTGGCTTAGTAGCCAACATAACTTCATCAACCAAATAACCAACCTTTATAGAACCGAAGATCAAATCTACAGTTTTTGCTCCATCTGGAACAGGAACCTCACCCTTGTAGAGAGTCCATTGTCTCTTTAATGGGTCTTCAGTAACATCCACAACTTCACCATTGTCAAACTTCATTCTGACTGGCATATCCTGATCAAGTGCAGCCAAAGAATCTGCAGGATCGATTACCCATCTTCCCTCATTCTTATGCATCTTCATAAGCATCTGGGTATAGATCTTAGTGCATCCTTCAGGAATAGCAATACCTGCAAATACGATAGAGTCTCTTTGAGGTTCAACCTGTAACGCATGAAGGATTTCACAATCATAGTATCCAGAACCATCTTGACCATTCAAGCTATCAGGCAAGAAGTCTCTGAAAATAACCAAAGGAAAACTCTCATTAGCTTTTGCTTTATCAATATCCGTCTGTGTAAGTGTAGGTCTGATGTCACCATTGAAAGTTGCTAATTCAAGTTGCTTAACATTAAATCGTAATGATTCATTATAAAAATTACCCAATCCAACGCCATCAAAATTCTCTGCATAGAATGGTTTGTCATTGTTCTCAAACTTTTCAAAATAGAAATTTTTAATGAGAGGATATACTTCGATGTCCTTCTTCACCTCACGAGCGTATGATAACACGATACCAGCAATAGTCTTAACCGAAGGATTGTCATACACATATTTCTTTGTAGTTACCCATGTATCATAAGGACCATACTTTCCATCTATAAACGTACTAATGCTACGAGTAGTAGGGTTTGGTGAGTCTTCGATAGCTGCATATGTATTCTCCATTCCAATGATAAACAACGGTTTCTTGTCTAACGATGTTTTGTTACTATCAATAAGGGTTACCGTCTCCGCAGGAATCAAATATTCCAACACCATGACGTAGTTTTTACTTAGATCCACTGGATTCAAAGAATCTAGTTTTAACTTCACATCAAGATAATTATTGCTTCGTTGCTGATAGTACATAACATTTTCACCATTTACCACAGTATCTTTAAGAAAATTAGCAAACGCCTGTTTTCTTCCTGAATGGGGTATGATTTCTACATCACTACAGAGTCTACCATCCTTGATAATCCAATAATTTCCGTCACTCTGAGCGCCAGCAAATGTGGAGGCTACAGAAGCAATGAATGAAAAAGCTAGTAAAAATAATTTTCTCATTGTATTTGTTAGTTAATTAATTAGTAATTTGCTCAATGTTATAAGTGAAATAATTGATATTCTCGCAAATATATGAATTATTTTATTATTGCTATTGGTATATTCAAAATATTAACAAATATTGTCGTTCGCTAACTCATGGCTGAGATGATAACCGACACTCCTCCCAATGAGCACAGTTCCTGCCCTATCCTACACGCATTCTCCTGATATTGCTGATTGTCGATAATCTGAAATGCCACACGTCTGATCTCCTCCGAGGTAAAATCGGCGACGGACAACTCCTCGCCTACTCCCACCTTCACAACACTCTGTGCATTGTACTTCCGCTCGAACACCTTGCCTGCGCAAATGAGGAGCGGGACACCATAGACCAGTCCGTCCGCAATGCTGTTTTGTCCGCCGTGGTTGATGAACAGCACAGACTCCGGCAGGTATGCGTCGAAGTTGAAGAATGATGCGATATGTATGTTGTTGATGGTTTGTTCCTTTAAGCCTTGTCCTGCGATATAGACCTGGTATTCAGTGTTTTCGAATGCCCGAGAGACCTCCTTCACCATCTTGCGTTGTGAGATGGTTCCATTGCCCATGTAAACGAGTACCTTGTCGCGAACGGCAGATGCAGCCGTGACATTGCTCTTGAACGTGCCGCAGAACGAGACCTTCGGGTCCTCCATCGGCTCCAACTCCTTGCAGCTCGGTATGAATTTCTTCTCCGCGAAATCAAACAATTCGAGACATGAGGTTAATGGTGGCAAGCCATATTCACGAAGCAGTTTGTTTAAGCCCTTAGCATATTTCGGGTTATGACTGTATTTGTGTTGTGTCGGGTAACTGGCGGAAATATACAAGGTCACCTTCTCCAACTTTGCCGCCAGCATGGCAGAGATGTTGAACTCGGAATAGACAATGTCGGGCTGAAACGCCTTGATGGCCTTGCGGATATCCTCCACGCTCTGCTTGAGGTAGGCGTAGTCGGTGTTCCCCGTTAGGTGGAGCACCTCATCGAAGCTATCGACGCTCCTGAAACGGTTCACGCCTAACTTTTGAACAATAGGGAATATATGTGTGCCGACGAACGAGGGCATACCCATAGGAGAAGGTACTGTCAGGTAATAATTCTCGATGCCTTCAATCGGCTTATAGTTAACATCTTGTGCCTGGCAGGTAGCGACCACCAGACCCTCTTTCTGCATTTCTCTTGCGATGCACCGAGTTCGATATGATGGACCAGCCGTCGGTGCCATGGCTGCCATTGGAACGATTAATACTCTCATGCCTGTTTGTTTATGTGAGCCGTTATGATAGTGAAACTGAACGAGTTGACTGTAATGACGATATCATCTATCCGACAATAGTAATTCTTCCCCTGTTGGGTGATTTCACATTTCGGAGAAGCAATCTTCTCTTTGCAATACGCCACCACATCACAATCGAGTAATCGAAGGTTCCTTTTTATCCTCTCGTCACCCATAGGGGTGGTGTGGATTTGGGAGAGGGATTGGAGGAGGGCTTGGCGAGGTGAATGAGATGAGTCTAAATTCATATATTGGGGGATTAAATGTTCGTGTAACAAAGATATAAAATATTCAAGAGTATTGTTCCTCTTTGAAATTGTTTTTCTTTATCTTTATCGCATTAACAATAAGACGAACTGCGATGGAAAAGAAAAAGGTTGTTTTGGAGGGAAAAATAGATATTGATGAGTTCCCAAAATACGAAAAAATGATTACCCAGCCTGATGTATGGCAAATTGACATCAGCAAGTTCTCTGCCAACGTGTCAATAGAGAAATTGGAAGACCGTATCTATGAAGATGAAAGTGATGACGAGCCTATGCTGATAGTGAAATTGTTGTTGAACAAGGAGTTTGCCTCTCTTTTCGTCATTGAAGATGGATTGGTCCTTTCCGCTGACAAGAAAGTACTCGTGAATAGTTTTGATAAAGAGAAGGTTACCATTCCTGAAGGTGTGGAGATAATCGGTCACTTCGCTTTCTGTTTCTATTATAGGATGAAATCCATAGCTCTGCCGGATGGAATAAAAAAGATTGGAAATGGCTCATTTTATTTCTGTGATCTTTCAAATGTCATATTGCCTGATTCTGTTGAATGCTTGGGGGATGGATCTTTTGGATACTGCGATTTGGATACTGTTAAACTGTCGAATAGACTAAAGGAAATTCCTGCAAATTGTTTTTCTTGTAATGGATTGATGGAAGTTAATATACCGTCGTCTGTGAAAAAAATAGGTGATGAAGCTTTTAGCTGTAATTTTATAACTAAATTAACACTCCCTGAGGGCGTTGAATCGATCGGGTATAATGTTTTCACTCAGATAGAATCTATCTGTTTCCCGTCAACTATGCGTGAAATTGAAAAGGCTTTTTTCTATGAGTGCAATGCAGATGAACCATCATCTTGTTTGCCATATGTTGAAGTCAACAAAGATAATCCGCTGTTTTTCAGCGTAGAGGGCACATTGTACAGCAGAAGCAACCCTGATGTACCTTATTTAGGATATAATTACATGGAATTAAAGCGAGCCATCAAGGAAAAGGATGCACCTGTCCATTTTCCAGGCACTCGAAATGAATCGCAAAGAGAACTTTCTCTTCAGGAAATTTATGCGCAAT
>JAFRNH010000090.1 GCA_017430235.1 Paludibacteraceae bacterium | reverse complement strand
CGCGTGGTTCATTGGCTCCAAGAGATGTGGTGGCTCGTTCCATTGACAAGGAGATGAAAAAGACGGGTGATGAGTGTGTCTTCTTGGATGTGACTCACAAAGACCCTGAAGTGACAAAACGTGAATATCCTACTATTTATCAAAAATGTTTATCATACGGTATTGATATCACCAAAGATTATATACCTGTTGCTCCTGCCGCTCACTATTTCTGTGGTGGTATCAAGGTGGATTTGAATGCGCGTACTTCCATCAATCGCTTGTATGCGGCTGGTGAATGTTCATGTACAGGTTTGCACGGTGCTAATCGTCTAGCTTCCAACTCGCTGATCGAGGCAATCGTTTATGCAGATGCGGCGGCTAAGGATGCATTGAAACAGGTTGGCTCGTTGACATGGAATGAGGAAGTACCTGAATGGAATGATGAAGGAACCTCTTTGAACGAAGAGATGGTGTTGATCACCCAAAGTGAAAAAGAGGTGAACCAGATCATGCAAAACTATGTGGGTATTGTGCGTTCTAATCTTCGTTTGAAGAGGGCGTTCGACCGACTTGAATTGCTCTACAAAGAGACGGAAAACCTTTTCCAACGTTCGGTCGTTTCGAAAGAGATATGTGAACTTCGAAACATCATCAATACTGCCTATTTGGTTATCAAATATGCACAAGCACGAAAGGAGAGTAGAGGTTTGCATTATACCATTGATTATCCTGAAAAGAATGAGCACATGAGTCTGTATGATACAGAGGTGCTGAAGAAACGTCAGGAAGGAAAGGTAAAGGCATAAGGAGAGTTCTGTAAATAGAGAACCTACCATGGGTTATCATAGGGGATTTCTTAATAAATCCCCTATTTTTTTGTCGGTTTTCACAAGAGAATTTTAAATTGTATCAGGATCTATCCCTTGTGCAAATCGTCTCCATTTTTCAATGAGTTGACGGAAATCGTCCGGCCATTCAGAGTCGAAATACATCTCCTCTCCCGTGCGAGGATGCACGAAGCCTAACGTTTTGGCGTGAAGGGCTTGCCGAGGACATATCTCAAGGCAGTTTTTTACGAATTGTTTGTATTTTGAGGTGGTATTGCCCCGTAGTATCTCGCAGCCTCCGTATCGTTCGTCGGCAAAGAGGGTGTGACCAATATGTTTCATATGAACACGAATCTGATGTGTTCTACCTGTCTCCAATTTACATTGCACAAGGGTGGTGTAGCCAAAACGTTCCAACACCTTGTAATGGGTGACAGCATGTTTGGCGTTAGGGTTTTCACCTTCGGGGAAGACGGTAAAGAGCATTCTGTCTTTCGGGTCACGACCTAAATCTCCACGAATCGTTCCTTCATCATCTGGAATGTTTCCCCAGACCAATGCGTTGTATAGACGCTTTGTTGTTTTATTGAAGAATTGTTTGCCAAGATGTGTTTTGGCATCCTCATTTTTAGCGATGATGAGAAGTCCGGAAGTATCTTTGTCTATGCGGTGAACCAGTCCTAAACGAGGGTCATTGGTGTCGAAATCAGGATCATCCTTTAGATGCCATGCGAGAGCATTGAGCAGGGTGCCTTGAAAATTGCCAAAGCCAGGGTGTACGACCATGCCTGGTTGTTTGTTGATCAGAATAACATCCTTGTCTTCGTATACAATGTTAAGAGGAATCTCTTGAGGAATGATTTCAAACTCAGAAGGGGGGTAGGAGAGCATGATTTGGATGACATCCAATGGTTTCACGCGATAGTTGGACTTCACCGGATTGCCATTCACGAGGATGCAATGTGCATCAGCCGCATCTTGAATGCGGTTGCGTGAGATGTTGGACATGCAGTTGACTAGGTATTTGTCGATGCGTAGCAACGAGTGCCCCTTTTCAACGGTAAAGCGGAAATGCTCATGAAATTGGCCGTCACTGCCTAAAGCAGGAACTTCGGATGGTTCACCATCCTCCACTTCGTCTAAATAATCAAGTGAATCTTCTGCCATTATTGGAAAAACTCGTCTTTCTTTTCTAACTCATCGCCTTCGCTGGCAGGTTGCTCTTCAGTGAATTTTTCCTCTGGAGCTTCAAGAATAGTAGGGTCCTTGCTTAAATATAGGTTGACAGTCTCTCCTAATTTAACGGAGGTTCCTGTGATAGGTTTCTGTTTGTATACGAAATAAGAAGCTCTGTCTTTTTCATCAGTAGGAGGCACATCAAAGTAGACGTCGCCGATGTTTAGATAGGCGGCATGAGCCTTGCTGATGGATTGGTCTACATTGAGTGAACGGAAGCTTGGCACTTCCACCACTTCGTTGCTTTCACCACGACCCACCATGAGGACTACGGCAGAGCCTTCAGGAATGCGGGCTCCTGCGAGTAGGGACGTGCCATTCAGTTTCACGTCTTTTACGAGGTCTTTGTATTGAGATGGAACATACGCGATACTATCCACTTTTAAGCCTACAGAGTTAATCATAGCTTCAGCTTGACGTAAAGAGACATCTTTTACGTCAGGCAAAATCACCTTACGGATAGAATTAGAGTTGGTGGTTAAATAGATAGTACGATTCTCTTTTACATTAGAACCAGCAGCAGGAGTTTGCTCCACGATAACGCCCAGTTTTTTCCCCTTCATATAGATGGAGTCGATCACGGAGTACTTCAGATTCTTCTCTCGAAGGGCCACTTCTGCCTCATCCAGTGTCAAATCGGATAGGTCTGGAACGATTACTTTTTCGCCGTGGTTTGTGTAGGAGTCAATCCATGATAGGGTAGCGACGTAGAGTATGATAATGATTACAATCATAGCTCCCAAACTAATGACGTATGGATTGACAAGGAGTTTCTTTATATCTATTTTCATCTTTATACCGATATTAAGTTTCTATCTCTACAAAGGTAAAAACATTTTTTATAGCAACAAAAAAAGGCGTACTGAAAAGTACGCCATGTTCTGTGAAAAAGAGAATATTATCTTCTTACAGCAGCTTCGTCAGAAACTGTAAGTTTTTTTCTTCCATGTGCTCTACGAGATGCTAATACTCTGCGTCCATTGGCTGTTTCCATTCTAGAACGGAAGCCATGTTTGTTCTTTCTCTTTCTAATCGAAGGTTGAAATGTTCTTTTCATTGCCGTGTATTTTTATTATTATTTATTTCGTTTTTAATTAGTTATGAATCTTATACTTAAAATTCGGTTTGCAAAATTATGAATTTTATCTGAAAGTTCAAAGCTTTTTGGAAAAATAATCTTCGAGGGAATGAAGATTATTCTGTGCACCGCTCTTTTCGATTTTGTTATTATTCGTGTTGCAACACCTCTTCCATTTTCTGGATTACGCTCTCTTCTGCAATATTCTTTAAACAAGGGTAGTCGCCAAACTGGCAGGGTTTATTTCCGTAGATGGAACAAGGACGACAGGGTAGCTCTATCTGAACTGCATTGGATTCTTTTTGCCCGTAGCCATAAAAACCTGCGTATGGATGGGTGGCACCCCATATTGAGACCACCGTTGTGCCCACAAGTGAGGCAAGGTGCATGTTGGATGAATCCATCGACAAGACAACATGGCAATGTTGCAGTAGTACAAGTTCTTCACCTAATGTGAATTTCCCTGCTGTTGATTGCGTGTTTGGATATTTGTTGGCCCATTCCTCCAGTTGTTTCTTTTCTTTGTCTCCTCCTCCAAATAGAAGTATCTGAGTGTTTTCTTGTTTGGAAAAATGGGCGATGATTTTCACTGTCTTTTCAAGGGGATAAATCTTTCCTTGATGTTGTGCAAAGGGTGCTATGCCAATGATATGCTTGGCAGATGGGGGTAGGAGTTGAATGAGCGCCTCTGAGCAACTGATTCTTTCTGTTGGTGAAAAGGAAATGGTTGGGTTGATTGTGATGGGATAACCTGCTTTTTCGAAGACGTCTGCATATCTCTGAATGGAGCTTTTCAGTTGGACCATTCGTTTCCCTTTTTGTTTCGTCAGTTGTTTCTTCTCTTTCCTCCCTTTGTCAATCACGTAGATAGGTGTTCCCTTCGATTTGTAGAGTGTTCGTAGAATCTTGCTTCTTAATACATCGTGAAGGTCGAGCATGGCATCAAAATGGTATTCCTTGTTCAATTGCTTGAAAAGTTTGTACATTCCGAGAGTGCCGGCATACTCCTTCTTGGTGTTGACGGGTATAAAAGTGAAATTGGGGGCTGTGGGAAATATGGGTTTCAGTCGTGGATGAGACAGCAGTGTGAGATGAACATCTGGATATCTGCTCAAAAAAGAGGCGATGACAGGAACGGTCATCGCTACATCTCCCATGGCTGAGAGCCTCATTATCAGTAAGTTTTTACTCACAATAATTATTTTTTCCCGTAGAGTATAGGATTCAAATTAGGGTCGTTATACATCTTCATTTGTTTGTACACCTTCATGTATCGATCTCCGTTTTCAATATCACGCAACAATTGGTCGATGGCAGATGAGAGGTCTTCTCTCTGCTCTAAAAGGATGTCTAACTTTTTCTGGCATGCGTCAATGTGTGCTTTGTCTACATCGGTCCTCTTCACCTCTTGCTCCATGTGGTATATTTTAAGAGCAAGGATGGATAATCGGTCGATGGCCCATGCAGGACTTTCAGTGTTTATGACGGCAGTCGGCTTGACTTTTACATTGCCATATTTTTCTAAGAAATAACTGTCAATTCTCTCTACCAAGTCGGTTCTGTCTTGGTTGGACTTGTCAATTCTTCTTTTGATGGTAAGTGCTTCTACAGGATTGATATCTGGGTTTCTGATGATGTCTTCCAAATGCCATTGTACGGTGTCAATCCAGTTTTTTAGATATACAACACACTCTATTGTTTGTGGTTGATATGGATTTACCATTGGAGCATCCACATCATCGGTTTTGTGGTAGTCCTTTATTACAGCATCAAATAATCGATTCGCTTCTTGACTGAAACTCATTACTTTTCTGTTTTTTGGGTGGGATCTATAAATTAATTAAAAATCTATTCGTCCACATTTTTGCTAAAAATATTTAGATGGTGAATCTTATGTACAGAACTCACCTTTTTTTCATTCGCAAAGATACTGAGAAATTTTAAGATGGGGAATTTTTTTATTTGTAATATTTATAGATGGGTTATTCTTCGTAGACTGGACATAAAAAAACGAATAGAGATCGTGCATGTGACGTCTCTACTCGTTTTTAGGGTGTTACACCCGTATTATATCAGATGTAATAATCTTATTTCTCCACTTCCGATGGATATGCTTCTGCCCATTTGGTGAAAGTAGCCTCTAGATTGACGGTGTTGCTTTTTCCCCAAACTTTAGCGATACGGCCTGGAAGTGCAATACCTGTCTGGCTCCATCCAGATGATCCATAGATGTAAATCTTTCTAGATGTACTGAATGTGGAAGTTACTTTTTGCATGAACGGACCATTGTCATCTTTCCAATCTGCTGCATTGGATGCATCAATATTAATAGCACCTGGAATATGACCTTCTTTATACTTGGCTTCTGATCTGTAATCAAGAATTTGAACGTCTCCCGAATTTTTCTTCTCCTTGTCAATGGCAGCATGGAACTCACTCACACCTAATTTGATATAACCTTCCAAATCTTGTTTTGAACTTCCGGAATCTCCATCTTTACATCCGACCAGTGTCAAGCTCATTGCGAGCATTGCTGCGAAAAATAATTTGATCTGTTTCATAATATTCCTATTATATAAAATTAATAAAAAATTTAGTTTTGCATAATTTCTGTTTTCTACTATGCTGTTTTTCAGTTTAGTAGTGTGCAAATATATAAATTTTTTTTAAATTTACTATTTTAATGTTTTATTTCTACTTTTTTTGTTTCGGGAAGTGTCGCATTCCTTTCTGCCACTCGTTCTACCACTCTTTGGGCTAATTCGTAAAAGGCTCTTCCCGTAATGGAATCTTCATCGCATGCGACAGGCGTACCATTGTCTCCTCCTTCACATATACTCTGAACGATAGGAATCTGACCCAATAGTGGAATATTCATGCTTTCAGCGAGTTGCTTGCATCCCTCCTTTCCAAAAAGATAGTACTTGTTATTAGGTAATTCTGCTGGGGTAAACCAAGCCATGTTCTCCACCAAACCTAAGATCGGAACATTTACCTTCTCACCTTGGAACATACTGATTCCTTTGCGTGCATCGGCAAGGGCTACTGCTTGTGGCGTACTAACCACAATCGCTCCTGTGATGGCAACCGTTTGCACCATCGTCAGGTGAATGTCACTGGTTCCCGGTGGAAGATCCACTACGAAATAATCCAAATCCCCCCAATTAGCATCGGAAATCAACTGCTTTAGTGCATTGCTGGCCATTCCGCCACGCCATAACACTGCATTCTCTGGATCAACAAAGAAACCAATGGATAACATCTTAACTCCATATTTCTCCTCCGGACGAATTAGTTCTCTTCCGTCAACTGGCTCTAAATAGGGACGTGCATCTTCCAATCCAAACATCTTTGGAACCGACGGACCAAAAATATCAGCATCCAACAAACCTACTTTATAACCAAGTTTTGCCAATGCAACCGCTAAGTTAGAGGATACGGTGGATTTTCCTACTCCTCCTTTGCCGGACGATACTGCAATGATGTTTTTTACGTTAGGAAGCAATTTATCTGGCTTCGGAGCCTCTTGCATTCGATACTTAACGTCAATGTTTCCTTTAATCTCCACACCGTCTCCTATGTAGGTGATAATCGCTTGTTCACTTGCTTTTACTAACGACTTGGCAAATGGGTCGTTCGGTTTCTCCAATAAAAGCGAAAATGAAATCTTTTTACCATCAATGCGTATGTTGTCATCTACCATGCCAGCACTCACAATGTCTTCTCCTGTTCCAGGATAACGCACGTGTTTTAAAGCGTCTAATACAAGTTGTGGATAAAATGCCATAATTCAACAAAATTTTTTAAGCTAGTTCATTCATTTCTGCAAAGTTACAAATATTATTTTTTTATCTTTGTCCCGCTAAAAATTAATAAGATGAATTTAATACAATTATTTAGAAACATCAGACCGTTTGTAATGCCATACAGATGGTTGGTTCTCGCTACTCTGATTCTTACATTAATCGGTTCTCTAATGGCTCAAGTCAATGCCATTGTATTGGATTGGACCGTCGATTCTATTAATAAGTTAATCAATCCTAATGTCACGGCTGAATCTGTTGGATTTTTGTCGGAATTTCTGAATTGGTTTATGACGTTCTTTGGTGATGGACTAAATGCTCCATTGCTGCTCACCTTTATTTCTGTTGTGTTATTGGGTAAGGAAGTCCTTTCCGTTATTATCACTTTCGCACAACGTTTCTTTGGCGAGAAGATGCGTATATATGTCTCTCGAGATTTGGCTCAAGCGGTTGTCGATAAGATTCTTTCCTTCCGTGTGGCTTACTTCTCTGCAGATGATAATGAACCTGGAAAGTTGCAGACACGTATCGACCAGGGTGTCAGCAGTCTTTCTATGACAGTGCAAAATATTTTCATCGACCTTCTTCCTTTGTTCACTAGTGCCATCTTGGCGTTGGTACTGATCTTTTCAGCTAACCTTTATGTCGGTCTGGTGGCTTTGCTTATTGTGGCCATCTATTTCCCAATCGTTTTCTTCCAAGCAAGAAAATTAAAGGGCTGGCGACGTGATATGCGTTCGTTCAGAGAAAAGAAGAGTCACGGAATCATGAACATCATTGAGTCTATCAATGTGATAAAATCCTTCAACCGTGAAACAATCGAAAGCAAGAAACAGCTGGATATTCAGAATAAGGTGACTGAAAATCAAATGGCAACCCGTAAGACGAGTTTCAAGTTTGATGGTTTGAAAAAATGTGTTCAACAGATAGGTACCGTACTGATTATCATTTTAACGGCGTATTTGGTATTGATTGATTATCCTGGTATGACCATTGGTAAGATTATGTACCATGTCATGTTGTTCAGCAATGTGATTGCTCCGATTACACAACTTCAACGTGTCTTCGACGATATGAATGATGCCATGATCTATGCAGAGGGATTTTTCGGTATCCTGAATAATGAGAAAGAGGTTGAGGTCTCAGGTGATTACAAACCAGAAAAAGTAGAGGGTAATTTTGAGATTCAAAATGTAGACTTTACTTATCCTAATGGAACAAAGGCTCTTCATAATATCAATATGAAGATCAATAGTGGTAAGATTACTGCATTTGTGGGACTTTCTGGTGCTGGTAAGAGTACGATTGTCAACTTGTTGGATAAGTTCTACGTGCCAGATTGTGGTTCCATTCTATTGGATGACGTGGATATTCAAAAGTATGATACTCAGTTCTTGCGTGATAACATCGGACTGGTTCTTCAGAAAAACCATATTTTCGATGGTACGATTGCAGAGAATATCCTTTACGGAAAGCCGGGTGCCTCAATGGATGAGGTTTATGAAGCAGCAAAGAAATCCTATTTGTATGATCAGGTGATGGCTCTTCCTGATAAGTTTGATACGAAGGCAACATTGCTTTCAGGTGGTCAGCAACAACGTATTGCCATTGCACGTATGTTCCTGAAAAACCCACCGATTATCTTCTTGGATGAACCGACAGCAAGCCTTGATGCCATCGCAACGGAGCAGATAAAGAATAGTATTGATGCGATAAAGAAGAATAGGACTGTGATTATTATCTCTCACAGTATTTCACAAATCATTGATAGCGATATCATTTATGCGTTGAAGGACGGACGTGTGGAACAGGGAGGAGATCCAGATGAGGTATACAAACAAGGTGGAATTTATAAGGATATTGTAGATGCTTCTGCAAGAAGTTTGAATATTGAAAAGATTGCTAAGACGATAAGTTAAGGTGAATTCTATCGATTCGCCGTTTACATAAAAATTACAGGGACGATGTGTTGTGCACCGTCCCTGTAATTTTCATAATAAAATCCTTTTTATTTAAGTCTAAACAATATAGGGAGAATATATCGAGAACGACATGTTGCATTGTTCTGTTGTGCAGGAATCCATTTTGGCATCTTCTTAACCACGCGTAAAGCCTCTTGGTCAATTGAATTATCAACACTCTTGGCCAATGTGACATCCTGTATGGTGCCATCTTTGTTCACCACAAATTGTATATAAACTCGTCCTTGAATACGATTCTCCACTGCTATCTGTGGATATTGCAGTTCCTTACCCAAAAATTTCATCAATTCTGCCTCTCCACCAGGGAAACTTGCTGCCTTTTGCACGAAATCGAGGATTGGGTCAGGAGTATCGAGATCATCTGTTGTGTCTATCGGCGCTAAGGGCAAATCTGGGGTGTCGTCACTTGGTATATCTATATTAGGATCGGTAGGAACATCGTCATCAACTGGTTTGGGTATTTTGAATGTGATGGCTTTAGCAATAGGAGCAGTCTGTTGTTTAGGCTCCTCTTGCCATGTCTTCGGTATATCTATATCTTGAATGTCTTCTCGATCAAACGGATCAATGATGTCATTATTAACCGTTGCATTGGTTTTACCCCATTCAAAACAAATGTAGGTGAAACCAAGTGCCAACACAAGACCTATCAGAGCAAATGTTGCCCTTCTATTTTCAAGGTCTGCTTTAAATGATTTCTTCGTTTTCATATGCCTAAAAATTAAGTTGTGCTATCGGGTTTGCTATCTCTACTTACATAACGATAAATTTTGTTAAATTGTATGTAGAGGATGTATGATGATGGTTAAATTTTAAAAATAATATTTTGAGAAATAACGATATTGTATCCATGAATTATTTTTAATCGGTTGATTATCAGTATGGTGCTTTGCTTTTGGATGGGCTATGTAAATTCAATTTTTATAGTGGGTTCACCATATATGTAAATATGTATAAACAAAGAATGTGTTAGCCTCAGCATAATTATAAATTCATTAATTTTGCAGTATGTTAGAGAAGTATTCGGAACGATAAAGTTCCTTTTTTTGTTAGGTTAAAATTGTTGTTTTATGAAAAGAATCATTGGCACTTTATTCGCATTATCAGTTGCGTTCGTAGCATCATCCGCCTCGCTTACAAAAGAGCAAACAGAGGCGTTGAACGATAAAATCAAAGACTACGATTATGTGGGAGTTTTCAGCGAGAACAGAGCTCTTGTGACAAAAAATAACAAATCCGGATTCATTAACAAATCCGGCGAGGTGGTCATACCATTACAGTTTGAGAATGTAAAAGGAGACAGAAAGTTTAGAAACGGACTATGGTGTGACGAATCGGTAGGTGTTATCGACAGCATGGGTAATAGAGTCGTCCCAGAGGGGAAAGTGATAAGAATCGATCGACTTCCTTCGTGTTATGAGCCTGCTTGGAGAATTAATGAATGTTCTTATTTCAAACCAGTGGATATCATACAAATTGAGACTGAACCAGGCAAAAAAGTCACTTATTGTTTCGAATATGGGAAACTCCTATTTACGATGGATAATGATTGTCCGGTGGTGAATAACCTTACAGGAGAAGTTCTTTCTATTACTAAGAAAGGAAAGAAAATATATTTAGGTGTTGAAGAATTGAAAAAACAAGGGTTCCAAGATCCATCCTATGGTCGTCTCAGTCGAGAAGTCCGAGAATGTCTTGTGATGAAAAAAGACGGCAAGTGTGGTGTCGTCGACATGAATTTTAATGTTGTTTGCCCATTTAACATAGAAGGTATTTGCGAGTATATCGATGGAACTGTATTGTATAATGAGTGTTTCATCTTAGATGATTCTGAATTAGGACGGCAAGTCTTTCCATTGACCACGACCATTTATAGGAACAATAAGATTTTAGCAGATAAGTTATGTGATGTGGCGCGTGTATATGGGAAGTATCTATTTTTTGATGGATATTCGGATCCAACATCAGCGCTCGAAGACCTTGCGAGTAAAAATGGCATACAAATTCCAGAATCAGCGAAACAAAAGAAATTATACACCTTGGATGGGAAAGAGGTGAATCCAATGATTATTCCTGTTGGTCAAAATAGACTAAGATTAGTAGTGAAGGATGATATATCATCATGGATGTATGAAGATGCTAAAGGTAATGCAATAATAGAGGAACCTCTACATCTTGAAAGTCGAACTGCTTTTAGCAATAGAATCATACGGGCAGCATCTGCTGAAAGCCAAAGCAAGCTCTCTCATATTTGTATTGATGTTGTTACAGGAGACACTGCATGGATTCCTGAAGTTCATCCTATTTTCGACTATTTGGGGGCTGGAATTTTGAAATTTTCGGATTTGTCAAAATATCATGCTCTTCCGCTTTTTCAATATCTTCCGCTTCATGATTATGATGTCACCAATTCCCCAAAAGACAATGAATTGAATGTGAAATTTATGTGTAATCAAGATTACAAAACCAAAATTTACAAGATAAAAAATGTAGAAACGGGCGAAGAAAAAGTATTCCAAGAGGTATCCTCCTTTTCAGATGAGTTATTACGAGTAAAGTACAAAAACAGATGGTACTTCTTGAATGACAAGGGAGAGGGAATCAAATAAAGTATGCGATTATATTTCTTATAAAGAAACAGTCCGCAAAGCGTAGTAGCTATGCGGACTGTTTTCATACTAATTCATTATTGGTGGATAGCAATAATTTTTTTATTGGCATTATTGAATGTCAATTTGTTTGATCGACTTTTTAGCCTCTTCTACAGTTTGTTTAGGCAGGATTATGTTCAATACTCCGTTTTCCACTTTCGCATTGATTTCGTTTTTGTTGATGTTGTCTGGCAAAGCCATAATCTCTTTAAACTGAGATGAGGTGAATTCGTGTCGTAGATAACGACTGTTTTTGTCCTCTTTATCTG
>JAFRNH010000012.1 GCA_017430235.1 Paludibacteraceae bacterium | reverse complement strand
ATCGGACATGGTTCGCAGGATGCATACAATTCACAACCAGACAAGTCGAAAGTTTTTAGCTTTTTACAAGCCTTTCGAATGGCCATCACTTCAGCATGTGCCGTTGGATCATTGTTGATTGTCACTTTGTTGTTGGAACTCGCGATAATCTCTCCGTCCTTCACGATGACTGCTCCGAACGGACCGCCATTGTTTAATACACTTCTCTTCGAAATCGCAATGGCTTTCTTCATAAAATAGTTTTTGTCATTCATCTGCTTCATCTGTTTCTGCGTTAGGAGAAATTGAATTGTTGGATTTGTATTTTCCTGCTTTGGTGTTTTCTGCAATTTTACTAAGTGATTCAATCGTATAATTGACGTCATCCATTGTATGGAGTGGAGTAGGGATAAGACGAATCATGACCTTACCCTCTTCAATATATGGATATAGAATATTCACACAGAATATGCCAAAGTTTTCTCTTAAATCCATCATCATGTGCACCGCTTCCTGTATGTTTTCCATTTCCATATAGACCGGGGTGACGGCTGATGATGTATTGCCTATGTTCAGACCCGCTTTTCTCAATCCCTTTTGAAGAGCCTCTGTTATCGTATTGAGTTTTTTCAGTTGTTCGGGGTGGTTGATAATATAGTCTAATCGGTTGATGGCACTTGCTGTGATGGCCGATGGTAATGCTTCTGAGAAGGTCTGAGACCTCATGTTGTATCGCAGATAGTTGATTAAATCTTCGCTACCAGCCACAAAACCACCCGTGATGCTCATCGCTTTTCCAAAGGTGCCGACTAACAAATCAAGCTTGTCCTGTACACCGTAAAAATCAGCTACGCCAATTCTGTTTGGACCTACAGTGCCGAATCCGTGGGCATCTTCCACAATCAGAAGAAAATCGTATTTCTCTTTCAAAGCAACGATCTTATCTATGGGTGCAAATTCTCCTGTCACACCGATGACACCTTCTGTGACAAACAAGACGCCACCATCTTTTTCTTTTGCTGTCTCGCAAGCCTTTTTTACTTGCTCTTCAATGGCATCAATGTCATTTTGATAATAGATGAACCGACGGTTGGAGTGCAGACGTATACCATCTTGTATGCTAGAATGAACGTCATAACTATACACAACAGTATCGTTTTTGCAACATAGAGAGTCGATGATGGATATCATTCCTTGATAAAAAGAGTTGAGTACGAAACAATCCTCCATTTTGACAAACTCGGCAATCTTACTTTCCAATGCTTCGTGAAGGGAGGTTTGCCCCGTCATCAATCGAGATCCCATCGGATTGGAGAATCCATATTGGGTGACTAATTCGGTCTCCTTTGCTTTTATTTCAGGATTGCTCGCAAGTCCATAGTAATTATTCATGCTCCAATTCAGAACATCTTTTCCTCTGAAGGTCATGTGAGGACCAATCTCTCCTTCTAGTTTAGGGAACATGAAATAGCCGTGTGCTAATTTGCTCCACTGGCCTAATACTCCAAGATTATTAAGTACTCTTTTTCGAATTTCCATTTTTAATTTATATTGTAAGATAGATTCGTCGGATTAATATAGAATCATTTCTGCTGCATCCTCTTCTAACACAGTGTTTTCTTTGGATGAACAATCGTACCTTTGGGTTGTGACAAATGGTTCTGTTCTTGAATATCCGATGGTGGTGTCATTGTACACTTTATTCATATATTTTCCCCAGATAGGAAGTGCCGTAGCGGAACCTTGACCGTTTCGTAGGTTGTCGAAGTGAATGTCTCGATCTTCTCCACCTACCCACACTCCGGTGACTAAGTTAGGAACGAAGCCCATAAACCATCCATCGGAGTTGTTTTGCGTGGTTCCTGTTTTTCCTGCCACAGGTGTTTCCCATCCTACGCAGTAGTCGTAACGTTTCGTGCGTAAACGTAATCCCGTACCGCCATTGATGACACCTTGTAGCAAGGAAATCATCTTGGAGGCTGTCTCCGGATCATACACCTCTTTCATTCTAGTGTCGAATGTGGAGATGATATTACCGTTGTTATCTTCAATTCTCGTCACCAATACGGGTGTGGCTTTGATTCCTTTGTTGGCAAATGCTGTGTATGCGGAAACCATCTCGCTGATTGACACATCCATTGCACCTAAACAGATTGGTGGAACTGGATCAACTTTGCTTTTAAGATCCAACGAGTTGTTGAGGAAGTTTGCAAAACGACCTGCTCCGATTTGTAGTATCAAGTGAGCAGATATCCAGTTGTTGGATGTTTGAAGACCTCTTTTCAAAGTAATCATCTTACCCACTTCCTGCTTTCCTGCTTCTCCGTAAGGCACGTTCTTTGGCTCCCATATCATGTGTGAAACAGGGTCCTCGTAATGTGGTTGTACGTTAGGCATCTCGGAGCATGGCTCCATACCATCGATCATAGCCAATGTGTAAAGGAATGGTTTGATGGTGGAACCTACTTGTCTCTTTCCTGTAGATACCATATCGTATTGGAAGAAGTTGAAGTTTGGTCCGCCGACGTATGCCTTGACATGTCCGTTGAATGGGTCGATAGACATCAGACCCGCACGCAAGAATGATTTTTGGTAGCGGATGGAATCCATAGGAGAGAGAAGTGTATCTTTGCAACCTTTCTCCCAGTCGAATACGGAGACTGTGATTGGCTTGTCAAATATTTCTCGTAT
Organism: Paludibacteraceae bacterium; assembly: GCA_017430235.1. Taxonomy (GTDB): domain Bacteria; phylum Bacteroidota; class Bacteroidia; order Bacteroidales; family Paludibacteraceae; genus UBA1181. The sequence continues at coordinate 25,836 of JAFRNH010000012.1, read as the reverse complement.
CTCTTTCTCTGATTTGCCAGCTTGCTTCAGCCAATAATAACGGTCGCTCATTCTCATTGATCTTACAAGAATGGAATCGACTTGAGCTTGTGTCGATTTGTTGGAGAACGGAGCCTTCTTATTCTTTTGGTTGCTTTTCTCTTTGAAGAACAATGGTTGCAAATAGCCACCTAAGTACTCTTTCACCGCATCTTCCGCATATTGTTGCATACGAGAGTCGATTGTGGTGTAGATTTTCAAACCATCTGCATATAGGTTGTAAGGTGATCCATCTGGTTTTAGATTTTTATTACACCATCCGTATAATGGGTCTTGTGCCCATGACAAGGAGTCTTCATAATATTTTTGACGCATCCATTTAGGATATTTAGAACGATCTGGCTCCTTTGCATTCATAATCATACGAAGGTGCTCCCTAAAGTAAGGTGCCAGTCCTAGTTTGTGATCCACCTTTTGATAGTCGGTCACAAGTTCCAATGCAGATAAAGAGTCGAGTTGAGCCTTCTCTATCTTATTGTTGACATGCATCTGTGACAATACGACATTTCTTCTGGTCAGGCAATTGCCTTTGAATTTTTCCCTGATGGGATCGTATAATGTTGGGTTTTGTAGCATACCCACCAATGTGGCAGCCTCTTCTATGTTCAAATCTTTAGGAGCCTTGTTGAAATAAATTTGTGCGGCAGATTTGATTCCCACGGCATTGTGGCTCCAATCGAATTTGTTGAGATACATGGTGATGATCTCTTCTTTCGTGTAATATTTTTCCAATTTGACAGCAATCACCCATTCGGTGAGCTTTTGTTTCATTCGTTCTATTTTGTTTTTCGCACGTTGTTCGGTGAAGAACAATTTAGACAACTGTTGTGATATGGTACTACCACCTCCTTTGTCTTGTCCCATGAGGATTGTCTTGAAGGCAACACGTACCAAGGCTCTTCCATCGATACCAGAGTGTTCGTTGAAACGAACATCCTCTGTCGAAATCAATGCGTCGATGACGTATGGAGAAATCTCCTCGTATGGGGTGTATATACGGTTTTCCTGACTCATGAAGTAACGTCCTAGCGTCTTCATGTCGCACGTATAAATCTCAGTTGCATATTTACTTTTAGGATTTTGTAGATCTTCAATTGGGGGCAAATAGCCAATTGTACCATCACTGATAAGTTTGAAAACCATAAAGACTGATAATATTCCTACAAAGAATAAAATCCATATTCCAATTAATATTTTTATGCCTAAACTAAATTTGCCTTTTTTCTCCATTTTCTAAAGATTTTAAATATCCAACAAAAATAAGAAAATTATTGTATTTTTGCCAACTCAAAGAAAGTAAAAATGAAGGCAATTTTCATAAGAATGTTTAATCTTGTTCGCTCTTCACAAAAAGAGTGGTCTTGCATTGCAGAGGATTCTCCAAGTGTGGACTTGGTGGGAAGAAATTTTTTCTTTCCATTCCTATTGGTTATGGCTATTGCGTTGGCACTTACATGCATCATAGAGTTGACCGTTGCGGATTTTGAAAGCTTCTCCCAGTTTCTTGGATTCGTAGCTGTTCGTTTTCTTGTCGTTTTGTCTTCTCTGTTTGCTGGTGTCTACGGTGCTGCTTTAATTATGCATGGATTTTTGAAAATTCGCTTTTTCCGTGTTGAAGAAAGAGCATTTTACAAATGTTTTTCATTGTTTGTATACTCTTCGTCTATCATGTGGATAACGTTTATGTTGTCTATGATGATTCAATCTCTTTTCTTCCTGAAAGTGGCGGTTTTCTTGTTTGAATTTTACATTGTATGGTGCGGACTGACGGTCTATTATCCTACGATGAAAGATAATGTAAAGGGTGTTTTGATGTTTGTCGATGTTGTGCTGATGTTTATTAGCCCGATGTTGATGGTAAAAATAATGGAATTTTTGATGAATTAATTAGAATGAAGAATTATGGAAAAATTGAAAAATGACATACTTATTCGTAATAAACGCGCCTCTTTTGATTATGATTTGCTTGATACCTATCAGGCTGGGATTGTGCTGGTGGGTACGGAGGTGAAGTCAATAAGATTGGGTAAGGCGAGTCTTGTCGATACCTTTTGTTTCTTTAACGATGGGGAATTGTGGGTGAAGAATATGAATATCTCTGAATACTTCTATGGCACATACAATAATCATCTGCCTCGTCGGGATCGTAAACTTTTGCTGACAAAACGTGAACTTGAAAAAATCAGAAGACAAACCAAAGATACTGGGTTTACAATTGTTCCGACGAAACTTTTCTTGAATGAAAAAGGATTGGCTAAGTTGGAAATCGCAGTGGCAAAAGGTAAGAAGGTGTACGATAAACGGGAATCATTGAAGGAGAAGGATGATAAACGTCAGATGGATAGAGCAATGAAACATTAGTTGATATGAATGATTCGTTTATCCGATTGTCTGATGTCGTGCCAAGAATCTATGGCTTGGACTTCCCAAGTCCTATTAATTGGGACATTAAAAGAGGGGAGCAATGGTGCGTGATAGGTCGTAATGGCACAGGGAAAACAATGCTAGCCGATATTCTGATGGGAAAATATGGAATCAAAGCGGGTTCTATAGATTATGCCTTTTGGAATGAAGAGGTTCGGCAACAAACGGGAAAATCATATCCGACAGAGACTCTCCGTAAGGTTGGGTTTGAATCTGCTTATTTACTGTCCGACTATAAAAACATGTATTATCAACAACGGTTTAATGCATTGGAAAATGAATATACTCCAACCGTTGAAACAATGATGTCTTCTTTGCCAGATGATCAATATGTCAATGAGTTATGCGAACGTTTCCGTTTGAAACCATTGTATTCCAAACATTTGATTATGCTCTCTTCGGGCGAATTGAGACGATTGCTTATCGTTCTGGCATTGGCTCAACACCCTCAATTGATTGTTTTTGATAATCCATTTATCGGACTGGATGCTGCCATGCGTCGTGAGTTGGATGATTTTTTTGAGGAATTGTCCAAGATTCAACAAATGATATTTTTAGTTCCTTCTGTCTCTGAAATGCCGAAGGTGACAACTCATGTGTTGAAGGCCGATTCGTTACACTATGAGATTATTGGTGCGATAGAAAATTTCAGAGAGAAAGAGTGGATAGATGAAACGTATAAGGCAGACGACCCCATAGAATTACCGCAATCACTTTCCCCTATGTCACATCCGTATCAGTATGTTTTACAGATGAAAAACATCAACATATCCTATCAGGGGTTGAGGCTCTTTAAGGACTTGAATTGGGAGATTCGGAGAGGGGAGAAGTGGGCACTGCTCGGGAAAAATGGTTCAGGTAAGTCTACTTTGCTGAGCTTGTTGGTGGCTGATAATCCAAGAGCCTATTCACTGGATATAACCATATTTGATCGAAAACGAGGTACGGGTGAGAGTATATGGGACATAAAAAAACCAATAGGCTATATCTCTTCGGAGATGCACCTTTTCTTTAGAGAAAACCAGTCTTGTCTGAAGATTGTCAGTTCTGGATTCTTTGATACGATGGGCCTTTTTGGAAGGTGTTCGGAGGAACAGGAGAAGATAGCCCTCCAATGGATGAAACTTTTAGGCATAGAATCATTGAAAGATTGTTCTTATTTGAAACTGTCTAGTGGAGAACAACGCTTGGTTTTATTGGCACGAACGATGGTGAAGAATCCTGATTTACTGATATTGGATGAACCTTTACATGGATTGGATGCAAAGAATAAAAGTAGATGTCGTGCTGTTATTGAAAAATTCTGTGAACAAAAGGGTAAGACCATGATTTACGTGACACATAGGATAGAAGAAATCCCAGCTTGTGTGACATTAACTTTTGAATTGAAAAAAGAGACTTAAAATTTTGTCTTTTACATTTATTTTGATATATTGCGAATTGAATATAGGGCATTCGTTATGGAATTGTCCTTCCTACGGGAAAAATGAGGTGAGAATTAATGCAAAACGCGCTATTGTTGAACTTTAATCGTAGCTAACATGAAACAAATGATACGTCTATGCATATGTGTGATGATGTTATTTATATCCATTACTTCGTATGCACAAAAAAATAAAGGTCCTGAATTTGAGGTAACACAGAACATGGAAGTGTGTGATACCATTTGGAATGTGGCGGATAAACCCGTAGAATACCCAGGAGGTAATGCGGAGATGTATGATTTTTTGTTTAAAAACATGACAAATGGTAGTAATCTTCAAGCCGTTAGCGTTCAAAAAATGGTAGTGAAGATGTTGGTTTCATCAGATGGTACAGTTGTGGAGAAGAAGGTGTTGCGTTCCATTGATCAAGAACTGACCCAAGATGTGTTACAGGCTATGGATAAGTTTCCAAAATTGATACCAGCGAAGAAGAACGGGAAAGATGTTTGCGCTTATTTTTTAGTTTTAGTTGGCTTAACGAAGTGATAAAAACCACTATTTTATAATTGTAAGCATAGCAACAGAGAATGTTGCTATGCTTTGTTTTTTCTGATGGCTTCAAGTTTCTTTTTGAGTTCTGCCGCCAATTCGTAGTTCTCGGATTCGATGGCATGTTTTAGTTGCTCTTCATAAAGATCCTCTTTGGAGATGGAGAAGGTACCTTTGCCGGATGATTTGTCATTTGTTAATCTCTTTTCCATCTTCTCAATGATGGGGGTGTAAATTATAGAACAATTTTGTATGACTTGTTCATCTGCATACAGAGGTTTCTTGTTTAAGTAGGCAATGGCGATAGCGTCTGTTGCTTTTATGTCAAATGTTTTTTCGGTGTTGCTGCTGTCTTTGCAGACAAGTTCTGCGTGATAGACACTTTGTTTGTATTGTGTGATGCGAATTTCAGCTATCTGAACGTTGGTTTCGCTCAGGTATTTCGAAAACACTTCATAGAGAGATGGGCGAGGCGGGTATTTCTCGTACATAAATGACAATATGTGCATAGCCTCGTTTTTGAGAGTGAAGATACCAAACTTCTGATGAGATTTGATCTCTTCGATAACCAGCAGGAAGCTACCTTCCTGGGTGGGATATAGATTGCAAACACGTATTTGTCTGTATGCCATATTGAGTTTTTTTTACAAAGTAAAGAAAAAATAGGCGAAAAAAATATTTTAAGAGAAAGAAAAGTGCTATCTTTGCACCCGATTTATCCTTCGTGGTTCGAATAAGTGATGAAAATCCACCACCGGATGTAACTTTAATAGTATAATAAAATGTACGCTATTGTAGAAATTGCTGGACAGCAGTTCAAGGTTGAGAAAGACCAAAAGTTGTTTGTTCACCGTTTGGATGCAGAACGTGGTTCTGTTGTAGAGTTTGATAAAGTGTTGTTAATTGACAACGATGGTAACGTTGTTGTAGGAGCTCCAACAATTGATGGAGCAAAGGTAACAGCAGAAGTTGTTTCACATGTAAAGAGCGATAAGGTGCTTGTATTCCACAAGAAGAGAAGAAACGGATATCGCAAATTGAACGGACACCGTCAATGCATGACTGAATTAAAAATTAATAACGTAGTTGCTTAACTTTTAAAATTTTAGAGAAATGGCACACAAAAAAGGTGTTGGTAGTTCCAAGAACGGTCGTGAGTCAGCAAGTAAGCGACTCGGAGTTAAGATCTTTGGTGGTGAATTTGCAAAAGCAGGAAATGTTTTGATTCGCCAACGTGGTACAGTTCATCATCCAGGTGACAATGTAGGTATGGGAAAAGATCATACTTTGTTTGCATTGGTTGATGGTATTGTTAAGTTCAGAAAGAAACAAAATGATCGCTCATATGTTTCTGTTGAACCATGTGCAGAGAGCTAATAAGTGATTAGTATATGTTAAAAAGGAAGAATTTTTTAAATTCTTCCTTTTTTTTTGCTTTTTTTATCATAAAATGAGTTGTAGTCATAAAAACAGTTTTATATATTTGTGAAAATGATTATTAACAACTAAAATTGAAGGTGAAGATGAGGAGATTTTTTTGTACTGTAATATTAATGTCAATATCCTTAACCTTTTCGTTTGGAAAGGGACCGAATCGTCCAAATAGTGATAATTTTACGAATGGATTGAAGTGTATTGAGCAACAGGATTATGAGAATGCGTATACCTATTTCGTTAATGAATATTCTGCTAATCCCAAAAGTGGATATGCTCTGTATTGGATAGGATATATTAGAATGTTATATTCTGAGTATGGACGTTCGTTGGAGGCGTATACCAAAGCGATAAGTTTGTTGCCACCTAAAGACACCCCTTATTTGCAGTCTGCTTATGCAGGTCGTTCTTCGGTCTATTTGAATCTCGGCGATACTGCACGTGCTTTGGCAGATCTTAATACGGGTATTAAGGTGGATCCTTCTAATGTGGCTATGTATAGTGATCGTGCAGAGATCTATTTCGCACAGAAGAAATATGCTCAGGCTGACGATGAGTATAAAAAGATGATAAAGTTAAATCCTGGTAGTTTGACTGCTTATATGGGATTGGGACGAAATTTAAAGGAGAAAGGTAAGTATGAAGAGGCTATTAAACAGTTTAACTATGTTATCTCATTGGATGAAAATTATTCAGACGCGTATGCTTTTCGTGCTGACGCATATAATCAGATGAAAAAATACGATGAGGCAACCTCGGATATAATTTCCACTTTCCTTTTGAAAGACGATCAAATAAAAGCTGTTCGTCTGATGATTCGATTGGATAATGAAGCCAAGCAGATGCTCGTATCTAAAATGAAGGCTGAAATGGTGAAATCCCCTGATAAGGTGGTATGGCCTTTTTATATTGGTGAAGTAATAGAATCCACATTTGATTACAAGGGGGCTATCCCATATTATGACAAAGCCCTTTCGCTCGATTTCTCACCTTCTTTCAGTCGCCGCTTGTCATATTGTTATAGAAGTTTGGCTGCCTATGATGAAGCAATGAAATACAATGATTTGACAATTAGGTTAGACTCGTCAAAGTATGATGAATTGGTCTCAAAAGCCTTTCTCTATGCTGGAAAGGGAGACTTGAAATCTGCAATTTCAACAATGGATGAATATGTAAAGAAACGTCCGGATAGAAGCTATTCTTACAGAGAAAGAGCCATGGTGAAAATGTATAATAAACAATATGAAGATGCACTGGAAGATTTGGATCTAGCGGTGACTCTTGCACCTAAATCAATGAGATGTTATTATTGTCGTGCAAGAATCTATGATATGTTAGGAAAGAAAGATAAAGCTGAGGCTGACTATAAAAAGGTTTTGGAACTAGATCCTGAACGTAATAGATCGTCTGAAACTTATTATACTTTGGCTCTTTTAGGAAAAAAGGACGAAGCAGAGAAAGTGATGAGTGATTTTTATAAAGATGATCAAGATTTAGAAGAGAAGTCAAATGTTTATTATAATAAAGCATGCTTCTATTCTCTTGTTGGCAAAACGGATGAGGCGATTGAAAATTTGAAAAAATCGTTAGAAAATGGATGGCGTGATTTTTCCCATATCGGATACGACCCAGATTTGGAAAACATCCGTGAACTTCCTAAGTTTAAAGAACTCATTAAAGAGTATAAGGCAAAATTACAAGAGGAACTAAAGGAAGTGAAAAAGATAAAATCCAATGTTAACATTGAAGAACAGTTGAAACTAAAAGAGGTAGAGAAAAAGGAAAATGAATTATAATTTGATTCTGTAATTCGTTATGCTGGATATTTTTAGTAGAGACGATGCTTTTACATCGTCTCTACTATTACAAAAAACATCATAAAAGGGGATAAGATAAGGACGAGAATACTTTTTTAATAAAATAATCTGAAACCACATTCGTTTTACTATTGGATATGTTTATTCAAACATAAAATGGTGGAAAATAAAACAATATTACGTATGAAAACACTCAAGATTTATTTGCTGCTGTTGGGACTGTGTATGGGACTTCAATTGGCAGATGCAAAAGGAAATGACGTATCATTTTATATGGACAAAGGAATCGAGGCAATGGAGGCTGGTGATTATGTCGTTGCACATGATATGTTTAAGAAAGAGTTGGAGGAAAATCCGAAAAATGGAATAGCATATACCATGATGACGATTGTGGCCTATAACTTGGATGAACATAAATTAGTGAAAGAATATGCGGAAAAGTCATTGACTCTGCTTTCTAAAAAAGAAACAGAATTTCGTGTACTTGCTTATACCTATCTTTCGATGATGGCATTGGAGGATAAGGATACAGTAAAGTGTTTGAGTTATGTAGATGAATCTTTGAAGATGAAATTGAATTCGAAACAGGCTGCTACTATATATGCGTATAAGGCAGAAATATTTTATGAAACAAATAAAGAGAATGAAGCAAGAGATTTGTATAAGAAAGTAATGTCATTGGATAAAACAAACGCGTCAGCATACTATGGGTTGGCAAAGTGTGATATGGGAAAGAAAGATTACCAAAGTGCTTTGAATTATTTGAATCAAGGTGTTCAATATGATCCGTATGCTGCTAAATTCTATCGTATGCGTGCCAAAGCTTATCTTCTTTTGAATAATACGGAAGATGCTTCGAAAAACTTGATTACGTACGTATATCTAAGAGAAGATATTGATAATATTACGTCTATATGTCTGGACTATGGTAATGATGAATTGTTCCAAAAAATGTTACCATTGGCTAAAATAAATTGTAATAAATTCCCAGAGAAAAGGGTGTGGTATGATTTAGTTGCCTTTTTATATGTGTCAAGAAAAGAATATACAAAGGCAATAGAGAATTGTTTTGAAGAGGCAAAAATAGATTTGACATCCAATCTTGCTCGTAAAATATCTTCCTATTCTCTCATGTCTGGTAATAATAAATATGCTAAACTTTATGCAGATATGACTGTTATACTCGGCGATGGGGATGAATATACAGTGAGAAACAAAGCGAATGTTCTTACAGAAATAGGTGATTATAAACAAGCCATTCAAATATTGGATTCATTAATCGCTAAGAATGAAAAGGATACGTTTGCTTATTCTCTGCGTGCTTATGCGAAGTATACAAAGAAGGATTACAAAGGAGCGTATGATGATTATTCAAAAGCTATTGAGTTGATGCCAGATCACTACGAATTTTATGAGCGTCGAGCTACCATCGATAAATTGTTGGGAGATGCGGAAAAATCAAAAGCTGATATGCTGAAATATGTGAATAGTGTTAAGGATAAAGAAAAAATTTCATCATCTTGTTATTTTTATTTGAACGAACCGGAGAAAGCAAAGAAACGTCTTTTGGAAGAACTAGACAAAACACATTCCTTACGTTCTGGCGATGATTATTACAACGCAGCATGTTTATATTCTTTGCTGGGAGAGAAGCAAACTGCTATCGACTATTTGAAAAAAGCGGTTGACAATGGATTCCTTCTCTTGGAACATGTCAATTTTGATACGGATTTAGCAAATATTCGTGATACGAAGGAATATAAGGATATAACAAATCAGATTCGAATAAAAAGAGATGAGAAGGTGAAAAAACAAGAAGAGGTGTATAAAAAAGGCTTTGAAATGCGTGCTGATGGAATCTATTCTTTGTCTGAGTCCAAAATGCAATTCTATTTCAGAGATAAACCATGTGAATATGTGGGTGGAGATGAGGCTTTGACCGATTATGTAGAGAAGAATCTGATTTATTCTAAGGAAGCAATGGGATCTAACAATCGCATTCAAATAAATGTCTATTTTTTGGTGAATGAAGATGGCTCTGTGTCGGATGTCTATGTCAGAAACAATATAAATTCGACATTGAGCAACTCGGCGATTAATATGATAAAGAATATGCCATCTTGGATTCCTGCGGAATACAAGGGTAAAAAAGTGAAAGAAAGATGCTATATTCCAATCGTATTCACTAAGTAATTGAAAAAAGTAGACAAAAGAGTAGAAAAATTAAGATAAAAAAATTAACTTTTTTTGAATATTATTTTGTGTTTTTAAAAAAAATAAATACATTTGACCGATTTCGTTTTTTTTGAAAGAATAATTATAAAAAGGAGATTGGTTATGGAAGAAGAGAAAAAGAGGATGGAAGCGGATAAGCGAGATCAAGAGATTGTTTATTCGAAAGCTTTAAAGGCAGGAAAACGCATCTATTATTTGGATGTAAAACGTAATCGTAAGGACGAATTGTTTTTAGCAATTACGGAGAGTAAAAAGAAATTCGTCGGGGATGAATCCCAGGTGTCCTTCGAAAAACACAAGATTTTCTTGTATAAGGAAGATTTTGAAAAGTTCCGTGCTGGTATGGATGAAGTAATTAACTACATTAACAATTGTGGAAATGGAGCTACGGAGTCCAAGCAGGAGGACGAAGCATCCAATCGCTTCGAGATTGATTTTGGTTGATTATAATTGTAATTTTTCTACGATAAAAAAAGAGACGTTCAATTTGAGCGTCTCTTTTTTGTTTTATCAACTTGAATCTGTCCGTTAGTCTTTCTTTGCGGCTGATACTGTTGTCGTTTTGCTCATGTCACAAGATCCGGTAAATACGGCTTGTGGTTCAATAGACAATATCTTGGTGTCGATGTCGCCCTCTACTCTAGCAGTGGCCTTAAGAGAAAGCGTGTCTGCAATGTGCAGTGTACCTTTTACTGTACCAAGAATCTCTGCATTCGAACACGTCAGAGTTCCAATCATAATGCCTTTAGCACCGATAATTACTTTTCCTGTACATTCAACTGTGCCTTCGATCGTGCCATCCAATCGAAAGTCTGTTTCTGCATAGATGTCTCCGTTTACCTTTGTTCCAAAGGCAAGCGTGTTATGCTCGTTACCTACTATTTCCTTAGACATATCTTTCGTGTTTTTCTGGGTTAATATGCTGATTTAAACTGATTCAAGAAGCGAACGTCATTTTCTGAGAACATACGCAAATCTTTCACTTGATATTTCAAGTTGGTGATACGCTCAATTCCCATACCGAACGCATATCCGGTGTACACTTTACTGTCGATACCACAACTATCGAGTACATTAGGGTCGACCATTCCACATCCGAGAATCTCAACCCATCCTGTTCCTTTACAGAATGCACATCCTGTTCCGCCACATAGATTACATGAGATATCCATCTCGGCGGATGGTTCTGTGAATGGGAAATAAGATGGACGTAGTCTAATCTTTGTTCCCTCACCAAACATCTCTTTGGCAAAATACAATAGAGCTTGCTTTAAATCTGCAAACGTTACGTTTTTGTCAATGTATAGACCTTCTACTTGGTGAAAGAAACAATGTGCACGATAGGATATCGCCTCGTTTCTGTATACACGACCTGGACAGAGTACTCGAATAGGTGGCTCTTGTGAAGTCATCACTCTCGTCTGTACGGAAGAGGTGTGTGTACGTAATAACACATCTGGATCTCTTGTGATGAAGAACGTGTCTTGCATATCTCTTGCTGGATGTTCAGGAGGGAAATTGAGGGCTGAAAATACGTGCCAGTCATCTTCTACCTCCGGACCTTCTGCAATCACAAATCCTAATCGTCCAAATATATCTGCGATTTCAGTCTTAACAATGGAGAGAGGATGTCTTGTTCCTAGTTCAATAGGGTCGGGCGTACGAGTTAAATCTAACTTGTTCGTTTCCTCCACCTTCTTCTCCAAAGATGCTTTTATTTCATTTATCTTATCTTGAGCTGTATTTTTCAAATCGTTAAGCAGTTGTCCAACTTCTTTTTTCTGCTCATTGGAAACGTTCCTGAAATCATTGAATAGAGATGATATTTCTCCTTTTTTGCTTAGATATTTTATTCTCAACGATTCCAAATCATCTTTGTTAAGGGCTTGCAATCCCTTTATCTCTTCTAAAAGTTCTTTAATACGCTCTTTCATCTTTTTATTCTTTTATTCTGCAAATTTACTATTTTTTTCTTTTATGTGAGGTATTTAATACTTTGAAAGTACATTTTTTTTCTTTGTTTTTATTATCTTTGGACGTGAGGTTTTGTCATTTCTATGAATTTAAAATATATTACATCCCAACTTCGAAATTATGGAGTAGAAGCTTTTGTCTGGTTGGCAGTCTTTCTTTTGCTGACTATCAGTAATGTGTCGTACGACCTTATCCTGTCGGTTGAATTGGCTGCGATCCTTACTTTTGGCATGTTCTTAATCTCCATTATTTGTCATTATATCTTAATCCCTTATTTCTACAAGGATAACCGTTATGTGTTCTTTGTCCTTGTTTCTCTTTTGTTCATTGCGGGCGTTTCTGTCCTTTCCTCTTCTGTGATGGACGTGGTGACATCGTCTTATATGGAGTCGCTGATAGATGAAAATGAACAAACTCTATTGGATATTAAATTGCCGTCGGAAACCAAACCATTCTTTGATGAGCAACCTGCTGAACAGGAAGCTTCGCATATTCACCTCTCATCTCTTTGGAAATCCATTATCTTATATATTGGTTCTTTTTTCTTGTCCTTGGTTATGTATTATCGGAAAAGAACAAAAGATGCGGAAGAACAACAATCTTTACTTCTTCAGGAAAATGTTCGTATGGAGTTGAACTTCCTTCGTTCGCAAATCAACCCTCATTTCTTATTCAATGCGTTGAATAATATTTATTCGATGGTTTACACGGGTGATAGTCACGCTGCGGATAGTGTCATTTCTTTGTCGGAAATGCTTCGATATGTGACCTACGAATCGAAGGAATCTCGTATTCTTCTGTCTGGTGAAATTTCATATTTGGATAATTACATAGAATTTCAACGATTCAGTTTTGAAGGGAATGTTGATGTTACATTTGAAAAAAACATCAAAAGTAATGCTATATACATTGCTCCTATGTTGTTTCAGCCTTTTGTGGAGAATTCTTTCAAATACAGTGGAATAGGGCAGGATAAGGATGCGTTTATTCATATCACACTTGAGGCGGATCAGAAGGATCTTTCGTTTCAAATCATTAATTCCAAAAAGAAATCGATTGCTGAAAATGCAAAAACTGGTATAGGAATTGAGAATGTCAGGAAACGTTTGGAACTGATTTATCCAAACCGATATCAGTTGGTGTTCCATGATCAGGGAACCACTTTTCAGTTGAATTTACATATACAGTTAGATAATAAATAAAGGTGAGTTCTTATAATTCGCCATCTTAAAATAATATATCATGGAAAATGAAATGGTAAGGGTCATCATTATTGATGATGAATTCCCAGCAAGAAAACTATTGTCGGAGTATGTCTCCAAACTTCCCAATCTTCAGTTGTGTGGGGTTTGTGAGGATGCTGTGCATGCTATGGACGTCCTCCAAAAGGAAGAGGTCGATCTGATTCTGACGGATATTCAAATGCCTGAATTGTCTGGTTTGGAATTTATCAAATCATTGAAAAAGAAGCCTATGGTTATCTTTACTACAGCTTATAAAGAATATGCGTTGGATAGTTACGAATTGGAAGCCATAGATTATTTGCTTAAACCGATTCCATTCCCTCGATTTTTGCAGGCAATCAATAAGGTGACGGAACGCTTAAGATTGAAACGCCAGGCGGCTCCGCTCGATAAAGAGAAGGATTATTTTATGGTGAAGGCTGATTACAAACTTTATCGTGTGGATTATGCCAATCTGATATATGTGGAAGGTCAGAGTGAATATGTGACGTTTCATTTAAAGGATAAGAAAAGAATTACAGCCTATTATTCATTGAAACGGTTGGAGGTCGAATTGCCATCTAATGAGTTTGTCAGAATACATAAATCCTATATTGTATCCCTTTCTTATATTGAGTCGGTAGAGGGTAATATGGTTTCCATCGCTGGACAGAAACTATCAATAGGTAAGAATTATAAAGACTCGTTGATGGAAAAACTGAAGTAGAATAGTGTTGTGTACATCATAAAAATAGCACCAAGTTTCGCAACTTAGTGCTATTTCGAACATCTTTGTGTTCTAAAATGAAAACAAACACTATTATGAAAAAGTTTTTTATTCTGTTTATTCAATTGTTATGGGTAACCCTTGGTAAATATTCAGCACTTGAATATTGAGTAGTGCCGTGTATTTAGCCTGTAGAGTTTGTTGTTGCGCATTCAATAATGCGTTTTTCCCATTCAGCATCTCGTAAGGATTTTTGGCACCCAAGTCATATTTTTCCTTTGTCAATTCATAACTTGCTTCTGCCGATTTCTCATTACTGTAGGATGCTACATAACTCAATTGAGCGGCTATCGCATCGTTGTAAGCAGATTCAATTGTTTTTTTCAAATTGTCTTTTATCTGCTCGGTTTGTAGAGCGGAACTGTGTTGATTTAGTTTTGCTCTTTCCACCTCTGATTTCCTATTCCGATTGTCAAGTATGGAATAGTTTAACGATAACCCAACGTTCTCTCCGAAATTCTGCTTCATCTGCTCTCTTAGGGCCCAATCCGAAGATGAGTTGTGCCCCGTACCAACTCCTGCATTTAAATTTATACTTGGATAGTAACCAGCTTTTGCGGATTTAATCTTTAATTCCGACATCTGTTCGTTTAATTCTGCATTTTTGATGTCTGGACGTGCTCTCATCGCATTCTCAAAAATGGAATCTTTTTCGGGTAATTGACCGAGAATATCCTCATTGGTAATTTCGGGAGCGAGTATCTCTATCTCGGTGTTAGGATCTAATCTCAATAAAAGTTTTAAGTTTAACTTAGCTTCCACTAAATCGTTTTCGGCCATTACCAATAAATGCTTTTCCTTGACATACTGTGCTTCAATCTGAGAAAAGTCACTTTTCGAAATAGCTCCAGCCTCAAACAACTCTTTGCTCCTTGAATACTCTGCAGCTGCCACCTCCATGGAGTTTTTCGTGGATTTCAAATTCTCTGTGGCGTATAAGATTTGAATGTAATCTGATAGTACGGCTAACTTTACATCCTCTTCTATCTCTGCAATGTTAACGTTGGAAATCTCTTCTTGCAACTCTTGTTGCTTGATGTTGTATTTCCTCTTAAATCCGTTAAATACAGTCCAGCCTGCACTCAAATTGTAATTCCCATTGTATGAGGTGTTACTTTTATTTTCTGGTGCCCACGGACTGTTATTGATAGAGTGTGAAGTTGAAAAGGATAGGGATGGTTGCCATTGAGCTTTCGCTTGTTTCGTGTTTACGCGACTCTCTTCTATATTAATCATTCCCTTTTGCATATCAATACTTTGTGTTAGCGCATATTCTAAACATTTGCTTAGACTCCATATTTCATTTTGTGCCTTCGCTTGGAACGAAAATGCGAAAAACATTAATATGATTGATATGTATTTATTCCTTTTCATTTTCATCTTATCTTGTTGCGAATATAGTGGATGTTTTCTTTATAAAAGAATCTTATCGACTAAGTGTTTTATTTTATCGACGAAATAACTAAAAAAACAAGGAGATCTCTCAAAAGGACCTCCTTGTGCTCGTATTAGTTTTTCTTCGTATTATCTGTTAAATACAAGCAATTTACCTTTCTTCTCGGTGTTGAATTTGCCATCATCGTAGACCAATTCTCCGTTGACGAAAGTCTTGCATATCTTGTAGTTTAATGTCTCACCCTCCATAGGAGACCATCCACATTTGTATTGGAGAGACTCTTTGGTAACCTTCGTTGGATTGTTAGGCTCAACGAGAACCAAATCAGCAAAGAATCCTTTTCTGATAAATCCTCTTTTCTCAATATTGAAAAGTTTGGCTGGGTTGTGACACATTTTCTCTACCACTTGCTCTCTGGAGAAATTACCTTTCTTAGCCAATTCCAACATCATTTGAAGTGAATGTTGGATGGATGGGTATCCAGATGCTGCTTGTAAACAGTCGCCCTCTTTGTCGCTTAACAAATGAGGTGCATGGTCTGTAGCAATGGTGTCGATGATGTTCTCTTCGACAGCTTTTAACAGATTAACGCGGCTCTTCTCCTTCTTGATGGAAGGATTGCATTTAATCTTTGCGCCTAAGCGCTCGTAGTCTCTGTCGTCGAACCACAAATAACCAACACAAGTCTCTGCAGTGATTTGCTTTTCTGCTAATGGCTTCTTATTAAACAATGCCATTTCCTTAGCGGTTGTCAAGTGAAGGACATGTAGTTTCGTTCCATATTTCTTTGCCAAATCAATCACTTTGGATGTTGATTTATAGCAGGCATCAGAGTTTCTAATCACCTCATGGTAGGAGATAGGAATTGGTTGGTCACCTAACTCTGCTTTTACCTTTGCAAGATTTTCTTGAATCATAGCCTCATCCTCATTGTGGGTTGCCACAAGGATAGGTGATTCCTTGAAGATCCTTTCAAGAATGGCTGGGTTGTCGACTCTCATATTGCCTGTTGAGGCTCCGACAAATACTTTGATACCACACACCTTTGTTTTGTCCACATTGACCACCTCTTCGATGTTTTCATTGGTGGCGCCTAAATAGAAAGAGAAGTTGGTGAGACATTTTTTCTCGGCAAGTGCGATTTTGTTGTCAATCTCTTTCATGGAAGTGGTCTGAGGATTCGTGTTAGGCATATCCATGATAGAGGTTACTCCTCCTGCAACGGCTGCTCTCGACTCACTTTCGAAATCTCCTTTCTGTGTTAGACCGGGTTCACGAAAATGTACGTGAGTGTCGATAACTCCTGGCAACAACCATTTGTCTTCTCCATCGACAATCTCTGCATTTTTTAATATGTTAGCAGGAACCTCATCCTTGAATATCTTTGAAATTTTATCTCCTTCGATTAATACAGACCCTTTGAAAGAGTTTCCTTCATTAATGATTTTTACTTTATGAATTAGTATGCTCTTCATGTTTCAAGTTTTTATTTTAGAAAATTGATTCTATTGTTTTTACTTCTGTTTTTGTGGATATTTGCGGAAAAGACTATCCCATTTCAAACGAATTACGCCGAATAATGCCTCTCCGAAAATGCCTCCGCTCATCTTTGAATTGCCTAAAATTCTGTTTACAAATATAATAGGAACTTCTTTGATGGTAAAGCCACATTTATAGGTTGTGTATTTCATCTCAATCTGGAATGCGTATCCCTTGAAACGAATTTTGTCTAACTCGATTGTTTGCAATACTTCCTTCCTATAACACTTGAATCCTGCAGTCGTGTCTGCTATCTTCATTCCTGTGACTATTCGTACATAAATAGAAGCGAAATAGGACATGAGAACTCTTCCCATTGGCCAATTAACGACATTCACACCACTTACATAACGAGATCCGATGGCCAAATCTGCACCCTCTTCTGAACAAGCTTTGTGTAGCTTCAATAGGTCATTCGGATTGTGAGAGAAATCTGCATCCATCTCAAACACATAGTCGTAGTTGTGCTCCAACGCCCACTTAAATCCTGTGATATAAGCAGTTCCTAATCCTTGTTTTCCTGCTCTCTCGATGATAAATAACCTATCGGAAAACTCGTTTTGCAGATTTTTTACAATATTGCCAGTGCCATCTGGAGATCCATCGTCAATCACCAAAACATGAAACTGCTTTGGCAATGAAAACACGGCTCTACAAATGTTTTCAATATTCTCTTTTTCATTATACGTTGGTATAATTACTATGCCGTCGTTAATTTCCACTTTATTTAAATTTTGTATGTACGTTTATGCAAATTTAAAAAATGGTTTGGAAATTTATTCGTTATCTTTGTGAAAAATTTTCTTACCATTGGAAATTATTGAATTATTAAACCGCTTTAGTCTTAGTAATCAGATTGTTGCGGTAGATGAGTGGACGAAAGGGAAGGAGAAAAAACTCAACATAAAAGGTGTCGAGGGTTCTCTTCGTGCCTTGTTGTTCTCTTGTTTGTACCAAAAAGGACAACAACGCTTGTTCGTTGTTATGAACGATTCGGAATCGGCAGCCTATTTTTACCATGATATTACGCAGTTGATTGGTGATCAGGACGTATACTTTTATCCATCTTCTTATAAATCTTCTGTCAAGTACGATCAACAACGTCAGGATGCAGGAAACGAAATTTTGCGGACAGAGGTCTTAAACTGTTTGGAAAGTCAAGATTCTCATTTCTTGATCGTCTCTTATCCTGAAGCGTTGACTGAATTGGTGGTGAAAACAGAAGTTTTAAAGGAGAAAACCTTTGAAGTGAGGGCGGGCGAGTCTGTCGATTCATCATTCATGATTCAGATGCTGTTGGAATATGGCTTTTCTCGCGTCGATTTTGTTTACGAGCCAGGACAGTTCTCCGTTCGTGGTAGTATCATTGATATCTACTCTTATTCATGCGAATACCCGTATCGTATTGATTTCTTTGGCGATGAGGTCGACTCCATTCGAACTTTTGAAGTTGAATCACAACTCTCAAAAGAGAAAAAAGAAAAGATTGCGATTGTTCCTAATATTCATGATAAACAGGTAGTCTCCGATTCGATTTTAAGTTTCTTGCCGGAACAGACGATTCTCTCTCTCTTTGATTATCAGTTTACAACTGAAATGTTGGCGAATGTATGTGAGACGGTGGAAGAAAAGAGTCAATTTATTGAATTTGAGTCGTTTGTAAAACAAATACACTCTTTCCGATTGGTCGATTTTGGAGGCCATTGTTGCTTAAAAGAGGCATCGCAGATACTTTTCCATTCTTCTCCGCAGCCTGCGTTTAATAAAAACTTTGATTTGATTGCGGATGAGTTTGAACGTCGTATTGCAGAACATTACACGATATGTTTGTTGAGCGACAATAAACATCAGATTGATCGTCTCGATTCAATCTTTAAAGATAAAGGATTGAACATCCTCTTCACCCCTGTACTGAAGGCATTACATGAGGGTTTTGTTGATGAGGATACCCATTTGTGTTGTTATACGGATCATCAGATTTTTGATCGTTACCATAAGTATTCTTTGCGTTCGGATCGTGCAAGAAGCGGACAGGCATCGCTCACGTTGAAAGATTTGAATAGCTTTAAACCAGGCGATTATGTGGTTCATATCGATCATGGAGTGGCACGTTTCGGCGGATTGATACAAGTAGATGTGAATGGGAAAAAGCAGGAGGTCATCAAACTGCTTTATAAAAATGATGACTTGCTTTTAGTAAGTATCCATTCTCTTCACAAGATTTCAAAATACAAAAGTAAGGAGGGGAGTGAACCGACAATCAATAAATTGGGTACGGGTGCATGGCAAACACTGAAGGAACGTACCAAGAAAAAAGTAAAAGATATTGCTCGTGATCTGATAGCTCTCTATGCGAAGCGAAGAGAGGAGAAGGGGTATGCTTTTTCTCCTGATACTTTTTTACAATCTGAGTTGGAAGCTTCATTCATTTATGAGGATACTCCGGATCAGCTCAAGACAACCAGGGAGGTGAAGCAGGATATGGAGCGAGACCTGCCGATGGATCGTTTGGTTTGTGGCGACGTTGGTTTTGGTAAAACAGAAATTGCCATTCGTGCCGCTTTTAAGGCTGTGTGCGATAACAAACAGGTGGCGATACTTGTCCCTACAACGGTTCTCGCGCTGCAACATTATAAGACATTCAGCGATCGTCTCAAAGATTTTCCGTGCAAAGTGGATTACCTCAATCGTTCTCGTTCAGCTAAAGATGTGAAAAAAATCATCAATGAACTGAAGGAGGGAACCATTAACATATTGATAGGTACTCAAAAGGTGTTGGGCAAGGAGGTGAAGTTCAAAGATTTAGGTTTGCTGATCATTGATGAGGAACAGAAGTTTGGTGTCTCTGTGAAAGAGAAAATCAAGCAGATGAAGGTGAATATTGATACGTTAACGATGACGGCGACACCTATACCTAGAACGCTTCAGTTCTCGCTGATGGGAGCCCGTGATTTGTCGATTATCAATACTCCTCCGCCTAATCGCCATCCAATACAAACTGAGTTGCATACATTCAATGAGGATGTGATTCGGGATGCCATTCGTTATGAGTTGGAACGGAATGGCCAGGTCTTTTTCATCAATAATCGGGTACAAAATCTGCCAGATATTGCAGCTTTGATTCATCGTTTGGTGCCAGAGGCGCGCGTGGCTATCGGACACGGACAGATGAAGGGAGAGGATTTGGAGAAGATTGTTATGGATTTCTTGGATTATGAATATGATGTGTTGCTAGCTACAACCATAGTGGAATCTGGCATCGATATATCCAATTGCAATACTATTATTATCAACAATGCGCAGAACTTTGGTCTGAGTGATTTGCATCAGTTGAGGGGACGCGTAGGTCGAAGCAATCGACGAGCTTTCTGTTATCTGTTGGCTCCACCTTTGACGTCTGTTACCCCTGAAGCACGTCGTCGTTTACAAGCCATTGAAAGTTTCTCTGATTTGGGAAGTGGATTCAATATTGCCATGCAAGATTTGGATATTCGTGGGGCTGGTAATTTGTTGGGAGCGGAACAGAGTGGGTTCATTGCTGATTTGGGATATGAGACTTATCAGAAGATATTGAATGAGGCGGTGTCGGAATTGAAGGTGGATGAATTCTCCGAATTGTATCAAGAGGAGAATCCAGATCGGAACAATGAACTTCAGTTTGTCTCCGATTGTCAAGTTGAGACCGATTTGGAGTTGACCTTTCCGTCGGATTACGTGGAGAATATTTCAGAAAGAATGTCTCTTTATCGAGAATTAGATAATGTGAGGGATGAAGAAGAGTTGAAAGCATTTGAAACAAAGCTAGAAGACCGTTTTGGCGCACTTCCGCCACAAACAGTCAATTTGATGTTGTTGGTTCGTTTGCGTTGGATAGCTTTGTCGTTGGGATTTGAGAAATTAACAATTAAACAAAATCGAATGGCAGGTTATTTTGTTCAGGCGGAGAATTCACCTTATTTCCAATCAGAAGCATTCGGGAAAATATTGAATTATTTTCAAACGCATATTGAGCGCTGCAAATTGCGAGATGTGGGAGGGAAACGATCTATTCTTTTTGCAGATGTGAATGATGTTCGTACGGCATATGACATATTGCAAAAGGTGGAGTCTTGTCCTACAAATTGAACATGTTTTCAATAGGATGAATGGAGCCGATGATTCTGTCTATGAGGTATTTGATGTAGAAAGTAGATTTTTTCGGTTGATTTTTATCGATGAATAGCCTAATTTTTTATATAAAAAAAGGTCGTTTTCCTTTTGAAATTTCTTTAAAAACCATATCTTTGCGGTGTTAACTTTAAAATATTAAAATTATGGCTTACGTAATTGGTGAAGATTGTGTCGCTTGTGGTACATGCGCAGGAGAATGCCCAGTAGGAGCAATCTCTGAAGGAGATATCTACAAGATTGATGCTAATGCTTGTACTGAGTGTGGAACTTGTGCAGACGCTTGTCCAGCAGGTGCTATCTCAAAGTAATTAAACATTAGTGAAAATAAAATGGGATGTCCGTAGGGCATCCCTTTTTTTCATGTAAAGGGTTCAAATGGTATGAAAGTAGCTTTTTCCTTAATGATTCATAATTCGGATGATGACAGGGTGGCCTATCAAGAAGCAGCGGCATTACAACGTGCTGGAGATGAGGTTTCTGTCTTTTCTGCGTATGAGCAGAAGGAAAAGAGTAGAGAAGAAAAATCGGAATGGTTGTTGCAACAGTTGGTCGAATACCAACCGGAGGTGATTGTATGTGATACTCCAATAGCTGTGAAAATAGCCTATAAAGTAAAAAAAAAGATTGGAAAGCAAGTTCGTGTCCTATACGATATAACGGAGTGGTATCCATCTAAAAAAAATCTGAGAAATGTACCTGGATTGAAGAAAATAGTTCGAGCTATTCTTCTTACGTTCGCATCTTTATTGGCAGGGTTCCTTGCAGATGGATTTATCTTTGGAGAGTATTATAAATCATTGCCATTCAAAGTTTTATTCTTTTGGAAATCATCAGTCATGGTCTCCTATTATGCCTCTAAAGAAGTGGTGAAACAAATTGAACCCAAAGCTACTTTACAAGAAGAGTGTGTCCTATATTATTCTGGTAACCTTACCAAAGAAAAAGGGTATAATCGGGTAGTGTCAGTTGCACAAAGGGTGGCGACATTACGACCAGAGGTATCCTTTAAATTGCGGATTGTTTCCGCTAACAAGTCTGACGAAATGGTATTGCCAGACAATCTAAAAATTGATTCTGCTGGATGGATGAGTTTCCCTCAGTTTTGTGAAACAGTGGGAGAGGGGGATATCTATATGGATTTAAGAGATAATGATGTGGAGAATAGTCATTGCTTGCCAATAAAATTATTCTACTATATGATGGCTGGACGTCCGATAATCTATTCGAATTTAAAAGCCATACAGAAGGGAGTGCCTGAGTTTGATGCGATAGGATGTATGTCGGAGCCTGATGATGAGGAGAAAATCACGGCGTTTATTCTAAAATGTGTGGATAATCCAAATTTTTATAGGCAACTTTGCCAAAATAGTTTAAATTTGTCCTCCCAAAGATATAATTGGGAAAATATAGAGAATCAATTTGTTAAATTCATTCATAATGGCATTTGATGTAAAAAAAAATATAGCGATGACAATTGCCAGTAAGTGTGCAATTCTAATCTTTAATTTTTTGGTAGTCGTTTTAACCGCCCGTTTTTGGGGAGCAGAGGGCCGTGGTATTGTCGCCATGTTTATGGCTGATATCAGTTTGTTGCTTATTTTAACTAATATTTTTACGGGAAGTAGTGTTTCGTTTTATCTGCAAAAATCGGGCGTTTCCCGATTATTTGCCATTGCGATGCTATGGATTGCAATCACCTCTACGTTGGGTGCGCTTCTATTCCACATTTTAGAAAAGGAGAATCTCTCGCTGTTCTTCTTCATAGCTTCTGCGTTTACTGGACTTCTTGCCTTTTTTAATTCTTCATTCGTTGGAAATCAGCGCATTAAGCAGTATAATATTTTGACCATTTTGCAACCATTTATGTTGCTTGGCTTTATGTTGCTGTTCTATTATTTTGTGGATTCGAGTTATCGTGCCTATTTTTACGCATTGATGCTCTCGTTGTTCATCCTGACGATTGCCTGTTTATATTTGGATCGGAAACGTTTTTCTGTTACAAAGATGGAACGCCTTTGGCCAGTAGCGGTTCGTTCATTCAAATTTGGTTTTCAAACAGAACTGAGTAATTTTCTCCAGTTTTTCAATTATCGATTGAGTTACTATTTCTTGGCCTATTTGATAGGGAAAGCCTCTGTGGGTGTTTTCTCTATCGGCGTTGCGTTGGCTGAGGCAATATGGATTGTCAGCCGTAGTATTTCGATGGTGCAATATTCAAAATTGTTGAAAGATAAGGATGGCGTTGAGGCAAGAAGAAGTACTGTTCAGGTGGCTCGATACAGTCTGTGGATTACAATGGCAATCATCTTGGTGGCAAATTTGTTGCCAGGAGAGTTGTATGCATACGTCTTTGGCGGCGAAGACTTTGCCGATGTGAAAACGGTATTGATGTATCTCTCTCCAGGTGTTTTGCTTATTGCTGTCTCCAATGTCTTTGGACATTATTTCTCAGCCATCGGCAAACTGAGAATATTGGTTATAAAGTCGTTTGTGGGAGTGTTGGTTACTTTGGCTTTGTCATACTTTTTCATCACTCAATGGAAGATTGTGGGAGCTTCGTTGGTGAATATGAGTTCTAACGTTGTTACATCCATTGTTTTGTTCATCGCATTTTGGATGTATACAAGAAAAAATGAAGTGCATCCCCAAAACGACAAAGAGTGAAGATGAGAACGTCGAGAATGAAGTGGAAATAATTACTAAATTATAAATACTATGTCAAATCAAATTGTTCCTATTACATTGCTAACGGGTTATTTGGGAAGTGGAAAAACCACGTTGGTGAATCATATTCTTTCGAATAAGAAGGGAATGAAAATAGCTGTTATTGTAAATGATATTGGAGAGGTGAACATTGATGCATCACTTATTCAAAAGGGTGGTGTGGTTACTCAAAAAGATGATAGTCTTGTAGCCCTTTCCAATGGCTGTATCTGTTGTACACTTAAAACAGATTTGATTCAGCAAATCACAGACATCACTAATACGAATAAATTCGATTATATTGTCATTGAGGCGAGTGGAATCTGCGAACCTTATCCGATAGCGAATACGATTGTATCCATCTCGGATATGGCACGTCGATACCATCTTCCTGAGATATGCAGATTGGATTGCGTCGCAACAGTTGTGGATGTGTTGAGGCTCTCGCAAGAGTTCTCCAACGGTGATGACCTGATGCATAACCCAGATGAAGAGGATTTGGCTAATCTGGTTATTCAACAAATTGAGTTTTGCGATGTGATTATCCTTAATAAAGTGGATGAAATCTCTCGTAAAGAGTTGGAAGAGGTGAAGGCCGTAGTGAAAAAATTACAACCTCATGCACAGATTTTAGAGGCCAACTATGCTCAAGTGGATCTGAATGAGATCATCGATTGCCATAAGTTTGATATGGAACGTATCACTGTGTCTGCTGGATGGATTGAGGAGATTGAAAAGACTGCAGAACAGAGAGATGCTGATGACCACGAGCATCACCATCACCATGAACACGATGATGAAGAAGAACATCACCACCACCATCACCACGATGAAGACGATGACGAGCATGAACATCATCATCACCACGATGATGACGACGACGATGATGATCATGAACACCATCATCACCATCACCACCATGATCACGAACATCATCATGGTGAGGGTGAGACGGAAGAGTATGGTATCAGTACGTTTGTCTATTATCGTCGTAAACCAATGAGTCTGAATGCATTCGATTATTTCGTATATAAATCATGGCCTAAAGGTGTAATTCGAACGAAGGGTATTACATATTTCACAGATAATGAGGATATGTCATATTTGTTTGAACAAGCAGGTACGCAAAAGACATTACAAGAGGCTGGACAATGGATCTGCACTGCCCCTAAGGATGAGATGGAGATGATGTTGAGACAGAATCCAGAATTGCGTAAGGATTGGGATGAAAAATATGGCGATAAAATGGTGAAATTGGTTTTCATAGGTAAGAATATGGACAAGGAAGCCATTTGTGACATGTTGGATAAGATATAAATCCAGTCGATTAGTTTGCTAAAGAGGCGTGTCGAAACAGGTGTGAGCAAAGAAAGTTGAACAAAACTTTTTGTCTCACGTCAATTTCGATACGCTTTTTCTATCCTTCTTTATGACAATGTGCGGACTGTTGTGTATGCAGTATCGTTCAAGCAAGACAATGCGTATTATTAATTTTGTACTTGCTACCATTATGATGGTATTTAACATCTTACATGCATTAGAGCTCATCATGGAGTTTAGTCTTGTTCAGTTGATGATTCATCCAGTGATGATAATCGCTGGTATATATTTGTTTATCTTCTCTCGAAGAGAAATGAAGCGTCGATAAATAAAACTGCTACCTGTCGGTTGAATTAAATTTATAATAAAAATATAAAAAAGTTGCGCATTTCCTTGATTTTTAGTATTTTAATAATGTAAAAATAAAACAAATGCCATAGTCTTAGATATGCGCAACTTCATTACAATATAGTACTTACTTTTTTGAGTATTTATACATCGGATCATCTTCGGGGATAGGACAATCTAAATAATGACTTAATTGACGTTCCAAATTGATCTCATAAGATGAATACTGTTGAAATTTCCCATCTTTCCCTATCTTAATTTTTTTAACAGCAACAAAAAAATCAGTCTTACTTGGACCCAACATCTTTTTAACATCCTCTTCGTCATACTCGAAATTACATTTATAATCAAAAGAGATAATGTTATTCTCATCTGCAAGGATAGAGTAATAAAATATTTGTTCGGAAATTAGTAATTTAGCAAAAAGGAACTGATCAACTATTGTACCATCCTT
>JAFRNH010000089.1 GCA_017430235.1 Paludibacteraceae bacterium | reverse complement strand
AGCAGCAAGATCAGCAAGATCAACAAAAGCAACAGTCTCAACAAGACCAAATGTCGAAAGAGAATGCTGAGCAGATATTGAAAGCATTGGAAGAGAATGAAAAAGACAATATCAAAAAGGTAAAAGTTGAGAAGAAAGGCTCTGTGTCAATAGAAAAAGATTGGTAATTTCATGCCATTCCATTTTATTTGTCCGCCGTTTATATGTAATTTTGCAGAGATTTGAAGAGAAGGAAAAATGAAAAGAATTTTATTTACCATTTTATCACTCACCATTGCTGTTTTTACAGCATTAGCAGATGAGAATGTTACATTTAGAGCAGCCGCTCCTAATGTTGTGGCAATGGGTCATAAATTCACATTGGAGTTTCATATAAGCAATGCTCAGCCTACCGATTTACAAATTCCTGATTTATCTGCTTTCGATGTTCTATCAGGACCAAACAAATCAGTGGCTAATTCCATTTCCGTTATCAATGGTAACATGACAAGGACGGAAAACACAACATTCACATACATCTTAACTCCCAAAAAAGAGGGAACTTTCACCATCTCCCCTGCCCGCTTCACAAATAACGGGAAAACAATCATGTCAAACGCTTTAACCATTAAAGTGGACAAGTCTGCACCCCAACAAAACGCAGCAGGAGGAAATGGTAATCAAGTACACCAAGATGAAGTGGGATTGTCAGACAAAGATGTTTTCTGCTTAGTCGAATACTCTAAAAGAAAAGTATATGAGGGTGAACAATTAGTTGCCACCATCAAACTTTATCACAAAGGAAACGTAAGAGGCTTCGACGATGTTAAACTCCCCGAATTCAACGGATTTATCCAACAGGAAATCACACTAAACGACAAAGAGAGAGATTCTGGAATCGAAACATACAATGGCGATCGCTATTATACCTACATCATAAAAAGATCCATCCTTTTCCCTCAAAGATCTGGAACTATTGAGATCGAAAACGGAAAAGCTACTGTCGTCGCTCAGATTCAAAGAAGATCAAACAGAAGACGTAGTTTCTGGGATATGGACGACTTCTTCAACACCACACAAACTGTAAAAAAAGACCTTGTCATCAAAGGATCAAGAATTGAAGTTATGCCATTGCCGCAAGAAAACAAGCCAGCCGACTTTAATGGCGCAGTGGGATCCTTCAAAATGGAGTCTTCTATCAATTCAACAGAAGTTAAAACCAACGATCCTGTCAACCTGAAAATAAAAATATCAGGTACTGGTAACATTAAATATCTGAAAAATCCAGAAATCAAATTCCCTAACGATTTCGAGATCTACGACCCTACGGTTGATTCCAAGGTCAGCACCTCCGGCAACGTTGTCAGTGGTTCCAAAACCATTGAATACTTAACGATTCCTCGTTATGCTGGCACCTACGAAATACCAGCTGCTTCATTCTCCTATTTCGATCCTAAAACAAAAAGTTACAAAACTTTGAAAACGGAGGCCTATACTCTCCAAGTTGAAAAAGGAGCTAATGACAATGCTGGCAACACAACTGTCGTCTCCAATTTTGGAACAAAAGAGAATGTTAAATACCTCGGCAAAGACATTCACTTCATTAACACAAAAGATACAAGCATTAAGAAAAGTGACAAACCGTTGTTTGGTTCTACGGGCTACTATTTATGGTTTATCATTCCTTCTTGCTTATTCATCATGTTGTTCATTCTTTACAGAAAACAATTGAAGGAAAACGCCAACATCGTACTTGTTAAAAACAAAAGAGCTAACAAGCAGGCAACCAAACGTCTGAAACAAGCCAATATTCACCTACAAGCCAACGAGAAAGAGCCATTCTATGAAGAGGTGCTCAAAGCTCTTTGGGGATATACAAGCGACAAACTGAATATTCCAATGGCTGAATTGGACAAGGATACAATAGAAGCTAGATTAACCGAGCATAATGTGGATAAAAATACCATAGCAGACTTTATGAATATTTTGCAGACATGCGAGTTTGCTCGTTTTGCTCCATCCGGTGGTCATGAAGCTATGGATCAATTATACAACAAAGCAGTCGACCTAATCGGTCAATTGGAAGAACAGATAAAAAAATAAGGATATGAAACGAAATATTTTATTAAGTCTATTATTCATCAGTTCTCTTCTCTGTTATTCAGCAGAATCGCAAAGGTTGATTGAAGCGAATAGATTATATCAACAAGAGAATTATAAAGCCGCTGATAGCCTCTATCAATTGGTGTTAGAAGAAGAAGGCGCATCTGCTGCATTATACTATAACCTAGGTAATGCCAAATACAGGCAAGGAGAGATTGCTCCAGCCATTCTAAACTACGAAAGAGCTTTGAAATTGGATCCCAATAACGAAGATATTCTTTTCAACTTGGAGATGGCTAAACTCCAAACGAAAGATAAAATTGAACAATTAGACAATCTTATCTTCTCTGAATGGAGTAAATCACTTCAAAACTTATTTAGTTCCAATGGTTGGGCTATTTTGTCCATTCTCACCTTTTTAATCACATTAGGTGGTATTGCCTTGTATTTCTTCGGAACGAACTCCAGCATCAAAAAAACATCCTTTTTTGCAAGCATAGCGACTCTATTGATATGCATAACTTCAATCTACTATGCAAGCAAACAGAAAGATATTCTTCAAACGCATGATACAGCCATCATATTTGCCCCTTCTGTGACAGGGAAAGGATCTCCAGACAAAGCTGGAACCGACCTATTCCTACTGCATGAAGGCACGAAAGTGAGAGTAAAAAGCAAACTGAACGGTTGGGTGGAAATTCAAATTCCTGATGGCAATATCGGTTGGATTGAAGAAAAAGATTTGGAAATTATCTAGTAGTGGCGAATTGCATTCGCCAATAACGAATTGCATTCGCCAAAAGCGAATCGCATTCGCCAATAACGAATCGCATTCGCAAAAAGCAAATCGCATTCGCCAAAAGCGAATCGCATTCGCAAAATAACCAATTTGCATTCGCCAAATCGCCAATACAGTAACAGTACATAAAAAACGTGTCTATAGGAGAGGCAAACGCCTTCATATAGACACGTTTTTCGTTTATATAGACATCACTTGCTGGCAACAGCACGGATTGTCATTCCCTGTTTTCTATGACCATTATTCATGTTTTGGTTGTGAGTCAGCATTCTGACGAAGTATGCATCCAATCCATTATCAGCTTTTTGAGTAGAAGACCAGAATGCGCTGGAGTTGTTAAAGAATGCCGTTCCGTTATAGTAGCCCGAGAAAGGGAAAAGGATTGTTTTACCATTTGACTTAGATGTACCCTTTTTCATATCGAGACCACTACCCTTGTAGTTTTTCACCCATTCCCAGGTGCAACCGTCCAATAGTTCTTCCCACTCATCTTTTGTTGGGATTCTCCATTTCCCGTTCCAACTAACCGAAGCAGCATCGTCGGTCGAATTAAGCAATTGAATGTTATCAACCGCACCTTTCTTTTCATGCGAGCAATACTTAGTCATTTTGATTCTCGACTCAGCCTCACCGTTACCATACTTATAGTTGGTCCATTCAAATTCGCTCTTCGGAGAAGTCTCTCCCCACGCATAGTAAGCGCCATTTTCTTCCGGTTGATTAGCCCCCAGATTACATGTTGCCCATAAGGTTCCGCTTGGCAACCCAAGATCCACATAATTGTGTCCTTCCAATTGACCACTAACGCTCTCTTCAGAAGAGGAACACCCTGTTCCACATAATGCGATTACCGAGGTCATCAATGCATAAAAAATTTTTTTCATACGCTCTTTCTTTTAAAACTTCAAAAAATAATTTGTTATAATAATGCAATATTACCAAATATTAGCAATGGAGCAAAGACAAAATTCAGATTTATTGGGGGAAAATTATGAAATATCGGATAAATCACGGATAACTTGAACAAAATATCATTTGTACTAAAAAAAGACCGACGTCTTTTCTTAGTTACCACACGAAAGAGGGGATAATGAAGACCTAAAAAATTTGCACAAAACCTCAGAAAGGTGTATTTTTGAAAAGAATTAAACCTCAGAAAGGTGTATAATCATTAAAAATTAAACCTCAGAAAGGTGTATAAATTATGCTTAAAAGAAAGATTTACAACGAGTTGCTAAAATGGAAAAGTCAGAGCAACGGAACATCGGCGGCAATGATAGAAGGTGCAAGACGTACTGGAAAGAGTTTTATTGTCGAATTGTTTGCAAAACAAGAATATCAATCGTATATAATGATAGATTTCAGCAAGGCACCGAAACAGGTGAAGGATTGGTTTGAAATTTATATGGAAGATATTGATACTCTATTATTTAACATACAACTCCATTATCAAAAAAAACTCATTGAACGATGTTCGGTAATCATCTTCGACGAAGTTCAGGAGTGTCCAAAAGCTCGGGCAGGCATCAAGCATCTTGTAAAAGATGGTCGTTTCGACTATATTGAAACGGGATCACTCATAAGTATCAAGCGAAATGTCAAAGACATACTTATTCCAAGTGAAGAGTATCTAATAAACATGGTGCCTCTAGATTTTGAAGAGTTTGTTTGGGCAACGGGCAACGAAATGTTGATGGACTACATCAAAAAATGCTTTGAAAAGCGCAAACCTCTCGGAGATTTTCATCGGAAAGCAATGGACTTATTCCGTCAGTATATGATTGTCGGTGGAATGCCACAAGCTGTACAGGAATATATTGACAACCATGATTTTGACAAAGTGGATTTAATTAAGCGTCAGATTCTAACCCTTTACCGAAATGACATCCGCAAATATGCCGAAGGTTTGGAACTGAGGGTTACATCAATTTTTGACGCATTACCTGGGCAACTACAAAAGCATGAAAAAAAATTTCGTCTTACGGCCCTGAATGCGGAGGCTCGAATGCGAGACTACGAAGATGCTTTTCTTTGGCTTTCCGATGCAAAAATCATCAATTGCTGTTACAACACAACCGAACCCAACGTGGGGCTACGACTGAACGAGGAGCGAACAACGCTCAAATGTTATATGGGCGATACTGGGCTACTAATCAGCCATACTTTCAACAACAAAAGCATTATTGATGAATCAATTTATCAAAAATTGATGTTTCAAAAATTGGAAATCAACGAAGGCATGTTAATAGAAAACATTGTAGCTCAAATGCTTACAGCATCTGGACACAAATTATTCTTTTTTAGCAAATATGACGGAGATAATGCCGAAAACCGCATGGAAATCGATTTTTTGATTCAAAAGCCGTCAATTACAAGCCGCCATAATATTTCACCATTGGAAGTAAAATCTACCAACCGCTACACCACGACCTCACTTCTGAAACTCCGTCAAAAATACGGTCAGTTTCTCTCTACATCCTACGTGTTGCACACTGCCGATTTGAAGGAAAACGATGGAATTGTATATCTTCCAGTGTATATGGCGGGATTATTATAAAAAAGGAAGAAAATGGTGGATAAAAAGAATGGCTTTATACCCCCCAAAAAAATTGCATTCCGAATTTGCTGAAATCGGAATGAGACGAAGATATCACACTACCAGATTGGTTGCTAATACTTTCGAGATAATAAAGGTAAAAAACACGGGACGATCCACTTCGTCCTTTTGATCCAGTTCTTCGACCAAATCATCCAAATCGTAACAATCATAAAGATGCAGAGATTCTGCGCCCTCTTTATTAGCGATAGCATACCCATTGTGTAGCACTTCGACATCCAAATACCAATCGTTATTGTAGTTGTGGAAATGGATAGTTTTGACAGGGCGTAGTTCATCACAATTACCCCACATACCATATTCCGCTGTGATCTCAGCATTATCGGCATGCTTATCGAGGAAGTCGCCGAGTCTCTTATCAAACAAACGATTCATATAATGTTGTGTCATCGATCTAAACTCAACGTTCTTCTCTCCTTTCAGAATCTGCAAAGCAAACTCCTTTTTTAGAATCAGATCAAGAGATTCTATCGGTTCAGGCATAGGCACGCCGTGAGTATCGCACCATGCCTTTCTCTCTGCATTAATTTCGGCTATTGAATTGAGTAATGTTTGTTTTATTTGGGGATCTATCATGGTATTGTTTGTTTTTTGGTACAATATTATGTTATTTTTTTTGTAATTAATTCAATTACAGTATGTTTTTTGCACCTTGCCACACCTGCAATCAAAAGCGGCGTGACAAGGTATAATAAAATACTTACCTACAAATTGTCCATATAGTTCCTTCCATTTTTTTCTTGGTAACATCATTAAAATAAAGCACTACCGATTGACCTTCCTCGGCAGAATCAACGGTACCACCTTGCATATTGATTGAACTTACCGCAGAACTAAATTTAAATGTTTCTCCATCAATAAAACGTACAGGATCACCAACCTTTACACTTCCTTTTATTACATCACCTTTCAGTACAACTCCTTGATTCGCATCATTGTGGACTTCAACTACACGCATTTCAAACGACGAGTTGTCATGATTGGCAGAATCTTCCACTTTAACGACTTTCGACAACTTATTCTTATCAACAAAACCAATATGAAGCCCAACATATTCATCTTTAGTTGACTCTTCTACAATACGATTTTCCAATTGGATTCTGTCAACGAAAGCTCTTGTTCCATTGTCTAATACCACTTCATCACCAGAATGTATGGTTCCTAATTCAATCTTCCCGTTTAACATAGCACCCATGCCATTGACAAAGAATATATTATCCACGACCATAGAGAAATGATCTTGGTTATGATCGGATTTCCCTTTACTTTCCCCTGTGATTTCAATATGCCACCCAAGTTTTAATGCCTCATTGATTTGTTCTAACAATCGCTTCTTATCCTTTGTGCTTAGATTTGAAAACAGATATTGCCCATCAGATAATCGTTTTTGGGTATATTGCCAATCTTTGTTCTTTCGTATCAACTGAATTCCACATCTTCTTATGTTCAAGCCTTTTACTCTGTCTATGCCTGCTTGTTCTATAGCCTTGACGTACGTCTCAGTTGGTTTTTTCTCAAAGATTATGTTGCCATTTGGAAGGGTAATTCGCAACATGGATTTTCCTAGAGCCATAGCTTCCGTATCTTCTGAATCATTAGAAATGGTGTCATTCTGATCATCAATTATATCAGCAGTTTCTGTATCTTCGATAGTATTACCTTTCTTCCTATTCTCCCATACCTTCAATAATTGTAGATTGTCGATTTTTGTCTTGCCTCCTGCACTAAATGGTAAGATGTGATCGATTTCAAAATCCCAACGGTTTTTGCTTTTGAAACCACTTTGTGCAGAGAAATAGTAACCATTCTTATCTGTATATTTTTCAAACACCCTGTCACGCAACCATTTTTCATAGGCTGGATTCACTACCCGTATTTGTGCCATCGTCATATCCTCATAAAGCCGATCTTCGAAAATCTCTTTAGGTTTCTCTGACTTATAACTATAATCCTCTGGGTGAAGTATTCTTTCTTTTGCCAGCATGATTTCTCGACGATACATCTTTTCTGTAAAATCAGAGAAAGTACTCCAAGCATCTTGGTCACTTTCCCATCTATTCTTAATGTACTCAGACTCCGCTTTCTGCCCAAAATCATTGTCAAGAATATATTGTGCAATAGCTGTTATATTATATTTCCCTCGTTCCGTAAATTCATAATAGTTAGGAGTCTCACCTGTAATCAAATAGTATCGGATTAAATCATCAATATCTTCCAAGCGATAAGCTGGATAGTGTTCTACGTCTGAAAAATACTCTATTTCACAGGTGTCACTTAAGTTAGCGATATCAATATCGTCCACATCATCCAAATCTTCTCTAAAATGTCCGAATTTTTGCGGTATATCCTCTACAAGAGAGTGGTATGCATCCTCGAGATTATCATAGACTAACACCTCACACACCTTGTCAATTGGATCACCATCGCCATCATGGTAAGGATAGCTGAATTTGTACACACCCTTTGGAATACGTTTGATAAAATCGACACTCTCTATTAATTTCTTTTTGTCTGGATCAATAATTCTATCGCTGAGGACTGCAAATTCCTCGATTTTGGAGATGGCTATCAATCGTGTGATTCGTTGACGTGTATTAGGATCAAAATCAGAGAAATCAAGTCCGTCAATGTACAATTTTTCAGGATTTACCCATGCTATCTTATCCGACCATTGATCGATGAATGTTACAATGAATGCATCTTTTGTACCACCTGCTTTCTCTCCTCGGAGTGCACGCCCCATCATCTGCGTCATAAGTATGGTTGATTGCGTAGGTCGAGTAAGGAAAACAGATTGAACGTCAGGCACATCCGTACCTTCCGTTAGAATATTAACATTAATAAGAACATCAAGGTCACCTCCCTTACGAAAACGTTTGATTTTATCTTTGTTTTCTTTGCTGCTTATATTATGAAGCCCTGATGCATCCCGAGTGTCAGACATGACAAAATCAGATCTGACACCCTTTTCGTTAAATAATTTATTAAGAGCTATAACATTCTCTTTGTTGACAGAAAATATAATAGTCTTGCCATATTTTTCT
This sequence comes from Paludibacteraceae bacterium, assembly GCA_017430235.1. Lineage (GTDB taxonomy): Bacteria > Bacteroidota > Bacteroidia > Bacteroidales > Paludibacteraceae > UBA1181. The sequence continues at coordinate 7,965 of JAFRNH010000089.1, read as the reverse complement.
TTATTGTTAATATAACGGTTGACTATTAAATTGTTTCGTTCACTATTGTCCGCAATCTTTTTCGCCACATCTGTTCCAATGCTGTCTAATTCAAAACCGTCATTAATTTTCTTAATCTGTTCATCACTAAGATCTTTACTTAAATCAATTCCAGTTTCAACCTCTTCAAAAACAGGCTCAGACAAAATTCCTTGACGAATAAGGCTACGCAAATCAATCTTATATACCATATCGTCTGGAAAAATCTTTGCCATATACCCTTCTTCTTTTTTGGCGGTTCTAATAGGAGTGGCAGTCAAACCTAACATTCTGAATTTTGACACATTTTTTTCCAATTGTTCGATAAGTTTACGATAGGTCTTTGCAGGAGCATGGTGTGCCTCGTCAATTACCAAAAAAACCTCATCGTTTCCTTTTATCCAATTTTTTTTCAATAATCCGAAACTTCTTTCGCTACGGAGGCTATCTTTGCTGGAAAAGATGATATCATCGTCTGGTTTTATGTTTACCGCCATATCATGGATGCCAGAAACAAGTCTATATTTAAACAGGTTCTTCCTCTTAAATACATCCTTATAGGCTAATTTTTCAGCAAATGTTCTCTTCGCCTGTTCTAATAGTTCGTGACGATGAGCCAACCAAAGCACTTTGATGTCTTTGTCCAAAATATTTTCCGCAATCCAGCGGGCAGCTGTAAGTGTCTTTCCTCCACCTGTCGGCAATACTAAAAGTCCTTTATATGGGTATTTACCCGTGTTCACTATTTGTTTCGTCATTTTATCGAAGGCCTCGATTTGATGAGGATAGAGTTTTATACCACTATCGTCGGAAGATACTGAAATCGTACCTGCATTCTGTGTTTTTGCGATGTTCTCCATGCGTTTTTTATTGTCAGCGTTTGACTTATCCATAAACAGTTGAGGTTCGCACACCATAGAGACACAATGCATTGTGTCTCTACACAGCACCGGATATGCCATCAGAGAAGGCATATCCACCCAACCATTGTCTTCGGCAAAACGGGTATCCTTGGAACAAAAAGAACGTGGACTTGAACATTATCCACGTCTTAGGCCCTGAGATGCCCGTTAATACAGATAAGTCAAGCCCACGCCAAAGCGCAGGCATTCACTGACTTATTCGTGTATTAACATTTTAAATTTCTCAGGTTTAAGACGCTACCGAATAAATAGCAAACGCTATGATTAATAATATGTTAGTTTAAAATATTTCTGTTTCTTGTTTAAAATATAGGTTCAACAAAAATCATTTCATAAAACAAAGATACATAAATTCATCAGAATACAATTATTCAACACTTAATTCAATGTGATAATTTCGGAGCGCTCCGGCACCTCCTCCAATGACTTGCCGTCACTTCTCCATCTCAGTGTGTGTACCCATCACACTTGAATCTTCATACCAATTAGTGAAATAAGAAGTGCCATCTTCGTCACTCAACTCTTCAAACTCTTCATCTGTCATTTGCGTGTGAAGACATTCTCTTGAACAGTAATGCTCTGCTCCATCGTCTATGCAGTAACCTTCAATCATGGGCTTGTGACAGGCATCACATATACGAAAACAATCTAAGTGTTCACTCAGTTCTTCCCAAAAATCAACGTCAGATTCTTTAGCACACAATTCTTCAACCGTCATGCTATGCATAACCTGTGTCACCTTTATTTCTTCACTGAGAATTTTGTAAACATCATTGTTGGTGTATTTCTTCATGTTTTTTATCAATCTATTGTTCAATGGATACCAAAAAATATGCATTTCTATTTAATTAACGGTATTTTATCTTCCCGATCTATTTCGTTTTTTGTTCAAAACATTGTTCACGGGCAATAACTATCGCACGTTGCAGTTTTTCTGCAAGCAATTTCTTGTCTGGCAATTGCGTATAGTATTGGGCAACCTTTATTGAACTCTCTTCATCCAACATCAAATACTCAACATGCTCGGTATTACCTTCGCTACATAGAATCAATCCTATGGGAGATTCTTCTCCTTCTCGACGCTCGTTTTTATTCAAATAACGCAAATAGAGACGCATCTGTCCTTCGTGCTCTGGTTTAAACCTACCTAGTTTCAAGTCAATAGCCACCAACCTATGCAAAGAACGGTGATAAAACAACAAATCAATATAATAATCCACAGCATCCACCGTGATGCGTTTTTGCCTAGCTATGAAAGCAAAATCGGTTCCCATCTCTGAAATAAACTCCCTCATCTGAGAAACTATAGCCGATTCAAGATCTTTCTCAGAAAAGACATCGGGCAAACCCAACATATCAAGGAAATAACTACTTCTAAAAACAAGGTCGGGACTCAACATATTGTCAACTTTCAGATTGTCAAGTTCTTGTTTTATCAGTTCCTCTGGCTTTCTACTGATGGCAGTTCGCTCATAAAGCTGCGAATCAATTTTTGCATCAAGCGTACGTGTATCCCAATGTTCAATGCGACACATCTCCATATAAAACTGACGAGCAAGTGGGTCTGTCAAAGCAGAAAGCGAACGAATATGCGTCCAACTGAATTGTGTACGCACTGCGTACACTATTTCTTCTTCTGTGAAATTTTCAGCAGCACGAAGACAATGAAAAAGATTACGAACATCCCATCCACTTCCATACTTATTAGTCAATTTCACGGACAGATTCTTCACAATCTGCTTGCCATATTCTGCTCGCTGATTGTAGAGCACATCCTCTCTAATTCTTTTCCCCACATGCCATTTAACCAGACAGATCTCCGAATTAACATAAACAGCTACGCGTTTGCGACTATTGTCTATAATACCACAAACATCAGAAAACAAGCTATTTTCTCCTACTAGACTTTTCTCCATATCATACAATTTAATCAATTAGCAAACATTTAAGTTGATAATATTACTGAAATCACAGACCGATTTTTTTTCAAAAAACAGTTTGCAGACTCTTTTCAAATTCATTTCTCCAATAACGGATACACAAAATTACGCATTTCTATTTAATTTACAGAATTTTATCCATTCAAAATAGAGACGAACGGCCGTGCGTCTCTACAATTTTTCGCATAAACAGAATAGTTTATTATATTTGCATAACAACGCCTTCTGAAGCACCTCTTCCCCTATTGGGCTAATCAATGCTTCGGATGGCACGATACAACTAAAACTTTTAATTCAAACTATATGGCAGAAATTAATGTTTATCAACGCTACTTTGAAGCTGATTTTGAATATAACGGTGTGAAACGCAAAGGCGCAGCCGTATGGCTCATCTCCGATTCTGAAGCTGGCAACATAAAATACTCGGCAGCCGTATCCTTCTTTCCTCATGAAGATGCGGAAGACTATCGTATATCCTACGACGCTTACTTCAGTCAGACGCTTTACGAAGGGAAAGGAAGACGTTCGAAAAAGAGAGAAAAAGAGTTGTTGGAAACATTATCCGAAACAATAGACCAACTGATTGCTTCTGAAGGCGCAAAGGTCTTGTGGGATAAACCTCTTACCGATGAACGATTAGGATAATGAAGGGGTCTATTACATTTCACGGGAACTGAACTCACCTTAATGCATTAGCACAAAGACTAAGGCTCCTGCGAAATACCCCAACAATGCCATCCATGAGATATGTTTTAAGTACCATCCAAAGGTGATCTTTTCCAATCCCATGGCTACAACACCGGCTGCAGATCCTACAATCAGCATACTGCCTCCAACACCGGCGCAATAGGCCAACATCAACCAAAAGGCGCCATCTGCGGCAAAGAGTCCTGCCGACTCCACCTCATACATTCCCATGGTGCCCGCTACTAACGGTACGTTATCCACAATAGCCGACAAACAGCCTATCACTATATTGATGGCATATATATCCTTATTGAATAGTGTGTCAAGACTATTTGACAACATCGTCAGCACACCTGCGCACTGCAAGGCGGCAACTGCCATCAAAACGCCTAAGAAGAATAAGATTGTTGACATATCAATGCGAGACAATGCATAAGGAATCGTCACCCTCGAACCTGCTGGAATATCCATCTTCTGATACATTATCTCTGTATAAAACCATAACACACTCAATCCCAACAACACGCCTAAAAAGGGAGGCAAATGGGTGAGGCTCTTAAATATCGGAACAAAAATCAAACTACCCACACCCAAGAAAAAGATCGTCTTTTGTTCTTTGGATGAGACATACGCCATCACGGATCGTTGATTCTTATTTTCCACCTCAGGCAACACCTCTTCTATGTCATCATGCAACATTCTGCTAGCGAGAAGCAATGGAATCAAAACGGAGACAACTGATGGCAATATCAAAGACGGTATTATAGCTCCTGCCGATACGTTTCCTTTCACCCACAACATAATAGTCGTAACATCTCCTATCGGCGAGAATGCGCCACCACTGTTTGCTGCGATGATGATAAGTCCTGCATATATCCAACGCTCCTTCTGATCTCTTATCAACTTACGAAGCATCATCAACATCACAATCGTCGTGGTTAGGTTATCCAGGATAGCCGACATAAAAAAAGTGATGAGCACAATCACCCATAGCAACTTACGTTTATTATGCAGACGGATTCTGTTGGTGATAATAGAAAAACCTCCATGGATGTCTACCAACTCCACAATCGTCATGGCTCCCATCAAGAAGAAGAGAACCTCAGCCACATCTCCAATATGTTCGATAATCTGAACGCCTGTCACATAACTGACAACTTTCTCATGAAAAGGCATCACTTCATCCGACGTACCTGCCCAAAATGCAGAAAACTCCGCTGAGTTGGATAAGATGGAGGGAGACTCCAACATATATAGTGTCCATAACAATCCACACAGAATTAAAGCAGTAGCAGCTTTATTTACACTAATCTGATGTTCCAATGCAATTGCCAAATAGCCCAATAGGAACAAAACAATCATTATCCCCAACATATTCGTTTTATCTTTAGGTGGGTTCTATATCAACCCATCATTCATATTGTTTATTTTAAAACGGTGAATTTATAGAACTCACCGTATCCGATACTTCTCTTAAAATGAAAATCGGAACACAAAATTACAAAATTCTTTCAGATAATCACTATCTTTGTACCTCGAAAAACGGATGAAGGAAACGCATGAATCTCATCCATCCATAAACAAAAGGTGAGTGTTATCAAATCACCGTACAAATGAAATTAGTAAAACTAACCACTAGTACAATATTTCAACATGAAAAAAGCAATTTTAATGATTGGCATGTTAGCATTCATTTGCTCATGTTCTCAATTTAAAGTAAGAGACAAAAACAAGGATAAAGAGATAGTCTCTACAAAAGACCCAGAAACACTAGAGAAAGAAGCTCGCGCCTTCATTCAGAATGCTGCAGCATTACAGTATATCGATTACGCAACAGTTGTGAAGGATACGGCCTACATAGGTCTTCCATCTCGTTATGGACGAGAGCACTCTCAAGATAACACAGCCAATGTATTCTTATTGGATTTGCGCAAATCAGGTAAATTCACCAACATCTTCTGTTGTAAGGTGATCAATATAGCTCAAGACTTCGTATGGACTGACAGTATTGTCTCCGGACAGGTCATCGGCTACGCTGAACGTACCGAGAAGAAATAAGGGTGTAACATCGGTGTTACACCCCTTCTCTATCATTCATCATTTTTCGTATAATAAAGAGTCGGTAAGTTTCTACCTTCCCCATCATAATCCAAGCCATAACCAGCCACAAACTGGTTAGGTAACTTCACACCGATATAATCAATCTTCAAATCATATTGCAATGATTCTGGTTTGCAGAACAGGCTCACAATTGCAATGGATTTAGGATGGAATTTCTTCAATTCTTCCAAAAAGAAATGCATGGTGCAACCTGTGTCCGTCATATCTTCCAACAAGACAACATCCCTACCCTCTACATCCTGAGGAATAGGCAATACTGGTGTCACTTTACCCGACGAATGCATACCTACGTATGAAGTATACTTTACAAATCCCACCTTTACTGGATGTCCGATATTTCTAAGAAAATCAGAAGCGAAGACAAATGCTCCATTCATCATCACCAAGAAATAAGGATTCTTTTCCTGATAATCATTCATGACGGAATCAGCTAGGCGCTTAACCGTATTCTGTAGCTCCTCTGCTGATAATATCTCCTGAAAATCTCTATCCTTAATTAACATATCACCAAACATTTATTTTAAACTGAACTATGCCTGCTGCTCTTTCACTGGAAACAAAATAGAGGCTAAAATGCTCAATCCAATAATACCAACAATCACCAACAATGAGGCTCCTGTTCCTATCTCAATATCTAAGAATGTATGCAGCAACATCTTCACACCAATGAAAATCAACAAGAAGCCCAATCCCGTCTTCAAACGGCTGAACATATTCATCACATTACTCAACATAAAGAAGAGTGAACGTAGTCCCATAATTGCAAAAATATTCGAGAAGAATACGATATATGGATCTTGTGTCACCGAGAAGATTGCAGGAATGGAATCCACAGCAAACAAGATATCGGAGAACTCAATCACCAACAACACCAAGAAAAGTGTTGTGATGTAACGCTTTCCATCTTGTTTAACAAAGAAATCATGTCCAGCCCACCCCTTCAACAATCTAAAATGCTTGGAAGCGAAACGAACAACAGGGTGGTTATCCGTATCAATTTTCTCCTCTTTGTTTTTCTCAAACAACATCTTACCTCCAGAGATAATCAAGATAGCACCAAAGACAGCCAAAATCCATGCAAAGCGTTGAATCAATGCTGCACTTAGGAAGATAAAGGTGAAACGTAATACAATGGCACCGATGATACCCCAGAACAAGACTCTATGATAATATTTTTGTTCAATACCGAAACTCATGAAAATCATAATCATGACAAATATATTATCAATGGAGAGAGCCTCCTCAATCAGGTAGCCCGTAAAATATTCCAATGTCATGGCTTTACGATAGTGCTGTATGTTCTCTTCCAAGCCGAGCAAAGGGTCGATAGAGAGTCCATGCCCATGTTTCGCATTGATATCGATCAACTTCTCTAACGTGTCAACTCCATGAATATACTCTCCAAAGAAATAGATGACTCCACCAAATATAATGGCAACAGACACCCAAATAATCGTCCACATCATGGACTCCTTAAAACTCACCACATGATCATCTTTGTGAAACACGCCTAAATCTAAGGCCAACAAAAAGGAGATAATTAACAGAAAACCTCCAAAAGATAAGATATCGTAAATAGTCATTTATTTATTTTTATAATTACTATGCAAAGATAAATTTTTATGGAAGATAACAAACATAAAAAAAGAAGAAATTTCAATATAAGAGCGAATCATTTTCCGATATTTTTCAATCAACGAGGGGATTTGTTCGTTCCTTTTGATTCCTTATATTCCGTTGGGGTCATACCATATTTTTGTTTGAAGCAGCGACTGAAATAGCGAGAATCAGACATACCAATCATATAGGCGATCTGTGTCATGGAATAATCGCCCTCTTCTATCAGTTTTGCCGCATGAGCCAAACGTGTTTCTCGAATAAACTCCATTGGAGTCTGACCCACCAATGATTTCACCTTCGACAACAGATGCCAACGACTCACCTTCAGTGCATCTTGTGCATCCTCTACCGAGAATGTCACATTATCCATATTCGCCTCGATCACTTCAATGAAACGATGCATCAGTTCATCGTCCTTAGCCACCAACAACGAGTCTTGAGCGGAAACCGTAGCATCCGTTTCCACGTTTCCTTTCTCCACTTCATGCTCGTCCTCATTCTCTGTCACCGTGTAATTAACATTTCGGATCAAGCCCTCTCTGTACTTCTCTTGCCACAAGCGTCTCTCTTCCAGAATGTTCTTGATACGAGCCTCCAAATACGGCATATTGAACGGTTTCGTGATGTAATCATTCGCGCCGATGTTCATACACTCT
>JAFRNH010000088.1 GCA_017430235.1 Paludibacteraceae bacterium | reverse complement strand
GCATGCTGGTGATGCGAGGATCCTCCTGCGGCACTTCCACCACAGGCTTCTTCACAATACGCTTCTTCCGTTTTTGTGGAGAAAGAGGGTTATAAAGTGAAGGGATGGAGCGACTCCATACCAGCGACTATGCCAGCCAAGGATCTTGTGGTGACAGCACTATATGAGGTGAGACAGTATGGTTTGACCATCGATGATGGAACGTTGCGTGTGACAAAACCATACTCGTATGGTGATACGATAGAGAAGATTGAAGATCCAACGAAGGAGGGTTATCACTTTGTGGGTTGGGATACAGAGATACCAGTGACGATGCCAGATACGAATTTGGTGATTGTTGCATTGTGGGAACCAAACAGTTATGATATGACCTTTATCGCAGATGATGACACTGTGGTTGTGACATACAAATATGGCGAGGAAGTATCTGAAATAACCGTAGGCGACAAAGAAGGATACAGTTTTGATGGATGGAACCCAGCTGTTCCTGCAACGATGCCAGCCGAAGACGTTATGGTGAATGTTGTGTGGAAGTTGAACACACATGACTTCACCTACATTACAAGTAAGCAGACGGTAACGGAGAGTTATGCGTATGGAGATTCCGTAAGAAGACCATCAGATCCGACACGAAAAGGATATCGTTTTGTAGGTTGGAGTGATTCGATTCCAACTGTGATGCCAGACAGCTCAGTGACAGTCGAGGCACAATGGGAGGCTAAGTTGTACAAGATCAGATTGGTACAAGATGGAGATACAATCCGCACGCTGGAGATTGCTTACGGAGATAGTGTTGTTTTGCCAGATGACCTGTTTAAGTTGGGCTATCGCTTTGAAGGATGGAATAGAGAGATACCAGCTGTTATGCCAGCTAAGAATATGACGTTCGTAGCACACTTCGAACCAATAGGTAAGATGAAGGTATATACGAAGAATAGTAAACTGATTGTCTATGGATTGCATGAAAACAGTCAGTTCTTCGTAACGGATGAGTTAGGTCGATTGGTATATATGGGCAAAGGAACCTACACAGAGATACCATTGAAAAAAGGTGGTGTGTATGTTGTTCGATCCGGTAGAGAGAAGAAGAAAGTGATTGTTCAGTAAACGAGAAATAAGAGATAGAGGAAGAGACTGTGAAAAGCACGGTCTTTTTCTCTGACTCTATTCTTTAAAAGATGATTTTATAAAAATATTTCCTGAGATTTTTACATTTATAGAACACGTTAATAAGAAAGCCGAAAAGGTGATAGTGTGAAAAATGGAGAAGTCTTGTTAATTTTAATAAAAAAAAATCTTTTTTTTGTTTTTTTTAAGTTACATTTGCGTCGACCTTGTGTGTTTTGGGTCTATTATGAGCATATTCTAAATTAATATTAATTATAATTGATTAAACATGAGAAGATTATTGTTGTCTTTGGCACTTCTCTGCGTTACTCTTGGTATGATGGCCCAAAGGACCATTAATGGAACGATTAAAGATTCCCAAGGAGAGCCAGTGTATGGTGCTGCGGTAATGATCCAGGGAACTACGAAAGGAGTTGCCACGGATTTTGACGGAAAGTATAGTATTTCTGTCAATAATGGAGATGTTTTGGAAATTTCCGGTGTTGGATTTAAAAAGGTGGTGAAGAGTGTTGATAAGATTAAAGGATCAACATTTGATGTGAAAATGCAAGATGACGCGGAGATGTTGGGAGATGTTGTTGTAGAAGTAGGATATACCGTTGTGAGAGCAAAGGATGTCACAGGATCTGCAACACACGTCAATGCAGACAAGTTGACAGAGACGAAGACAGTTTCTGTTGATGAGGCATTGAAAGGACGTTCTTCCGGTGTACAAGTAACAGCATCATCAGGACAACCAGGAGCTAAGTCCAATATTCGTATTCGTGGTACGTCTACTTTGACAGGTAACTCTCAACCACTATATGTAGTAGATGGTTTGCCAATCGGTGGTGGTAAACGTGGTACCGATGATAACCCATTGGCATCAATCAACCCTGAGGATATTGAGAGTATGGAGATTTTGAAGGATGCATCAGCAACAGCTATCTATGGATCACGTGCTGCAAATGGTGTCATCATGATCACTACTAAGAAAGGTAAAGAAGGAAAAGATGGAAACAATGATGCAAAGGTGACTTATTCAGGATCCGTATCAGTTTCTTCTGTTTCAGATAAATTGGATTTGATGGATTTGGGTGAATATTCAAAATTCTATACAGATCCTACAATCATGAGTGCGTTTAAGCAATCAGATGTAGACAAAGAGTTGAAAGCAGCAGCTGCAATTGGTGGAAAGGGTACAGACTGGCAAGATGAGATCTTCAGAACAGCAGTCAGCCATCAACATCAAGTAGGTGTTAACGGAGGTAACAAAGAGACTCAGTTCGCAGTTTCTATGGGTTATATGAAACAAAATGGTGTGATTATCAATACAGACTTCCAACGTTTCAACGGACGTGTTAACTTGGATAATCAAACTAAGAAATGGTTACGTACAGGTATCAGCTTGGCATATACACGTATTGATCAAACAAAACAAGCCGGATTTGAATTGTCAGATGACAACTCATTAGGTGGAATTGGTGTAGGTGGTGCTACAGATGAGGCTTTGTATGTACAATCTTTGATTTCAAAACCATCAACTGCTCCTACAGATTTCGATGGAGAATATGCAATGTTGGGTGGAGACGATCAAGAAATCAAAACGAATCCAGTGCGTGAGGCATACTATTCACCTATTTTTGTGAATAAGAACAATGTCATTGGTAATATCTATGCAAAAATCGACTTTATTCAACCTTATAAAACAGAGGATAAGAATAGTAACAAAACATTGTCATGGAGAAATGACTTTGGTATTGACCACTCTAATGTAGAGGAGAGTCAGTTTACTCCAAGAAATAACAATGCCTCTAATCAACAATTGTTTATCGATAGAAGCAATGATTATTGGCGTTTTTCATCTGTTTTGTCATACGGTGATAAGGTAAAAGATCATAAGTATGATGTGATGGTTGGTTATGAAGCATGGAAAGCTTCTTGGAATGGAATAGAGACTTCAAAGTCAGACTACTTGGATGATAAGACATTCATCGATAAGAAATTCCAAAATACAGCATTGGGTGAACCTGTTGATATTGCTGGATATAAGGGAGCTCAATCAATGATGTCTGCGTTCGCTCGTTTGAACTACAACTACAAGGAGAAATATTTGATTACAGCAACAGGTCGTGCTGATGGTTCTTCAACATTGGCTCCTAAAGATCGTTGGGGATTCTTCCCATCATTCGCATTAGGATGGCGTTTGTCTGAGGAAGATTTCCTTGCAAGTGCTAAGGATTCTGGCGTTATCAATGACTTGAAGCTTCGTATTGGATACGGACAAACAGGTAACGCAGGTACTGATATGGGTTATATTTCTAGCTACTCTCAAAGAAATGGAGCTAAAAAGACAGGATTGGTACAAGGTACTTGGGTTAATCCAGATTTGATTTGGGAAACTAACTGGCAAGTTAATGCTGGTATCGACTTGAATATGATTAGGAATCGTATCTCTATGGTGTTTGATGTGTTCTACAAACAAAACAACGATTTGATCGTGAAGTCAGAGCCAGGTCAAACATTGGCATCTAGAGGTGATTCTTGGTTGTATACTGCAGTGCCTAACATCAATGCAGGTTCTATGAGAAACGTCGGTATGGACCTCTCATTAACTACAACTAACATCGAAAAGAAGTTTGAGTCTACGAAGAACACATTCCGTTGGACAACAGATTTCAACTTCTCTATCGTACGTAACAAGGTGTTGGAACTTCAAAGCGATTCATTGCCTTTGACAGACGATACATACTTCAGATCAGTTCGTAGATCATACTGTCGTTCTGAAGTAGGACATGCGCCAGGTTTGTTCTATGGTTATAAGACAGATGGTATTATTCAAAATACTGCTCAACTTAAGGGTTATGATAAAAACGCTACTATCGCACCTGATGCTGAAGCAATTTTGCAACGCTTTGATGGTACTGACGTAGGAGATTACAACTATGTTGATATCAACTCAGATGGTAAGATCGATGTAAACGATAAGACATTCATCGGAGACCCTAACCCTGATTTCACATTTGGTATGGGTAATACGTTGACATACGGTCCTTGGTCATTATCTATCTTTGTTGCTGGTACATACGGTAATGATGTTTACAACTTGCTTCGTTCTAAGATTGAGTCAATGGACCGCTTCGGTGTAAACCAATTGAATACAGTTTTGGATTATGCTCGTGTTGTAACAAATCCAGATGGAACTAAGTATGTTGAAAATTCTAATACTAACATGCCACGTCCAAATTCAACTGCAAATGGTGGTGAGGATGCACAAACAATCTCTGACCGTTATGTAGAGGATGGATCATTCTTACGTATTCAAAATATTGGACTTTCTTACAATTTGCCAAAAAATGCTCTTGAGAAAATCAAGATGAGCAATATGAGAATTACATTTAATGTACAAAATATTGCAACATTTACTAAATACTCTGGTATGAACCCAGAAGTTGCTAACGGAAGTGCAATCGCTCAAGGTATTGACTTAGGAGGTTATCCATTGCCTCGTCAATATGTCCTTGGTGTTAATTTTGAATTTTAATTAAACTAATTTAATAGGTATAAGTATGAATTTTTCAAATTTAAAATATAGATCATTGTTGGTTGGCGCAGGAGCTTGCATGCTCCTAGCCACTTCATGCAAGGATTTCTTGGATATTGATTTGTACGATCAATATTCTCCTACATGTTTGAATACGAAAGAGGCTTACGAATCTTTGACCGCTCCATTATATGGAGGTTATGTTTGGTCACAGTATGAAGGTAAGTTCGCATGGTGTGTAAACGAAGGTGTATCTGGAGTTTTGTTCAATGTAAACGACCAGGAGGGTGCCTTGTTTAAACTATCTATTGGTGATGATAACTCAATCTTAAAAGAGGGTTATACTTCTTTGTATAGTGGTGTGATTGCCACATCCAATCAGGTAATTAAAACAGTAGCTGATTCAGTTTCAGCTAATGCAGTGCCAACAGGTATGACAGTTGGAGAGTTGTATGCTGTGATGGGTGAGGCTTATTTGTTCAGAGCTTATGCACACTTCTTGGCAACAGAGTATTTCGGCGAGTGCCCGTTGGTTTTGAATACATCAGCTGATATTGCTAATAACGTGGCAGTTCCTCGTGTTTCTCGTAGAACTTTGTACGCACAAATTGAGAAAGATTTAAAGACTGCATTTGCTTGTCTGCCACAAACTCGTACTAAAGCAGATAAGTGGAGAGCTACAAAATACTCAGCAGCTGCTTTGTTAGGTAAATTGTATTTGACTATGGGTTCATGTCGTGCGGTTACTCCTGGATTGACATATCCATACGTTTGTGCAAATCCAGATGCAATGTTGGATAGTGCAAAGGTTTATCTTGATTATGTTGTTGCTAGTAAGGAGTTCCAATTGACAACTCATGCCGATTTGTTCTCTGCAACAACACGTAATGAACCTTCGTCTGAGACAATCTTTGCATTGTATTGGAAGATGGGTGCTTATGGAGAAGGTTCACAATACCAATCTCAAATGGCACCAGGTGGTGATTGGAGTAATGGTTCTGGATGGGGAGGAGGAAAAGGCTTGACCTATACATTGTATAATTCATTTGATGAATCAGATCCTCGTAAGAAGGAATTATGTTTCTACGTTGGTGAAGGAGAAGGAAATGGTTATACAACAGCAGATGGAAGAAACGCTTGGTATGGTGAAGCTTATACCAAAAAGAAAAAAGATGGCTCCGTTCAATTCGGACAGGATGGTAAGGAGTTCCTTTCTCAAGGTCAACACTTGTTGAATAACATCAAGAAGTATGTTTGGGGCGTTGATGGTTCTGCTGTTCACTCTAAAGGTATGTCCATCGATCGTCGTCAAGATATCATTCGTTTGTCTGATGTTTATATGATGCTTGCAGAGGTTGCATATTTGAAATCAGGTGCTGAGTTGACAGCTCCAGTTACAGATGCATCCGTTCTTTCTTATGTAAATGAGGTGTTGTCTGCTCATGGCGCACAATCACTTACTTCAATGGCATATTTTGATGATTTTGGTGATAAACATAAGGTGGGAGAGAAATTTGAGTTTAATGTGACTGTTGACGACGGAAATGGGTCAGGTGTTCAAAAAACAATTGCAGTATTTGACACTGTTTCTATGTTCCATGCAGAAAAACGTCAAGATTACATGCAACAACGTCGTAAAGAGTTTGCTATGGAAGGTCATGCATGGTTGGATTTGAAACGTCTATACTATTTGAATCCTGAGTTGGGTAACAAGTTCTTGGTTCAAATGGACCGTGGTTGCCAGTTCACTAACTCACCTGAAATTCCTGAGGGTGACGGACGTTTCCAAAAGGAGAGTGGTTATGCGCGTCTTGCTTTGGTTAACCTATGCAATAAGGAATTGAAGAAACAATATCCTAATGGAAATTATAAAGAAGGTGATAAAGAGGTTGAAATCTTTGTTACAGACTTTATTGATAAGAACAGATGGTATTTGCCAATTCCATCATCTGCAAAGGCATTCTTGCAATCAGGTGTTCAAGATTTGTATGATCAGGTAATGTCTAATACATATCCATATTAATTGAAATCAAATTTTAAAAGGAATAACAATGAAACTTAAAAATAAATTTATCGCTGCTTCTTTTGCCTTGCCAATGGCATTGGGTAGTATGTTAGTTTCTTGCGAGGATTCATGTAACAATTGTAATTGTGAAAGTTACACACTTACTTCTGTTTGTGATGCAGACTCTGTAAATACACCTTTGCGTGAGTTGTATTCAGAAGAGACTGTTGTCATTAGAGGTACGGGTCTTTCTATGACAAGAGAGGTATACTTGCAAGGTGAAGATGGAACATTGTATGCTGTTGCTTTGAATCCATCTTTGATTAGTGATAATACAATCATTATCACAATGGATAGCGAGGCTAATTTGAAGACCACTACTAAGTTGGTGTTGGTCTCTAATGGCGGATGTAAATTGGAATATGCAATTAGCAAGCCAGTTCCTGCTCCTTCAATGACAACTTTCTATTCAGAATTCGTTCCAGATGGTGATACTTGTCGTGTGCTTGGTAAGGCTCTTATCAGCGATACTGCTGCTAATGACATTTTGTCTGTTTGGTTCCAAAAAGATGGTGGTAACCCAGTTTATGTTACTAATTTCAAAACTGCTCATGACAATACAGAGTTGCTTTTCCCTGTTCCTGCAGGTGTAGAGAATTGTTCTTATCTCTATTTGAAAAACAGTCATGGTGAAACGAAGTCATCTGTTATGTTCCGTGATACAAGAAACATCTTCTTGGATTTCGACAAACAAATCGCAAGTGACTGGCGTGGTTCTATGACTCTTGATAACACAGGATGGAATATGGAAGCTCTTGGTACTAGGGCTGATGATTATGTTGATATGTTTAACAACGTTTTGGGTGGTAAATTCCCTAAGGGTTGTAACGGTTTGTATAATGCAATTACTCTTGCTACTTCTTCAACGGACTTCTCTACCAATAGTGCTATTCTATTGGCTCCTTATTTGCAAGGAGAAACGAAATCTGACACTTCTTTGTTAGGTCAATTCCGCAACGAAGATATTTCAAATTTGTGCTTGAAGTTCGAAGTTTATGTGCCAGAGAAATTGAAGTTCGCTTCTTACTTCTATATCGTATTTGCTAATTATGGTGCCGAAGACGAAGAAATGTGTCATCAACATTATGGATCTTTTGCAAAATGTGAGCCTGGACACTTGCGTGGTTTGACAAGTAATGGTACGAATAACAGGGCTATCGGTTCATTCGTCTATGATGAATCTTCTGCAACTTTGGAGTGCTTACAAAACCAAATTGGTGTTCCTGCCGCATGGTTCCACCCAGGTGCGTTCGAAGGTCTTAACGAGGATGAAGGTAGTGGTACCATTGTCATAACTGATCCTAACTCATTCTATACTAAACATGGTTGGATGACTGTCGCTATTCCTTTGTCTTCTGATTACTTCAGATTCTCTCCAAAGGATAAAGATATCGTTACTACAAACAATTACAAGACTTGTCACACATTGGATGTTAACGACTTCTATACAATGTTTGTTCACACTAATAATGAGGAGTGTCAAAAAGCTTTGAAAACTCCTTATGGCCCAGTTTGTTTCGTTGGATTTGATAACTTCCGTATTGTGCCAGATGATGGTGCAGGCGTTCGTTTCACTAAATACAACGGTGCTACTCCAGGTTCTAAATACCCTTATTAATCCATTGATTGGGGTTTAAGATAGAAAAGAGGAAAGTCGCAAGATTTTCCTCTTTTTTCTTGAATGAATTTGTAATTTCAGAAATTTATTCTACCTTTGCACTCGGAAATTTGATTCCTAAGCGGATATGGCGAAATTGGTAGACGCGCCAGACTTAGGATCTGGTGCCGCAAGGCGTGTGGGTTCGAGTCCCTTTATCCGCACAAAGAGGAAGATGTCATCTTCCTCTTTTTTATTTCTGCACTTTTTTGTATCTTTACCGATGTATTTGGCGAGTTATATATATTCACCATTTTTATGTAATCAAATCGATAAAAACGACCTCTAGTTATGTCAGAAGAATTAGATAATCAAGAGTTAGATAACGAAGAATTGGACGATAATCTTGATGAGGGTGCTTCTTATGGTTCCTCCGTTAAGATTGATAATGATGTGACACACTTGCCTGGTATGCTCCAAAAATGGTATTTGGATTATGCCTCTGCCGTGATATTGGAACGTGCAGTTCCTCATTTGGAAGATGGTCTGAAACCTGTGCAACGTCGTATCCTTCATGCCATGAAACGTATCGATGATGGACGTTACAACAAGGTGGCTAACATCATCGGACAAACCATGCAGTTTCACCCTCATGGCGATGCTTCTATCGGTGGCGCTCTCGTAACTTTGGGTCAGAAAGATCTCTTGATCGATACACAGGGTAACTGGGGTAATATCTTGACGGGTGATGACGCGGCGGCTGCCCGTTACATCGAGGCTCGTCTGTCTAAATTTGCTCTCGACGTCTTGTACAGTCCTAAGGTTACCGAATGGATGTCTTCTTATGATGGTCGTAATAAAGAACCAGTCACCCTCCCAGTGAAGTTTCCACTTCTTCTGGCTCAGGGTGTGGAAGGTATTGCCGTCGGACTCTCATCGAAAATATTGCCGCATAACTTTAATGAAATTATCGATGCTGCTGTTGCTTATCTACAAGGCGAGGATTTCGAACTCTATCCGGATTTCCAAACAGGTGGACTGTTGGATGTTTCTCGTTATAATGACGGTGAACGTGGTGGTCGTGTTCGCGTCCGCTCCAAAATTACTAAAATAGATAATAAGACTCTTCTTATCTCCGACGTCCCTTATGGCACGACGACAGATACACTTATGGAGTCGATTGTTGCTGCCAACGACAAAGGAAAAATCAGTATTCGCAAAGTGGAGGATAATACGTCTGATAAGGCGGAATTGATCATCCATCTCGAGGCAAAAACTTCCTCCGATAAAACAATAGATGCCCTTTATGCTTTTACCGATTGCGAAGTGAGCATCTCTCCGAACTGTTGCGTTATCTGCAATGATAAACCACTGTTCACGAATGTGCATACCATCCTGAAACTTTCTGTTGATCGTACGAAGGATATACTTGGACAAGAGTTAAACATTCGGAAAGATGAACTGCTGGAACAATTAAACTTCTGCTCGTTGGAGAAAATCTTTATTGAAGAGCGTATTTACAAGGATAAGAAATTCGAAGATAGTAAGAATGTTGATGCGGCATTGGATCATATCGCACTTCGCTTGGAGCCATTCCGTGATCGATTGGTGAGAGATGTTACGCGTGACGACTTGCTTCGTCTTCTTGAGATAAAAATGGCGCGTATTCTTCGATTCAATTCAGATAAAGCAGAGGAACTAATCGTCTCTCTGAAACAACAGATTGAGGATGTCAACTACAATTTGGAACACCTGGTTGCTTATACGATTGCATGGTATAAGTCGTTGAAAGAAAAATATGGTGCTCGTTACCCTCGTATGACGGAACTTAGAACCTTCGATACTATTCAAACCGCAAAAGTGGTCGAAGCAAATGAAAAGCTTTATGTGAATTGGAACGAAGGCTTTGTGGGTTACGGACTGAAAAAAGATGAATCGGAATTCATCTGTAACTGTTCTGATATTGATGACATCATTGTTATTCACAAAGATGGAAAATATCAGATCACAAAGGTAACAGAAAAGAAATACTTGGGCAAGGACCTTCTATATGTGAATGTCTTTAAGAAAAATGATAAACGTACGGTTTATAATGTTGCATACCGTGATGGAAAAGCTGGTAGTACGTTTATTAAGCGTTTTGCAGTCACAGGTGTTACACGCGACAAGGAATACGATATCACACAAGGAACAGAGGGTTCGAAACTATTATATTTCTCGGCTAACTTGAATGCGGAGGCTGAGGTGATAAAGGTGACGTTGAAACCGAAACTTCGTTTGAAAGTCTCTGTTTTTGAACGTGATTTTGGTGATATTGCCATCAAAGGTCGTCAGTCAATCGGAAACATATTAACCAAAAATGAGGTGTTGAAGATTACGTTGAAGTCCAAAGGTTCTTCTACATTGGGAGGACGTTCCGTATGGTTTGATCGTGATGTGTTACGATTGAATTATGATGGGCGAGGGGAACTGTTGGGCGAATTCCAGCCTGATGATCGCTTGTTGGTTATCAACAAGAAGGGTGATTATTATCTGACAGGATTCGAGGATACCAATCACTTTGAAGATGATGTTATGATTGTAGAAAAGTTCATTCCATCGAAGGTGTGGACGGTAGCATTGTTTGATGCCAATGAAAACTATAAATATATTAAGCGTTTTGTATTAGAAGTTACTAATAAAAAACTTAATTTTGTCAGCGATAACCCGAAGTCGGTGATGCTGTTGATAACAGACACTGTTTATCCGCGCATTCGTTTGACGTTTGGTGGAGTGGATGCTCACAGAGAGCCGATGGAGATTGATGTGGAGTCGTTTATTGGAGTGAAGGGTAT
>JAFRNH010000087.1 GCA_017430235.1 Paludibacteraceae bacterium | reverse complement strand
TTTCCTTCTGCACCTTCCACTGGCACAGGGATACCCCAATCCAAGTCGCGGCTCACCGCACGTGGTTGCAAACCTGTATCCAACCAGCTCTTACACTGTCCGTACACATTAGGTCTCCACTCCTTATGATCGTCCAAGATCCACTTACGCAACCATGCCTCGTGTTTGTCCAATGGGAGGTACCAATGTTTTGTCGAACGCAAAACAGGTTTCGCGCCTGAAAGCTTACTAATCGGATTGATCAACTCTTCAGGAGAGAGTGCGCTACCACACTTTTCACACTGATCGCCATACGCACCTTGTGCATGACAGCGAGGACATTCACCCACGATATAACGATCGGCCAAAAATGTTTTAGCCTCTTCATCGTAATATTGATCACTTGTTTTCTCGATGAAACCGTTCTTATCGTAGATGGTACGGAAAAAGTCAGACGCTAATTTATGATGAGTCTTGGAGGTTGTACGAGAATAGATATCAAAAGAGATACCAAACTCTTGGAATGAATCTTTGATGATCTTATGGTATCGATCCACCACATCCTGAGGGGTGCAACCCTCTTTCTTAGCACGAATCGTTACAGGCACACCATGTTCGTCTGAACCACCGATGAAGACCACCTCTTCGCCCTTCAGACGAAGGTAACGCACATAAATATCAGCAGGAACGTATACACCAGCCAAATGTCCGATATGAACAGGACCATTTGCATATGGCAAAGCAGATGTTACCGTTGTCCTTTTAAATTTCTTATCCATTGATATATCGTTGTTTTTTATTGTTTTTCCTAAAAATCATGCAAAGATAAAAAAAATTTTCACGCTTTTTTAATAATGCCAAAGCACGAATTATTTTTTTGCTTTACTTCTATTGACAATGGCAACACCAGTAAAGACTAGAATGGCTGCCAAGACCTTCTTCCATGTCAAAACATCCATACCCAGATAGATACTCAATCCAGAGGCCACAATGGGTTGCACATAAGAGTAGAGACTCACCAACGTCGGACGAATCTGTTTCTGCGCATACGACACAAGCAAGTATGCAACGAAGGTAGAGAAAAAGACCACTCCTGCGATCAGCAATGTCACTCTTGTTGGAAACTCACCATACGGCAATGAAACCAAATCGGTCATACCCAATGGCAAGGAAACAGCAGCAGAGAAGGTGAACATCCACTTCATGAATGTCACCGAACTGTATTTGACAATCACCGGACGGAAGATGCCCAAGTAGGAGGAGAAAAAGAGTGCATTCAACACAATCAGGAAGATACCCAATAATGAAGAGGAGGTCACCCCATTGGATGCATAGACCGAATTATAAATTAGGAACACCACGCCAGCAAAACTGATCATCACACCCACCACCTTCTTTGCCGTGATAGGTTCTTTGATAAAGATAGCCGCCATAAACATGGTAAATACAGGGGTCAATGATGCCACCACAGCCGTATCCATAGGGGTTGTCATCTTGATGGCCACAAGAAAAGTCATCTGCGTCAGAAACAATCCCAACATAGAGGCCAAGAATATCTTCTTTAGATCTTTACGGTCGACCTGTTCCGGTTTTATAAAGAAAGAGAAAATCCAGAATAGCAGTGCCGCACCCAACGCACGGAAACAGAAGAGACACAACGGAGTGACCAATCCAGACAACGCAATCTCTCTACAGGCCACAATATTAAATCCAAAGATTAAATAGCACAAAAATGCAGCTAAATGTCCCAATAGCGATTGGTTCGATTTACCCTCCATAACAACAGAAATTAATTCATTACACTCTTCTCCATTAAAAAAAGCGCTGAAACCGAACGATTTCAGCGCTTGGTGATCGAGGAGGGATTCGAACCCTCGACCCACAGCTTAGAAGGCTGTTGCTCTATCCAACTGAGCTACCCGACCATCCTTTTTTGCGAGCGCAAAGATAAACACTTTTTTTCTTTTAATCAAATACTTGCTATTTTTTTTGCACCATCATTTGCAAGAAACCCGAAATTTGATACTTTTGCGGAGACGCGCGGACATTCAGCAGAGACGCACGGCCGTGCGTCTCTACCTCGGAATTCAGAATCCCACAAAATGAATTTATTTTTTAACGAACATTCAAAAAACAAATTATCATGAATAAGAAAAAGATTATCATCGGAGCAATGATTGCGGTGTTCCTCATTTCATTACTAAAAATAACGATAATACCAGGAAGAGGCATATTAACCACACTCATCACATTCTCTGCGTCACTTCTGTTTTTAATCGTTCCGATGCGCAAAATCATACAAAATCTAAGTAGCGACAAAAGAGAGGCAGAAACACAAGGTCCTGCACACGCAAACATATTAGAGGCTTTTTATGGCATATCTCTATCCATTCTCACAACGGGCATATTATTTAAATTGATGAATTGGCCAAAAGCAAACTTCATGCTTTCTGTTGGATTCATACCTACCATTATATGTGCCTGTATTGTATTGTTAACCTATAAATCATCCAATTGTGCATATTTCTCCAGTGCAAAAGCCATTGCCATTGCCTCACTCATATATGCCATGCTATTCGGTACGCAATACTAATACCATATCCTTGACACCATTCGATGGGAAGGTTCCGACGTGCTTGAATATTACAACAACCTCCAAACCGACCCATCAGAAAACACATATAGAATATTTGTAACAGAGAGAAACAAACTGCTTGATTTAAAAGATAAAGAAGAATACAACTCACTTAACAAAGAATACCAAAAAGCACAAGCAGAAGCGAAGGAAACAGGGGCAAAAGTGCTCTATATCCTCGGCAGAACAGTCTATGACACCGAAACGCCGAATAATGTTTTCTTTCATGTTGGAATATACGAGCCAGAAGATGTCTATAGGGGCATACCGATTGAGAAATATTTAATAGCAATAGCGTCGTCTGATAAGACAGAATACAACAAATTCATTCTCGTGACCGATAATGAGTATTCAATATCTGTTCTTGAAAACGCACAATGGCAGTCAGATTCTTTCACTGTAAAATATGGTGATGAGATTTACAAATTTGGGCCTAATATACGGTAACGGGGAAATTTGTTTAAATTTGTAGTCTATCATAGGAGGGAAACATCAGTCGCGAGATAGAACAGTTTAAGCAGTCGCAAGATATTGATCCAATGAATAGCACCAGTAGGAAAAAACAGCTATGCAACGTGGTTCTTTCTGAAAGACAAATAAGAATCGTGGATTTGATACACAATGAGCAGATAAATTCCACATCCATCTCCGCAATGCTTGGTGTTAGTGAGATAACAGCAAGACGTGAGCTGAACACCTTACGTGAAATGGGCATTATCAGACGTGTGGGAAGCAGAAAGACTGGTCATTGGGAAGTTGCGGAAGAAAAGAAGGACGAGCACGGAAACCAATAACAATAATTGGGTATAAGAAAAATCGCAACCTTGTGCCAACTATACGAACAGCATAACATAACCCAACCATCATATCCCCCTTCACCTCTACAGAAACACCCATAAAAATAAAAAAAAGCGGAACCATAAGGCTTCGCTTTTTTTGTAGCGGGATCGAGAATTGAACTCGAGACCTCCGGGTTATGAATCCGACGCTCTAACCAACTGAGCTATCCCGCCATCCCAATTCATTTCAGAATTGCGGTGCAAAGATACACTTTTTTTTGAATATCAAAAAATCTTTTACTAAATTTGTATCGTTTCCTGACACAAAAAAATTATGAAGAAGCTTAGGTTATCTATCATATTGTTCATCCTGTGTGTTTTACACAGTTTCGCTGAGACTCCTAGATTTTCCATCTACCAGTCACAATCTTACGTGCCATATAGCAATATCAACGATATGGTAGAAGATTCGTATGGACTTATGTGGATTGCCACAGGAAACGGTCTATTCAAATTCAATGGTTATGATTACGTACAGTATCTACAGAACAAGGAAATCACCAATTCACTTCCCAACAACAACTGTCGTAAACTATTGGAAGACTCCCACAAAAGACTATGGATTGGCACCGACAACGGAATCGCCATCTACGATCGTCAAAAAAATGAATTCTCCCGAGTTCATCTAAACAACATAAAAAGCCGCAACATCGTCAGCATCGAAGAGGACGAAGAGGGTTTCATCTGGGCTCTCTCCTTCCAAGAACTCATCAAATTATCCAACGAGGGAGTTCAACTTCAAACCTACTCCTACCCCAACGCCATCTGTATGCATCTCGACACCAACAAGATATGGCTGGGATCCATGGAAAACGGACTACATCTATTCAATAAGGAGAGTCAGACCATCACCCCCCTCTCTATACCTAAACTGGACGAGGAGAAAAAAGATATGCACGTCCGATTCATCCTTCCAACTTCCAACGGAAACCTCTACATCGGAACCAGAGACTTAGGTCTCATCATTTACAATCAACTAACAAACAAAACGGAGATCTACTCCACCAGCACACTTCCTAACATCTTCATCAGCGATTTCATACTGAACATCTATGAAGATTCTCGCAAAAACATTTGGATCGGCTCTGTCAATGGTCAGTTGATCAAATACGACCCCTCTTCAAAGACATTCTCCGTGCCTTACTTCAAATATCCTTCGGGTGTAAACCAACTCACCATCAGCTGTATCATGGAAGATAAACAGCATGACATGTGGGCAGGAACCCACCACTACTGGATCTATCAATGCAATCAAAGCACCAACGCTTTCGAACTTTTCCAACGAAAAGATGAAATCGGCAGTTTGACACATAACGCAGTCACCTGCTTTTCCGACAACTCAGAAAAAATCTTAGTAGGAACCGATGGTGGCGGTCTTAATATATACGACAAAAAAAGCAAAACTTTTCACAGCGACAATCGTCTGGGGAAAATCATACTCGACATCAAACAGACCGACGATCCTAATGTGTTTTGGATCAATACGTGGGGCAACAGCCAGGTAGGATTGGCACTCTATAACGTGCAAACAAAAGAATATAAAAAATATGAGTACAAAGCCAAAGACTCCAGCACTATCACAAGCAATCTATTGCGTTCTATCTTAGTAGATTCACCTTATGTATGGGTCTCTACTGATGGTGGCGGTCTTTGTCGCATCAACACACAAACGGATAAAATAGACAATAAATACAACTGTCAAGAACCTATCTTTTCCAGAAAGAATCCTCAATGGATCAACCACATCACCAAAGACCACAAAGGAAGATATTGGTTCTGCTCCAGTGAGTGCATCATACTATACGAAAACAATAAATGTAAACGACTCTCCATCAACAAAGAGAGCACCGAAAACCTTCAGAACGAGGTGAAGATGTCTATCGAAGACCATACTGGCAACATCCTATTTGTGACTGCCAACAACGGACTCCTCCAATACAACGAAGCAGACAGTTCCTTCATCAACCTAAGCAAACAATACAACCTCCCATACAACTTGAGTTCCCTCTGCGAGGATGACAATCATCACCTGTGGGTTATATCCACGGAAGAGATTATCCGACTCGACAGAGAAACTGGTGAGTGTCATCACTTCAACCTCAAAAACGATTTGAGCGGAAACCCATTCACACCCAATGCCATCTATCGTTCGGGTGACGATATCTATGTGGGTTCCAACAACGGATTCTTCCACTTCAACGTCAATCAACTGGACTACACAAAGTCTGACCCCGAAATATATTTGAACGATCTCTACATCTGGGGAGAGAAACAAAAAATTGGCGAAAATGGAGTTCTTCAAAAGTCATTGGCTTTCACCGACACGCTAACGCTCAATTATGATAGCAACAACATCAGCATCGACTTCTATGCTGTCGACTACAAACACGCAGACGAACTCACCTATCAATATAGAATGAATGGTGTCCAAGAGGGTTGGGTCAACACAGAGAAGACTCGCCAAGTCAACTTCACCAACCTATCACCAGGCACTTACGTATTTCAAGCCAAAGCTTTGAGTCTCAATACGAAAGCGGAAGTTCTATCTCAGCCCCTCACCATCATCATACTACCACCTTGGTGGAAGACATGGTGGTTTAGGATAGCTTGCGGACTTGCCATTCTATTGTTCTTGCACCTATTCTACTACCTACGCACGCGCGAGCACAGAAAGAAGCAAGCTCAACTAGAAAAATTAGTCTCCGAGCGAACAGAGGAATTGCGATTGAAAAACCAAGAAGTTCAAATTCAGAAAGAGAACCTTGAGATTCAGAACAAACGGTTGGACGAATCACTCGACACCAAGAACAAGATTCTTTCTGTCATCGCTCACGACCTAAGAAACCCACTCACCGCAATCGTCGGAAACCTATCGTTAATGAGCGAAGAAGAGGATAACAGTAAGATCAAGCAGGTGTGCAAATCTGCCAAGAACTTGCAGACACAGATGGAAAACCTGTTGGATTGGGCACGCATACAGAATCAGAACATTCTATACACGCCCAAAGATGTCTTCTTGGATGCACTAAGCAAAGAGTGCATCACATTGTTGCAAGGATTAATTGAAGAGAAAAACATACAGTTGACCTTCACCAACCAGTCAGAAAAATCCGCTTATGTGGATCAACGTATGATTAGCACCGTCTGTCGAAACCTGCTAAACAATGCCATCAAGTTCACCCGCGAGAATGGCCACATACACATTAGCATCCAAGAGGAGGGAGACCAAATCAAATGGAGCATACAAGATGACGGTGTGGGCATGACAGAGGAGCAACGCATGAAGCTATTCGACAAAAACACGACCACCACCACTTTTGGAACCAAGAACGAAAAAGGCTCCGGATTGGGTCTCAAGATTTGTCAGGAGTTCATCGCATACAACAAAGGTCAATTCATCATCGAGAGCGAGAAAGGTGTCGGCACCACCATCTCTATCCTATTGCCACAAGGCACTGAGAAACAATTACCAAAGGAGACAAACTGCACACTCATAGAGAGCGACTTAAGCAGTTCAAACGAAGAGAGCAAACGAACGCTTCTTATTGTAGATGACAGCGAGGAGATTCTTAGTTATGAATATGATTTATTGAGACCCTACTATCATGTCATCACCTCCACCAATGGAGAAGATGCTTTGCAGATTGCACGCAAGGAGATACCAGATTTGATCATCTCTGACATTGTCATGCCAAAAATGGACGGACGAGAATTCTGTCATTGCATAAAAGAGGATGTGTTGACACAACACATTCCTGTCATTCTGCTCACCTCGGAGAACACAGTCGAAGACCAAGTGCAAGGCCTCAACATAGGAGCCGACGACTACATTACCAAGCCATTCAACGCCGAACTACTCAAAGCTAAGATTGCCACCATACTCAAAAACAAAGAGCTGCAAAAAGAGCATCTACGCACACGAATATTGCGAATGCCAGACATCGAGATACCAGAAAGTATCGACGACACACTAATAGCCAAGATCAATGATGTCATCAAGCAGAACATTGCAGAAAGCAATCTCACTGTTGAGTTCCTTGCTTCCAAGACTGCATTGAGCAGGGTACAATTATTTAGGAAGATGAAGGCAATCACCGGATGTTCACCTTCGGAATATATCAAAGCCATCCGTTTGGAACATGCCGCCGAGATATTGGTTCAGAGCAAACAAAGCATTGCCGACGTTGCCTACATGGTAGGTTTCTCAGATCCTAAATACTTCAGCAACTGTTTCTCTGAAAAATTCGGTGTCACGCCATCTCAATATGTGAAAAACCACAAAGCGTAAGATGTAAGTTTCATTTTTCCTGTGCAGCCTCTTTCTGTTCCGCTTCCAACTTTTTGATGTATTTCATACAAATGATAAGCGGGATGATACCGAAAACGCCAAAAGAGCAATCGATCAAAGTCCAATAAAACGGCATTTCTCTAATAGGTCCGCAGATAAATGCAAGAGGCAAAATGGCCACACAAGCAAACATACCCCAATAGATGACAAATTTATTTCGAATCGGATCAATGAATGGACCTACAAACATACCAGCAATCACTAAGTGAGCAAAAGCCAACCAATCACATCCGTATGCCAACTGAGGATATTGCTGATTCGTAACTATAAGCGCCTCCTTTATATCATACACGAAACGGAAAATAGCTGGCATTCCAGCCACACTATCTCCATCTATATGAAAGATAGAGCAAATCAACTTCAACTCTGATTCTATTGGAAAAGCTGTTGCACCCGAAACGACCAAAGCCACCATAAAGAAAACTATGATGCCTCTAATTATCTGTAAATTTGTAAATCTAGCCATAATCAATTCATTTAAAACAAATGCAAATATAAACAAATCACAAAACATTCATTCGCTCTCACATTAATTTCACAGGTCTCTTTTCAACTCAACTGGTTATTGAAAACAACTCATTCTTTTTTTTACAAAAAAAACAAACAACACAAAGATTTATTTATTATTAAAATAATCAATATATTTGCAAACGAAAACAAACATTTTACAACACTTATTTTAATTATACAACATTAAAAATTATTTTAAATTTATGAAAAAGAAAAGTTTGATGTTATTACCAATGGCAGCACTATGTCTTGGTATGTTAGCGAGTTGCGAAGATGAAAACGACAATCAAAAAGATCAGAAAGAATTCACTGATCCAGAAGGGTTTGGTAAAGGGAAGATCTATATTGTAGGTCATAAAAGTCCCGACACAGACGCAGCAGCATCCGCTATGGTTTACGCCGATTATCTTAAACAATTAGGGTATGATTGCGAAGCCTATATCGCAGGACCACTCAACAAAGAGACAACATTTATTTTGGACACGTTTCAACTCACCGCGCCAGAGATTCTTACAAATGCAGCTGGCAAGCGTGTCATCCTTGTTGATCACAACGAATATCTTCAAGCCGTGGACGGTGCCAGTTCGGCCACCATTTTGCGAGTTGTAGACAACCACCCACAAGGAACAGTTACCGATGCATTGTCATACGACACAGTGCGCACAGCAGGATCTGTCTGCACCATTCTATACTATCGTTTCACAGACAAGAAGATGACCATCTCAAAGAAAAATGCACAATTGATGTTGGCAGGTATTCTTTCTGATACTGGTCGATTGAAACCTGCCAAATCAAATGACAGCGACTCCATTGCAGTATACAACTTGCTCGACATCGCAGGCATTGTAAACTTGGATGCTTTCTATACGAGGATGCATGAGTTTGCCGACAACTACGACGGAATGACTGATTCTGAGATTTTCAAATCAGACTACAAAGCATACGAAGTAAATGGCATTAAATACGGAATCGCTACCGTTGATATCACATACAAAGAGGAACTCGACTTAATGGAAGCCAGAATGCGTACTGTAATGCAAGAAGAGTTGGAAGCGGCTGGACTTGACATGATGTTCTGCAAAATCGATGCAGACACAATTGACTGCTCTCGTATCATATACTGTGGCAACAATGCAGAATCAAAAGCAGAAGAAGCTTTCTTAAACATGGGCATCGAAGATGTAACATCAGAGAAAGTGGGCAACTATATTATGGTTTATCCACACATTTCAAGAAAAAAGATCATGGTACCACGATTGGAAGCAATACTTTCTAAATAATTCGTAAAATCACTCATGAAAACACTGTCTGATCGCTATCGGGCAGTGTTTTTTTTGTAATAAAAAGATCCTACCACATATCTTGTAAATTTTATTTCCTTCTCACAAAAATTATTGCTAATTTTGAACAATAATATGATATAACATTAACAACAAATTTAGATTTTACTAACAAACTAGCAATCAACATGAAAGGGAAAGAAAGATGTAAAATACTGCGAGAGATCAGACAAAAAATTGCCACAGACAACGACATTTCTCTTATCACCAATGAATGTTCATACAAAGGAGAGTGCAAAGGCACCTGCCCTAAATGTGAAGCAGAGGTTCGTTATTTGGAACGTGAGTTGGAGAGAAAACGTCGCATGGGAGAGTTTGTTACCATAGCCGGATTAGCAATAGGTAGCGTCGTCGGACTGGCTTCTTGCCATGAAGAGGAATACAGTGGAGACATGGCTGTCACAGAAAAAAACTATGACACAAACGCCTCCGACTTAGAAATAGCACACAGAGAGGCCGTCTTTCGCAATCTGATTGATTACGCAAAAGATCATCCCATATATCTGGAAGACACTGCAGGAGTAGAAACAAGATGGGAACAAGCCTACTTCACCATCACACCCGACGGTCATGTGACTAATATAAACACAGGCGAGGATAATGTAGTCACTATCGCCTTCCAAAAATTTTTAAATGAGGTGCCAAAAGAGATTCTTACGGGACTCTCGGAAAATTGCATTTACATGGTAAGATTTTACAATTTAGAAGATCAAGTTTACATAGGCTCGAATTATTGATAAACAAACAAATAACATAACTAAAAAAATGATTTCAAGAAAAGGATTTTTATTTATTCTATCGATTCTCTTCGTAAGCAATGTATGGGGTGAAGAGACGAGTGAGAAAGAAAGTTTTGATCGTAGTGGATACATTCTACGACCGGAAGTGGGAGTAGGAGTCTCTACGTTTTATGACGAAGGAGCGCCCTACATCAGTATCGATTTTGGACGACAATTTAACAATCTTTTCTTTGCTGGTGTTGGTGCCGAATACACCATTGTGCAATCTAATAGTATTTCGAGACCTGACAGAGACAAGTTCTATAGCACGCTCCCTATCTATGCATCGGCCAGATTAACACCGGTGAGACGTCCTATCACGCCAATCATGGATCTGAAAATAGGATACAACATAGGTATCGGCTCCCACGATTTTTCTTATTACGAATTTTATAAGAATGAAAATTCCCTATGGTCTTTCAAGGAGAGAACCTCACAAGAGAAGTGGCAAGGACTCTTTTTATACGCATCAGTAGGTATTCAGATTCACAATTTTGATTTGTTATGGTTCTGGGATTTCACTGGAGGAAAGACAACGACAAATTATTATAACTATTATAATAGTACATCAAACACAACCTTCTCTGAAAAGGAATATGACCTGCATTACGGATTAGGTTTAAAAATAGGTTATAATTTCAATCTTTCGAAAAAGAAATAAAAAGATGAAAGTTAGGTGCGTTCTATAAATGAACCCACCATTTATAAAAAAGTAGTATTATGAAAGGAAAAGAGAAATGTAAGATATTAAGAGAGATTAGACAAAAAGTGGCATCAGACAATGACATCTCTCTTATCACAAATGAATGTTCATACAAAGGAGAGTGCAAAGGCACTTGCCCTAAATGTGAAGCAGAAGTTCGTTATTTGGAACGCGAGTTGGAACGGAAACGTCGTATGGGACAATTCATCACCATTGCCGGATTAGCGATAAGCAGCACGATCGGAATGGCATCTTGTGAAGTAGAAGGAGAAGAAGAGCCCATGCCTATGGAACGATTCCATACCGATGATGCGCCCGAACGTGAAGTGGCTCGCAGAGAGGTAGTGTATCGTAATTTGTACAGTTATGCGGAAAATCATCCCGTTACGCTGTCGGAGACACAGAAACCTGATTCTGCTGGCTATTACCACATCAGTTTCACCGTCACTCCTGAAGGAAACACAAAGGAGATAACCTACAACGAAGGAGATGTGTTGGCAGCAGTTTTTGAAACTTTTTTGAAAGAGGTGCCACAAGAGACTCTTAAAGGTCTTACCAAAGAATATCGTTACAATATAGTGTTACACATGAAGGAAGACAAGGTTGTTATTTTCGACTATCTCTATTGGTAATGGCAAAAATGGATTGATAGAATCATGATAAAACAGAAGGGGGATTTAAGCTAATTTAGATTCCCTTTCCTGTTAAAACTGTTTTAATTGTGTAAATGAGGATTTTCACATCCACTGTCACGGAGATATTCTCCAAATAGATGATATCATACTTCAATCGCTCTATCATCTTATCCACCGTATTGGCATATCCATACATCACCATTCCCCATGAGGTGATTCCTGGACGCACTTTATGAATAACCTTGAAGTAAGGTACCTTTTCTGCTATCTGTTGCTCATAATAAGGACGCTCGGGACGTGGTCCCACCAATGACATATCTCCTTTTAAGACATTAACGAATTGAGGAATCTCGTCGATCCTATATTTCCTCAAAATGCGTCCCACATTGGTGATTCGTTTATCATTAGCCGATGAGAGTTGTGGCACACTACCCTCTGAATTGTTCTCCATCGTACGAAACTTGTAGATGTTAAACAGTTTGCCTTTCAATCCACCACGTTCCTGCTTATAGATGACAGGTCCCTCTGAGGTGAATTTCACCGCCAGCGACACTAGCAAAAGGAGCGGAGAAAGAAGGACTAAGGCCAACGCAGAAACCATGATATCCATCAACCGCTTAACGTTCTTACCCGACTCGGAAAGCCGCACATCAAACAAATCGACCAAAAGAGCTCCATAGATGGAGGTCACACGTACACCTCCCACCAAGAAGTCATACAACTTAGGAATAATCTTCACCTCCACATCTCTACCCACCAAACGATTCACCACCTCGTAAAAATCATTCATATCATCACTATCTGTTGCCACAACAACCTCCCCTATATTATACCTATCGATAATCTCATCCAAATCATTTTCCGACCCCAAAATCATATCATTCGGCACACACGACTGTTCCGACTCCACTGTCACAAAACCTTTCACAATCTCTCCCGTAGATTGCTTCATGTTCTGAAACTCCTGATATAAGTTCATTGCTTTCTCGCCATTTCCCACAATCAACGTATTGAATCCCCATACACGATGGTGAATGTTATACGTAACAATACGCGTCAACGTATAACGTGCCAGATAGACAACCACAAAATAGATGAGAAACAAAACAATAAACGATCGATAGTAGTCGATATAATTCACAACAGGATCGTCCAACAATAGAATAAAGAAGAGACCCAAACATCCTAAAAAGATGCTGATGAACGTTTGCCACAACTCCTCCACCCTCGACTTTCTCAAAGGCTGATTGTAATAACCCGAAAGCCAGAAAACAAACAACCAATAGAGCGGTATACCGAGCAACAACTTTTCGAAATTGTAAATGGGGGAAAACAACTGTATCTCCTGAATGAAAGTGGACTCAATCTCCAATCTTCGGAAAATAAAGAAGAGCGACCATGCCAACAAAACGGCAATCAAATCCAAAATAATATATTTCAGACGCAGATTCCTTATTTTCTTAGAGAGTGTTTCCATCGGCATACTTGTTTATTCTCGGATAATAGTCACCACGCCCCCCTTCTCCAACTTAATGATAGACGATGGAGAGGCTTTAGAGAAATCATTCTGTCGGTATTTGACAATATAATCAACACCTTGTTTAATCTCATCCGAGATCTCAGCAAAATTATGAGCAGATGGCTGACCACTGATATTAGCGGAAGTGGAGACTATCGGCATCCTGAATGCCTCGCACAATGCCTTTGAGAATGCCTCCTTTGTGATACGGATGCCCACACTACCATCTTGTGCGATTAAATTAGGTGCTAAATTTTTAGCTCCCGAATAGATAATCGTCAAGGGTTTTTCGCTCACCTCTATCAGATTATAGGCCACCTCAGGCACCTCATCCACAATTCGTTCTAACTTCGCCTCATGGTCGGTCAAAACCAACATGGATTTGCTATCCGGACGTTGCTTCAATGCGTAAATCTTCTTCACAGCCTCCTCGTTGGTGGCATCACATCCCAATCCCCATATCGTATCTGTGGGATATAGTATAATTCCACCCGCACGCATCACGCGGACAGCCTCTTTTATATCTTCTCTGAAATCTTGTTCAGAGGAACCTCTTACTGATTTCGTATCACTCATACCGTTCGTTTTCTCGTTTGTATTTTATCACAATACCACAATCTTCATTTAGTCATCCACAAAGATAACATTTTTTTCTCTCTTGTCGGTTCCTATTTATTGCATCATTTTCTTGCGTAAGAACCGGCCCGTATGGGATTGCTCACACTCCATCAAGCCTTCTGGTGTACCAGCAAAGACCAGGTTTCCACCGGCATTTCCTCCCTCCGGACCAATATCAATCACATAATCAGCTGATTTCACAACATCCAAATCATGTTCGACAATCACCACCGTATGTCCATTGGCAATCAATGCATTGAAAGCTTTCAAGAGGGTCTTCACATCATGGAAATGAAGTCCCGTAGTTGGCTCATCAAAGATGAACAGCGTAGGTTCCGGTTTCTCCATTCCTAAGATAGCGGCCAACTTAACACGCTGACTCTCACCTCCTGAGAGTGTATCCGACGACTGTCCCAACTTCACATAGCCCAATCCGACATCCTGCAGTGTTTTCAATCGTTTGATAATCTTTTTCTCCAACGAGCCCGTCGACTCCGAGAAGAACTCCACTGCTTGATTAATGGTCATATCCAAAACATCATAGATGGATTTTCCTCGGTATAAGACCTCCAACACATCTTGTTTGAATCGTTTACCATGACAACATTCACAAGGCAGCACCAAGTCTGCCATAAACTGCATCTCAACAGTAACCGTTCCTTCTCCCTGACACTCCTCACAACGACCGCCCTCCACATTGAATGAGAAGTAGGCAGCCGTATAACCCATCTGCTTCGACAATGGTTGCTCAGCAAACAGTTTACGTATATCATCGTATGCCTTCACATAAGTGACAGGATTGGAACGAGAGGATTTTCCTATCGGATTCTGATCCACAAACTCAACACCATGCAACAGATGGATGCTACCCTTCAGTTCACTATATGAACCAGGCTTCTCCGCTGCCTCGTCAAACTCTCGTTTCAGAGCATTATAGAACACATCATAGACCAATGAGGACTTACCCGAACCACTCACACCAGTTACCACCGTCATGACATTCAACGGGAATTTCACATCTATTCCCTTTAGGTTGTTATGGCATACGCCCGTCACCTCGATGTAGTTACTCCACTTTCTACGGAAAGCAGGAGTCTCAATCTTCTCTAAACCATTCAGATATTTTAGGGTGTAACTCTTTTCACATAGTTCCTTATCATTCAATATTTCGGGAGTAAGGGCGCCTTGGAAAACCACATTACCACCCAATCGACCTGCATTCGGTCCTATATCAACAATATAATCAGCGGCACGCATAAACTCCTCTTCATGCTCTACCACCACCACGGTGTTACCCAACTGCTGCAACTTACGCAATACGCTGATAAGCAGGTGTGTATCACGCGGATGCAGACCAATGCTTGGTTCATCCAGCACATAAAGAGAGCCCACCAAGCTACTTCCCAATGAGGTGACCAGGTTGATACGCTGACTTTCACCTCCAGAAAGAGAGTTGGAAAGACGATCTAAGGTGAGGTACCCCAATCCAACATCCTTCAAAAGATGAAGACGATTGCGTATTTCCAACAGCAGTCGTTTCGACATAGCCAATTCCGACTCTGTGAGTTTGATATTCTCGAAGAAATCGGTCAGTTCGGTTACAGGCATCAACACCAGATCTGTGATGGAATGTCCATCGATCTTCACATAACTGGCCTCTTTGCGCAAGCGAGTGCCCCGACATTCTGGGCAGGTGGTTCTACCTCGATAACGAGAGAGCATCACCCGATATTGAATTTTATATTGATTTTCACGAACAAAATCGAAAAAGGCGTCTATTCCCTGAATACGTCCATTACCATGCCACAACAAAGATTTCTCCTCCTCTGTCAAGTCCTTATACGGTTTATGGATGGGAAACTTCACGCTGCTGGCATTCATCACAAAATATTGAAGCCATTCCGACATCTTCTCACCACGCCAGCAGACCACAGCACCGTCGTAAACAGAACGAGTTTTATCAGGCACCACCAGATCCTCATCGATACCCATCACCTTACCAAAGCCCTCGCAAGTAGGGCAAGCACCGTATGGAGTATTGAAACTGAACATCAGATCGGTAGGTTCATCGAACACCATACCATCAGCCTCAAATTTCTTTGAGAAAATGCGTTCCACCACAGGTTGATCCGATGGGTAGATACGCACCAAGCAAGTATCATCCGCCTCGGCGAAGGCCGTCTGGATAGAGTCGCCCAAGCGGTTGCGCGTATCACGGTCGTCGCGCACCACAAAGCGGTCGACCACCAACAGCACCTTAGCAGGTTCTGCCGAATTGACGCCTGCAGCGAGAAACTCTTCTATCTTCATAAATTGGCCGTTCACCTCCACGCGACTGAATCCCTGTTGTTGGAAGATACCCATTTGTTCTTCCATCGAACGAAGAGTAGGTAGAGAGAACGGAGAAAGCAACACACCTTTTGTACCCTCAGGAAAACTATAGATGAAATCAGTCACATCACTCAATCGATGTTTCTTCACCTCCTCACCCGATATAGGGGAATAAGTTTTACCGATACGAGCGAAGAGCAGTTTCAGGTATTCATATATTTCCGTGGAGGTACCCACAGTAGATCTCGGGTTACGAGTATTTACCTTTTGTTGAATAGCGATAGCAGGTGGGATTCCTTTGATAAAGTCCACTTCCGGCTTACTCATACGTCCCAGGAACTGGCGAGCATAAGCAGAGAGGCTCTCCACGTAACGGCGTTGACCCTCAGCATAGAGTGTATCAAAAGCAAGAGAAGATTTACCAGATCCAGATAGACCCGTTACCACCACTAATTTATTCCGAGGAATCGTCACATCCACGCCTTTTAGGTTATGGACATGCGCATTCTTAATTAAAATTTCACCAACGTTATACATAACTTCGAAATGAGACACAAAGTTAATAAATTAAGAGAGATATAAGATTTTTTCGCCCCTACTTTTGGTAAAAAACAATGGATTTTCTTCCATGTTTTAGGTTTTACCTTGTGTTTTAGATAAATTATTATTATTTTTGACGTCACTTGGGGATAAAAATTGATTGAGGTTTATTTCCTGACAATCAACCTTTCTACATTCGACTTAATAGATTCTTGCGAATGCAGAAAATATATATAGAATCTGTATAAACTAAGCAACAAAAGATGACAAGGAAAATTTTATTAGCGCTGTTAATGTCATTTATCACTCTATTTGCGTCTGCATCCAACTACTTGACATTCACCGCAGAAGAGGACTATTCTTCATTTAGTATACATTCTTACCCTTATTCTCCTAATGTGGAATATTCACTCGATGATGGAGAAACGTGGACCGTATTGGAGGGAAATCATGTTGTTAGTTTGGAGAAAAAGGGAGACAAGGCTCTGTTAAGAGGGTATAACCCTGATGGGTTTGGTCGAGCATTTGTAATTACTGATAGCTTTACTTATACAGAATTTCAAATGCAAGGAAAGATTGCCGCAAGCGGCAGTGTGATGAGTCTGATAGACGGGATTGGAGAAAGCAAGACTATTCCTTCTGAATATTGTTTTTATTCTCTTTTCCATAATTGTACAAGTCTGACTCAAGCACCTGAATTGCCAGCAACTGAATTGGCTCTATGCTGTTATGAAAATATGTTTGATAGTTGTACAAGTATAACCCAAGCACCAGCATTGCCAGCAACTGAATTGGCGGATTGGTGTTATGAAGAAATGTTTCAAAATTGCACAAGTCTAATCCAAGCACCTGAATTGCCAGCGATGAAATTGGCTAGTAATTGTTATAATAGGATGTTCCATGGTTGCACAAGTCTAATCCAAGCACCTGAATTGCCAGCGATGAATTTGGATTATAGTTGTTATAAATCTATGTTTTCGGGTTGCACAAGTCTAATCCAAGCGCCTGAATTGCCAGCTACAACATTGCCTATTTATTGTTATCAATATATGTTTTCGGGTTGCACAAGTTTAACTAAAGCACCTGAATTGCGTGCAACAACATTGAGCGGTTATTGTTGTTGTGAACATATGTTTTCGGGTTGTACAAGTCTAGTCCAAGCACCAGCATTGCCAGCAACTGAATTGAATGGAAGTTGTTATGAATCTATGTTTTCGGGTTGCACAAGTCTAACCAATGCGCCTGAATTGCCGGCTACAGCATTGGATACATGGTGTTATAGCGGAATGTTTCAAAATTGTACAAGTCTAATCCAAGCACCCGAATTGCCTGCAACAGCATTGGCTGAGGGTTGTTATGCAGATATGTTTTCGGGTTGCACAAGCCTAACCAATGCGTCTGAATTGCCTGCAACAACATTGGCTTATGGTTGTTATAAACATATGTTTTGGGGTTGCACAAACCTAGTTCAAGCACCTGTATTGCCGGCTACAACATTGGCCTATGATTGTTATAGGGGAATGTTTCAAAATTGTACAAGTCTAATCCAAGCACCCGAATTGCCGGCAACAGAATTGAATAGAAGTTGTTATAAATACATGTTTTCGGGTTGCACAAACCTAACCAAAGCGTCTGAATTGCTTGCTACAAGATTGGCTGATAGTTGTTGTTTTGGAATGTTTCAATATTGTACAAGTCTGATTCAAGCACCCGAATTGCTGGCAACAACATTGGCCGATGATTGTTATGGATATATGTTTCAAAATTGTACAAGTCTAATCCAAGCACCCGAATTGCCAGCAACAACATTGGCTGATGGTTGTTATAAACATATGTTTTGGGGATGTAAAAATCTACAAAAGATAACGGTTGGCTTTTACTTCTGGGATGGTTTGAGAACGGATTTTTGGGTAGAAAACGTTGCACCTACAGGAACATTCTATTGTCCGAAGAAACTACGTTTAAAGTATGGGGATAGCCATATTCCAGAAGGTTGGACTATAGTCTATGATGAATCAGATGTCGAAGAACACGTTTCACGTGCATCGTTTAAAGCATGGGCAGCAGACGGGAAAATTACATACACCGGAGCCACGATGCCAGTTGAGATCTATGGCCTCAACGGTAGACTTGTGAAAAAGATGAATGAAAAATCACA
This sequence comes from Paludibacteraceae bacterium, assembly GCA_017430235.1. Lineage (GTDB taxonomy): Bacteria > Bacteroidota > Bacteroidia > Bacteroidales > Paludibacteraceae > UBA1181. Next base: position 10,640 of record JAFRNH010000087.1, on the reverse strand, counting down.
AAGCGTGGATGTGCCTCAGCACGGCATTTACGTCGTCAAGTCTGGAAACGTCAGCTTGAAAGTGGAGTTGTAATAATGCTATTGATATAAGAGAAAAGAGACGATACGTGGTGTCGTCTCTTTTATATCGAGAAACGCGTTCAAGGTGGGTTCATTTAACACGTTTGTGGGGAGAAAACATGGTAGTAAAACACATGAGCAAAATGCTTTCATCCGATGGCTATCGGATATTTTTCCACATTTCTATCCGAGTCTCGATTTCTTGTTTCGGTAATCTTGTGTTGATTTTGAACAGGTCTTCCAATTTTTGAGCTGCTTCTGGAGGTGAAATCAGTCTGTGTTCTACGAGCAGGTCAAACACATACAAGATTCCCGATACGATTATGCCTCGTTCTTCTGCTCGGTTACGCAACTGTCGATCGCCTGTCAAGATTCTGCATCCATCAATCGATTGTGCGTAGTAGATAACGGAGGAATCTGCCAGTGTCAAATTGCCACCACACTCGATGTTAAACTGATACAGATTGGCAAGACCCTCTGATGAATAGTCCTTCACCATGAGCATTCCTCTCCTAATAAAGTCCTGTATCACACTATGCTGTGCGGGTTGTTTGATTTCATCGACAACGAAGTCAACAGTATGTACTTGTACTGGCAATTGGAAAAACGTGTCAAGCAAATCCACGTCATACAAGTCCAAGAAGATATTTGTGTCATTGATTACAATATCCATGTCTCTATACCAACTCTAACTGTTCGCGAACTACGTCGATTGATTCATTCAATAGCACAGAGGCCTTGGAATAGCTTATCAGTTCAGAGGCCAAAGCTCGATAGACAAGGCTCTCAAATCTGGTGGACTGCTCTTCGTGATAGGTACTTCTTTCCACTAGTTTCTTAAATGCGGGATTTTGGTTCTTAGTGATGCAGAAATATTTGTAGCGCGAATCGCTAATGATGTCTAGTTGTCTGGCCTTAAACATCTGAGCATCTACTGAGAGTCCAAAGTTCAACTGGATAGCACGAAGTTCGTTCAAAGAAATGTCATGACGAGACGCGCCCAACAGTTTCTTGAAAACATCTTGAGAGATCAGCATCTCGTTGGCAAACAGATTGCAGAAACGCTCTACATCCTTCTGTGGAAGTGACTCGTCAAAATCAAGAAGCAAGTGGCCTAACTCATGCATAACGGTGAAACGCTTTCGTTCCACAGGGAAGTTCTTGTTCAGAACGATGATGGGTTTGTGATCTCCAACGAGGCCACTCAAACCATCAAAGGTATCCGGTGCATCCATTTCCATCACCTTTACACAATGTTCCTCCAGCATTTCTATTACATATGGAATGCCATCCTGTCCCAATTGCCAAAGATCCTTCAATTCTGCTGCAATCCGATAAATATCAGAGGATGAAGTTACAGCATTGTTCTTGATAGGATTGCTGAAATTGGAGTTGATGTTTAATATTTCCTCTATTTCAATGTATCGCTCTATCCTGTCACGAATTCTTTCCTTGATAGAGTTTTCATCTTTCACACTCATCTTCGATTTTTTGCGGAATTCTATTCTATCAAGTGATACAGAGAAGGGGCGCAAGAGATAGTCCGGTTTCACATCCAGTGCATTAGCAAGGGCAATAAGATTAGTGGAGTTTGGCAACATCTTGCCAGACTCGTACTTCGAAATGGTCTGCTTCGATATTAAGTTGTTCATCTTGGAGCAGAGTTCATCCATTGACATGCCGTTGATGACACGTGCATTCTTTAGTCTTGCACTGAATATTTCCTTTAATTCCATAACACCAATCATTCTCAAATCAAGGTTACAAAATTACAAATAATTTCCAATTTGTAAACCAATTTTCAAATAAAAGCAATTTTAGATTTTGCAGCTTTTCGAGATTATTGGACGAACTCAAACCTATTTTACTTGCAGAAATGGTTTTTTTATGTTTCTATATTGAATAAAAGTCTCAAATTTTATATTCCTATACTGAATAAAATCATCAACTATCGCGACACTCGTTCCTTATGTGGTGTAAAAAGTATAGTTAAGGAACGGGTATCTCCACCCGAGTTTTTGGGGACAAGGTTATGACTTTTCAAGGTTATTACACAAGGCCAACCCCATTTTACTTGAAATATCGGTACTTTTTCGTGTTTTGTTACTTGAATTTTCGGTACTTTTTAGAAATAAGGAGGCACGAAAATTTTATTTATAGTTCCTTGAATAATTGAAAACACTTGCGTTTGGGCTGAAAGCCCATAACAGATATAGTCTAAGGCAACGCCCTGCGGTTGATTACAAGTTATTGTATGTTCATTTACACATTTTCCACCCGAGTTTTGACACATTGTTCAATACGAAATTTGGTGTGGGGCTATAAAATGGCAAAATAAAATTTGGTGTGAGGCCACAAAAGATATTCGGAAAGACGATAGCATACTTCTGATTCCTGCATATATGACGTGCTATTTATAGCAGATTTTCTTAACTACGGAAAGGTGGAAAACACGGAAAAGACAACTTGGCAAACGCTATTTCGTCGTCAATTCCAGAATTTTCTTTTTCGCCTCTTCTAAAGTGCAAACTTCGTTGTTATGAAGTTTGTTTTGGGTTGGAATGGGTGATTTTACAAATGGTTCAAATTTGCCTAAGGCAAAAACTATTCGAAGATTGTCAGACTCACCTTGTTTTAAAGGTCGGATTTTTGAAAGTTTTCTAAAATTGACGGATTCTATTTCATAAACGCCTTGAACCTTACCTGCCACTATAGGCAACAAATATGCTAACGTTTGAATATCAACATCGTCGAAATCGATATTTCCGCTGTAATATGTTTTTGCTTGATTAGTACGGAACAATTCAATATCAGGATTTTCTGCTTTTACATACCCTATATATACTTGTTTCCCTTTTGTTGTATACCTCAACCCTCTCTGCGGAATAGCCCGTTCAAGCAATGTTTCCGCAGGTTTGTCATCTTCAAGCCAAGTTTTAATCTGGTGGTACAGAACGTCTTCGGGTGAAGTGGCGTCAAGCAGCAAATCGTTGCATTTGCCGTCTTCATCATACATTTTTTGCCAATGTCCGCCAGGCTTCAACGGGAAGGCACCAATGTTCACTTCATCGACACTGCGCTGATAGTATGAGCCAACGAACTCATTTTTAGTCATATTGCCTGGATAAAGAACGTAGCCGCCAATCACCTCACGTTTCAGACGTTCATCGGTGGATTGGTTGTAGTAGATAGCATCACGGTAGCGGTGAAGTTGGTTTATGGCATCGACAGGGGGCACATCGACGTTTTTCACACGGGTGTCGCGAATGCGGTATTTGGCATCGAAAAGATAGGTGTACTGTATGGAATCAGCGGTTTTGCTGAGCCGCAGAACAATGTCGGGGCGCTGTTCAGTGGTCTTCGACGTGGTGTTGGCAATATCGGTATTTTGGTTCATCACCGACTCATCCTTCAATTGCTCCTCATCGTCGGTTGTGGCATTGTACATCAGCGAAGCGAGCTGCACATCGGGGTGCTCGTTCTCGATAAAGATAACTTCCGACTTGCTGCCCTGAAGCAAGGTCTTGATAAAGTTGCCTTCCACCTTCGTTTCGTTTCCTTTGAGCGAAGCCTTGTTGCGCAAAATGTGCTGCACCATCCGCTTCACCATTATGAAGCACCAAATCTCGTAGAGTTCAGAAATGTCTTTCACTTCAAGTTGCATGACGCCGTCCTGCAAGTCGTAGCCACACTGCAGAATAACCCAATTCTCGTAAACATCGCGATAGCCCGCCGCCTGTTTCATCACCAGCGAATCTTGCGTGAACCCGCGGAATGTGCCAATGCCACGGAAAAACGAATCGTTGGCAAGTATGTTCAACTCTTCGCCCATCGCCTTAATTTCGACACTCATACCAATATTGTCGGCTTTCAGCACCTGCTCCACATTGCGACGGACGCGATTGAAACGGTCGAGAATGCTTGCAAGGGCATATTTCAGGAATCGGTTTTCAATTGTATCCTTGCTCAGGTACATCTCCTCCATACGGTAAAGGTGCGCAGGATTGTCTTTGAACTCCTCGTATTCATTTTCCAAATCGACAGGCATATAGGGCATCCTTTCGGCACGTTCGTAGCGCACCATGGTTTGCAGTCGCCGTTTGGGATTGCCGATAATGAGCCGTGCGGCATCGGTGATTTTTCTGAAGCAATCGCGGAAAATCTGCCACCAGATCAAGTCGGGCGACTCGTTGTTCGACGTGCAGAATGTCAAGTATGTCTTTTTCAGATACGAATAACTGAGCATCGCAAATTCCTCCTCAATATTGCGAATCACGCTGCGCATATCGGTGCGGTAGTCCATCTTGTAGCTCAGCACTTCGGTGGTGAAGACAAGGCTCAGAGGCTCGCCATTTTTCTCATAATCAACCTGTATTTGGGTTCTGCCCACTTGATTCCGATAGTTGATTGCCCCGAAAATTATGCCGTCTTCAGCCGCAACGTGCAAAATATTCTCCTTGCCAATGACAAGCCCTTTCAACTTGACATCGTGGCTGTTAGGTATTGCATGAAGCGGATAATCTGTGTTCTCGAAGAAGAAAGCGTCCCAATCATTGGTTTCGTCCTCGGTTACCCAATCCTCGTCGGATTGTGAATTTCGGCGAAACTCGACCCCCTCGGTTGTCTGCCCGAAAATCGCCTTTTTGCGGATTTGCGTCTCAGGCTTATCATCAGCGATCATTAAATTACTGGCACACTCGCTTATTCGCTTGCCATAGTTGGGGCAAGTGAAGCGAATGGTCACATCTCGGTTTCGGACTTCAAGGTGTTGGATGGGTGAGTTCTCTATCATCAGGTCCAATACGAAACGAATTGTTTGCAGTTAAGCGTTTCCTTCATATTATTCAACTTCGCGTGCGATTTTGGATAAACGTCAGTTATTACCGATTGCAGATTATCTAATAAATCACCAATCGAACGTTTATCGCCCTCAATGCGTGAAAGAATTTTCATCAGTGTAAACTCGTCCAAAGCCACATTGATATTAGCTTCGGCATTCAACTGTCGCGCTGCGCTCACATAGAGCAACGCCTCATTTGCGGCACGGTAGCCAAGCTTGAACGGCGTGTTGTCCAACTTCTCGTTTATGGCTTTCAGGTATTCTTTTACAGCGTTCAAATCGTCTCCTTCGGCAACATCCAATCCGCGTATCGGCCTGCGAATGAGCCAATCGCGCATATTGTCATCCATATCATCCACAGTATTTTCGCTCTCGCCACTGAAGAAACTATCGTACTCAACATCGTTCATAACGATTGACATTGCGCGGTCGAGCACTTTGCGGCTGAACGAGAAGGTGGTCTCGTCCATATTGACTGTGCCAAGCACAAGCAAGTTAGGCGGCAAAGTCAATCCTTTGGTTTTGAACCGCTCAACAAGTTTGGCTTCAAGGCTGTCGGCCCTGACATTAGCCGCATCAACACTGCCCACAAGGTGGTTGAGCATATCGTTGCAAACCTCGTCTCCAAACTCCGCAAACGGCTTGACTATTGGGTCGGTCTCGTACTCGCCGTTTTCGATTGAACGGCTCTCGATTGCGCTCAAAAACTCGGCAAAATACTGCTCAACAGGAGCAAGATTCATCTCATCTAAGCATAGGAAGAATGGAACTGTAGGATTTTTCCATGCCCTTGCCACAAACTCAACGAAAGGCGTAAACTCATAATGCGGACCGCCAATGTTCGATTTGTAGCCGACAACCTCAAGCGAGTTGTGCCAATTTGGTTTCACTTGCACCAACTCGAAGTTGGCAGGTTTATGAAGCGAACGACGGTCGAATCCGTTCGCCACCGATTGTGAGTCATATTTTTGCTGTAACTCTTCGGTAACACTTGCTTTTGCCAACTCCCTCACAATTCGGCTTTTACCCGTTCCGCTGATACCAGCCAAAAGGACAAATGGTTTGGTGTGCAAGACGGTGAGATAGGGTAGGAATTTTTCCGAGCTAGATGCTTTGTAGAAGAATTGTTTGGAAAAATTAATTTCTGCATTTTTTTTGTTTGAAGAAGAAAAATAAGATAAGTAGTCACGAACCTTAATTCCTTCAAGAAGGGACAAATATAAACGAGCTACATACGCAGCTAAGCCATTTAACCTACATTCATTAACAATAAAAGCATTCACACCTAAGGAAGAATCTTTATCTACAGTGTCTTCTTGAGTGTCATCGTCATCAGTACCTGGATTTGTCTGCCCTTCCCATTGTGCCAATAGGGTTTTGTAATCCCTCTCATTCAATGTATCTGTTCTAGTATTCCTTGTTAATAACCCCCAATTTGTATCGAAAGTCGAAAGAAATATATCCGATTTAGACCTTTTCCAATCCTGATCATATGGAAATTTTTGTTTTCTGAAATCAAGTATATATTGTTTAATTTCATCATATTGCTCATCTGTCATAAAGCTTTGGGAAGTAGTAAAATGGGATAATTCATGATTTGTGATATAGTAATCTAAATCAGAATCACACAGCAACTTCATCAAGATAAAACCAGGATGAATATGCCTGCCATATTTGTCATTGATTTCCCATCTACATAACACTTTAAGCATTAAAGCTATTCGATCTTCTTCAGTATATGAGTTTTCATTAGAAAAATAATTAAGAACCTCTTTCCCCAAAGAAGAAACTGAAAACGATTCATCTTCTGCAACATCAATTAATCCAAACGACTTCAAAGTGGATTTCGTGTGGGTATCCCTAGCAGGATTCGTAACATTTTTTCGACTTTCCTGTATCTTTACTAGAGCAAAAACTTCTTGTTCATTATCTCTATCAACCGACCCTCTTTCATCAATGTATTTAAGATATTTTGCTAATGTCCCAATATCAGTTGTATTAGTGGGCAAATTAATTTTATTATTGTTCCTATCCATAATTAATTAAAACATTATTTGCTCTATTATTTTTTTAACCATCAACGGTGGAATCCCTTCTCCAATAACAAATCGAATAAGTTGATCGTTTGCCCAGTCAGGAATATTCCAATCCAAAGGTAGGGATGAAACCACCATCAGTTCATATATAGTAAGCACCCTAGGGTTTGTATATAAACAGTCTCCATTATTATCTTTTTTCCAGAATCTACCTGGATGTACATTGTTTTGAGATCCCAATATCCCATTCCACATCGTAACTGTTGCAGCTGGCTTATCCCAAAATAATCTATGATAAGTTGTATCATAGCCTCTAACACGCTCTCCGTTTGTTTTTTTGGGATAGTAAAAGGAATTGTCAAAAGCTGTATTTCCCGTAGGGGTATGTAACATACATTCAATATTTCGCCATACGTGTATTGGAGGTTTATGCCATTTGTGAAAATTCAAGGATTCCTCTGTGTTTGGTGGAAGAAAACCCTGATATGCATTCTCTTTAATTGTTGGCCATAAATCAGGAATGCCATTGAAAGCTTCTTCCAATGTGATTATCCGGCTTGGTTTGGGAAATTCCCATTCTTTATCTATATCATTTCTAACAAGTAAATAAATACATCTTTCACGTCTTTGGGGAACGCTATAATCCATAGCATTCGTTACAACATTATGATTGATTTTATATCTTGGACTTAATCTTCTATGTATATATTCAGGTATCTTGATTTCTTCTCCTTCATATATGATAGGTGTAACAAGTTGCAGAGTAACATTTTCAAAGAAAACAAACTTGGGATTTAAATCTATAACTGCGTCAATAGCATATTTGATAAGACTATTACGCTCATCATACGGACTGTTATGCCCAGCAATACTCATCCCCTGACATGGAGGTGTAGCCATTATTAAATCAACTTGAGCCTCTTTTGCTTTAGATATTATTCTATCATAAATTAATGGATCAGTAATGTCACCTTGAATCATATCACATGTAGGATATAAATAACTATAGAATTTTGAACGTTGTTCATCTATTTCATTTGCAACAACGACATTTATACCAATATTTGATAAATACGTTTCGGCTATGCCTACATTAGCGAATAAAGATAAAGCGTTCATTTTTATCAATGTATATCTAATACTTCTACAATTCTTCGTACTGCAAGTGGGGGAACACCTTCACCAATTACTTTGCGTATCAGTGATTCGCTTGCCCAATTAGGAATATCCCAATTATCAGGTAAACTCATAACTCTCATCATCTCAAAAATAGTTAATACTCTGGGGTCAGAATACAATTCTGTACCTTCTATTAAACGGCCAGGATGAACATTTTGAAACGATGAAATTGTGTGATTATAACTTGTTATAGTTGGAGCTGCGTGATCCCATTCCATACGCATGTAAGTTCTTGGTGCACCGCCAACCATAGTCCCATCTTTTTTTTTAGGGAAAAAGATGGAGTTTTGGCGGGCGCTTTTCCCTGTTGGTGTATGCATCATCACTTCTACATTTCTCCATACATGAGGACGTGGGAAATGCCATCGTGATACTTCTAGCCCTCTTTGTCTTTTTAATTCATAATCAGGAAAGACATTCCTATACTCTATTTCCTTAACAAAAGGATCTAATGATGGTAAATCACCAATAGCTTGCTCAAGTGTAACTATTTGCTCATTATATGGTGGAAACGTCCACGGGGTGCCATTGTCTTTTCTTGACAAAAGGAATATTGCTCTTTTCCTTTGTTGCGGTACGCCATAAAACTTTGTGTCAATTACTTTCTTTTCAATATAATAATCATCACCTAGTGTTGTTTCAATAATTTCTGGAATAAGAATATGTTGACCATTATATCTAATAGTAGTCTGCAATTGCATAAAAACATTTTCCATTAACACATATCGTGGTCCAAGGTTACGTATTACATCAATTGCATAAGTAATAAGATAATTTCTTGGATCTTCAGGATCCATTTGACCTGCAATACTCATTCCTTGGCAAGGGGGAGTCGCTATAATAAATTCAACATTGTTATTATGAGATTCATCAATTATACTATTGTATATTAGTGGGTTGGTAATATCTCCACAAATCATATTACAATCAGGATATAGATGTTGGTAAAACCTAGCACGATCAGGCAGTAGTTCATTTGCAACAACAATGTCTACACCAACTTGTGAAAGATATGTTTCAGCTATACCAACATTTGCAAACAATGATAATCCGTTCATATAAATTTGACCATCAAGCAAAAATACTCGTCCGCCAAACACCCCGAATCGGACTATGTTACAATCTATTATCCTACAGCCACACACAAAAAACGTGGGTATCTGAACCTTTACCCGTCTGTCGTTTGTGGTCGTAGGAAACCATTGAGTATAGACAAGCAAAGCGATACCCACGTTGTACGATATTATAGCAAACCCTTAAAGTGTGCACGGAACAAAATGTCCATGCACACTACGGGCGTATATATCATACCCGTAGCATCGTCTTTTGCATTGTTTTTGATACTCAGTCTTGAAATTTCCTACGTTTCAAACGACCAAAAACAAGCATCAGGCTGACGCTTTATGTATGTAACTGTCGCTGTATTTTATTCACAACAACAAAGCAAAGATAGAGAAAAATATAAGATTTGGGAAGTGAAAATGGATTTTTTACAGGAATGCTAATCTCGCTCTACGTTGTTTGGTTCAGTCTCCAACTCTTCTATTGTTGGTAATGATGATTTCCATTTGTCGGCAAGGTAAGAGGGTGTATCAAAATTCAATTTTTGATACACCCTCTTAAAAAAACCTTTACGCTCACTTTTTCTTGGGCAAAACTTTTTTCTCTTCTGATGTGAGTCGGCGTTCCACTTTCTTGATGTCTTCACTAGCAGGTTGGTTCTCTGGGATAATACCTCTATCAAGCATTATCTTTCTCACAGCCAAGTTATTCTCAACGTGTTCGTTACTTATCAGCTCTATGCCACGCAAATCTTTCTGCTGAACATTAACGGATGTCATTTCCGTGGCGAAATCTTTTGCTTTTATGTTTATGGTGGAGAGAAAATCAGCAAGAGGGCGACTCTCCGGAGCTCCTAGTTTGCGCTTCAAAATCGCAGTGTCCAAGTGGAAAAGTGCCTTGTCACCTTTGGATCGAATTAGTGCAAAGCCTTTGCTGTCGACACCTCTCTCATAAAGAACGCCAGACAAACGCTTTTCGGTCTCTGCCAATTTGTGGCGAGCTTGTACTCGTTCATATTCTAACAAGCGTTTTTCAACCATTTCGGCCACACGGGTTTGTACGGCGAAATAGTTTTGGGCAAATGCTATTTCGGGCTTCCGAGGGTCTCCATTCTGAGCTATAAGATAGCAGGCATAGCGGGTAAGCATATAGTCAACTACCTCACGTTGAGCTCCTTTGGCTACGGTTATCATTTTCCCGGCGCTGGGAAAATGATCCTCAATTCGTTCTCCTACACTGGTGCAAGCTTCTTTCGCTCTTTCGATTACACCTTCAAAACGTTCCCACTTTGCGTATCCCAATAATCCACAAAGTTCGCGTGCACTCCAACACTCAACGCCCTCATAATCACAGGCGATAGATTCAAATCTGTCGAAAAGATCTTTGATTTCTTCTTTCTTCATATTGTCTTTACTTTTCGTTTAATTTTTAGAAACAACCAAAACAAGCATCAGGCAGACGCT